>JAHPYZ010000139.1 GCA_019058425.1 Promethearchaeota archaeon
TGACGAAAAAATCTAATACTTATTCTCTACCGGGATAAGCAACCTTCTTAAAAGGTCAATCTGCGCTGATCCAATCCTTTACATTATGGAACAATATTTTATCCAGCCCTTTCTCATATTCTGTCTTACACACCCACATAAACACTTAGAGTATTACATTCTAAGCATTTTTTATTAGTCTCTGTGTTCCATTTCCATCTAAAATAATTTATTACCTTTGCAGATGCTTTGACAGCAACACCTTATGCCTTTTAGACAAGATTACGATAGAGTGTGTTCCAACTATCTTTACGTTTAACATTATGGTACATCGAAGTAGCATCATAAAATTCATAATCTTTATCAAATATAGTATTATGAACCAATGCTGAAGTGGGGGCTAAATAGAAGTTGATTAACTCTTTTTAAAAGAAAAAATCTACTTTAATTTCTTTACATTAAGATTTTTATTTATGTAAAATATTAATAGGATATTCTTATTGAGATTTTAGATTTTTTTTTGAAAAGGTTATACCATCATAATTTAATACGACATAATAAGTAAGATGCGTGAAGTAAATTTACAATTAAATGAGTTGTTAAAGGACAACCAAAAATATTTTTTCATCGCTGGAGCTGGATGTTCTATCAATTCACCATCCAATCTTCCAAGTAGTAATGAAATAATGGAAGAAGTAATTAGATTTACATGTGCAGAATCAGAAATTGAAAGTATTTCTAAATTAGAAGGATTAAAATTTGAAACATTAGTAGAAATTATTAGAAATCAAATAGATAGTGATTTGAAAATAATAGAATATTTTGAACAATGCAATGAACCTAATAGTATCCATTTTTTTCTAGCGGAAATGATAAACAAAGGGCATACTGTACTTACTACTAATTTTGATTTTTTAATTGAACAAGCTTTAATTAAATCTAATAATGTTAAGGATAATATTTTTTCGGTAATAACTGAAGAAGATTATAAAGAATTCAGAAATATTTTGGAACATTTTAATACAGGGAAAAAATTTGTGTTTAAACTTCATGGGTCTATGAAAGATATATTAACTGAAAGGAGTACCAAAGAATATTTCCTTTCATTGATTAAAAAAATTGGATCTTATAACTCGGAATTTGATTTATTTTTTGTCGAACCATATAAAGGCGTTTTACTTAATAAACTGCTTAACAATGCCAGTTTAATCCTAATAGGATACTCAGGAAAAAACGATTTTGACATAATTCCCATTTTAAAGAAATATCATAAGTTAAAAAAGATCCTGTGGGTAAATCATGTTACAAACAATAATGAGAATGTAAGTATTTTTAAGGTTGAAAAAAGTAGCAAAGAATATTCCCAAAATAAGGATGATTTGGATAATATCCTTTTAGAGATCAAGAACTATAATCCTAATGTTGAATTGTTTAGAATAAATTCAGATTCAATAAAATTCATAAAAAATTTTGCCGATTTTGAATATATTTCTAATGCTCATAGTTTTACTATAGAGTTTAAAGATTGGTTACGTCAAAATATTGAAATGCCTAATATGATGATGAAATATTTGATTCCACACATACTTTACTTTAATTTTGACAGATTTGACGACTCTTTTAGATGTGGCATTAGAGCATTAGAATATTTTGGTAAGAATGATGATCAAAACCATAAACTCCTCATCTTAAACAATATTGCATGGTTTTATTTTAGAATGGGTAATTATTCTGAAGCAATTCTAAAATTTGAAGAAACACTTAGGATATCTCGTAATTTAGGGGATAAAAATCGAGAAATTATATATCTAAGTAATTTAGGAGAAATTTATGAAAGAATAAAGAATTTTCCGAAAGCATTACAAATATATAAAGATGCAATGAAGATTGTACAAGAAACTGGTAACCTTACTGAAGAACTTAGAATTATTAATAGTATAATTGAAGTATATGAAGAATTGGAAATCTATTCTGAAGTATTATTATTCTCTGATAAGGCTATTAAAATTACTGAAAAATTGGGTGACTTAAAAAATAAGGCAATTATATCAAACAATATTGCATCAATTCATCATAAACTTGAAAATCTTAATTTGTCTTTGGAATATTTCCAACGATCAGAAAAAATTTTCAGACGTTTAAATGACATCAGACACTTAGCAAAATGCTTAAGCAATATTGGAACGATCTATCAAAAATTTGGAGATCTTTCAATAGCAATAGAAAAGTTTGAAGAAGCTTTAGAATATGATGAAAAATTGAATAATAAAGAAGGAAAAGCTTGGCATTTATCAAAGGTAGGAGAAGTATATTTTGATGAAAAAAAATATGATGACTCCTTGAAGAATTTTATAGAAGCTATTAAGATCTCCCGAGAATTAAAAGATTTTAGAAATGAAATGAGATTTCACAATCTGGTGGGAAAATCGTATTATTTTTTAAGAGAATATACAGCTGCAATGGATTCATTTAATACTGGGAAAAAAATTGCAGAAATGTTAAATGATTTACCTGCAAAAGCGGATTTTCTTAATAATATAGCAGGATGCTATTTTTTACAGTTAAATTTTAAACAATCTTTAAAGTCTGCTGAAGAATCACTCCTAATTCTTAAATTAACGGGAATGGGAAAATCTATAAAGACAATAACTTTAGAGAATAAAATTCTTAATTTAAAAAAACAGATGGGTCTATAACTCTTTCATACATATATCGCGCCCAATTTTTGCCTTAATATTATGTGGGTTATCGACATGCAAGAGATTTCTTGGTGTGACTTCTTTTTTACTGAGTAAATATGCAGGTTCTTCAGTTAGCTGTTTCTCTTCTTTAGAAATTATTTTTCTCACAAATACATCGGGAAAAACAGGTGTTGAATAGCAATAATGGCAAAAAACTCTTTTTTTTGCTAGTTCGAGAAGTTCTAAAAGTTCATCATCAGGGTTATTACTCTCAACTTTCAACTCAATTTCAAAATTATCGATCATAGAGACTCCATCTTCAATACCAAATCCCGTGGTCAAATCAATATTCATCCTTGCAAAAGTTTCTAATTTTTTAAGTTCAATTCCATGTAAACCTGCCAAAGTTGCGAAGCGTGTAGCAAAATCACCACTAAAACCAGCAATACAGAGTGCTACAGGGTGAAAAGAGGTTCCACCTCCACCTAGTATTATTGTTTCATCAGTTTGAACTGTTATTTCTCCTGCTGTCTCTGTAGGTAAT
>JAHPYZ010000016.1:0-7255 GCA_019058425.1 Promethearchaeota archaeon
AATTGGGAATTTAAATATCCTTCACAACGTATGCCTGTTTTAGCTAATAATATTGTAACTACTTCTCAACCGTTAGCTTCACAAGCAGGTCTGCAAATGATTTTGAAAGGTGGAAATACAGTAGATGCTGCTATTGCTTCAGCAATTGCACTAACTGTCGTAGAGCCCACTTCTAATGGGATAGGGAGTGATGCTTTTGCTGTTTTATGGGATGGTAAAAAAGTTATTGGCTTAAATGCCTCTGGTAGATCACCATCAGCATGGACACCAGAGCATTTTTCTCAATACAAATCAATGCCAATTAATGGTTGGGATTCTGTAACTATCCCAGGAGCAGTTTCAGCATGGGTTGAGCTATCGAGGGAATATGGACAATTAGAATTTAAGGAATTATTTGAACCTGCTATAAAATATGCTGAAAAAGGATTCATAGTTTCACCTATTATAGGAGAAATCTGGCCTTTCCTCTCAAAAAGGTTTAAACGCCGACAATTCCCAAACTTTCATAGTGCATTCATGCCAAATGGGAAAGCCCCTAAACCAGGTGAGCTTTTTAGGTTTCCTGCTCAAGGAAAGACATTGAGACTTATTTCTGAAACGGATGGTGAAGCTTTTTATAGTGGTATTTTAGCAAAGAAAATTGTAGAATACGCTAAAAATACTGGGGGTTTAATTTCATTTAAAGATCTTGAAAATCATAAAGCAACATGGGAAGAGACACTTAAACTAGAATTTAATGGTGTAAAATTACATGAAATACCTCCTAATGGACAGGGATTATCAGCTTTAATTATGTTAGGAATTTTAAAAAATTTTGATCTAAACACCTTTGAATTGGATTCTCCAGATTCCTTGCATTTACAAATTGAAGCTATGAAACTAGCTTTTGCAGATGCTTATCAATATATATCTGATAAATCAACCTTAGAGTTTGATCCTTCTTTATTACTCAAAACAAGCTATTTAGGTGAAAAAGCCAAGTTGATAGATCTTAATATGGCTAGACAATTTGATGCAGGGATACCAAGAATTGGAGATACTGTATACTTAAGCACTGCAGACGCTGAGGGAATGATGGTTTCATATATACAATCAAATTACATGGATTTTGGTTCTGGCATTGTTATCCCCGGAACTGGAATAACACTTCAAAATCGAGCTAATGGCTTTAATTTGATTGAAGGTCACCCGAATCAAATAGGCCCTAATAAAAGACCTTATCACACAATCATTCCTGCATTTGTAACAAAAAAGGGTGAACCATTAATGTCATTCGGTGTAATGGGGGGTTCAATGCAACCCCAAGGACATGCCCAAATGATGATTAGGATATTTCAACATGCTCAAAATCCACAAACAGCTATAGATGCTCCTCGTTGGAGAGTAATGGATAATTTTAATGTAAATATTGAATCTGGATTTGAGAAGAATACATATAAAGAACTATCAAAACTTGGACATCAAATTTCTGAAGAACTTTTCTATAAATTTGGTGGCGCTCAAATAATATATAAACTTGAAAATGGTTATATTGGTGCATCTGATTGGCGTAAAGATGGACAAGCAGTTGGATTTTAAATATTTTTTGATATACTAAGCACTCTCAACATTTTCTACTTTTGTAACTCTTAAAAATTTTATAGTTTATCAAGTTTTCAAGCAAATTATTTAAGGTTCACATAATTCTCTCAATTAAATCTGTTGAATAAATTAATAATTTTATCTGAGAAATTTCATTTACAGTGATTAAAGAGAATATCAAAACATGAGTTATGATCGAAAAGACATATTATATAGTTTTAAAATAGTAATATGTGGTGCCAGTTCAGTTGGGAAGACATGTTTATTTAACAGGTATTGTTTTAATTCATTCAATTTTGACACTTCTCCGACAATTGGTATAAATTTTCATTCTGTAAATTTAGAGATAAATATGGAAAAAGATTTAGATGTAAAGAAAGAACAGTATATAAATAATTCTATTTTTGATTTTGGAGGCCAAGAGAGATTTGCTCCATTAATTCCTAAATTTATAGAAGGTGCTAATGGAGCTTTATTGGTATTTGATTCAGTTAATTATACCTCATTTAACCAGTTAGACTTTTGGTATGAACAAATTATAGAAAACGCAAGTGATCCACAGATTCCTATAATTCTAGTGGGAAGTAAAAGTGATTTAATAAACAAGACATCTGGTCTCGAAATTGTTAGTGATGATTTGATTTTTGAATTCTTAGAAAAGAGAAAACTAGCTAACTTTCATAGAACGTCTGCTTTAGAGAATCGTAACGTTCTAGAGGTATTTAAAGAATTAAACAATTTGATGTTAAGAAAAAAGCACATTTCTTATGTAGTAATGTAATTAAAAAAGGAAAATTATCTAATATTCCCTAAAATAAACAAAATCCGAGAAAATATTAAAGAAAACTTTCTCTTTCCTATTTAAATCTGGATATATATCCCTCAAATAATTTCTAGCTTGCTCTAAAAGGTTTTTTGCTAGATGTTCTGCGATCATTAATGCATTAGTTTTAGTAAATATATCTTTAACTTCATCTATATCATTCTTTGTTAATTTTTTTTTATAGTATAATTCATTTAATCTCTTAGATTGATCCTCATCAGTATTTTGTACAGCTAAGATATAAATTATTTTTTTTTGTTTTCCTTTGATATCATCTTCTAGATCAAGAATATCATCCCGAATTGAATGAGCTTGTCCGATTTGTAACATAGCCTCGCTCAAGGGCTTAATTTGATAATGAAGATTTCCTTTAGCTAAAATAGCTCCAATTTTAGTGGATTTCTCAAATATTCTTGCTTTTTGATATTCTGCAATATTTAAATACTGTTCTAATGACATGGTTATGTTATTATAATTCATGTACTCTTCTATTAATTGACCTTTCATAATGTAATCCATTGCTTCTGTATACTCGTTTATTGCTAATAATTTCAATTGTTCTGGAAATTTTGAGGATTTTATAATATCTAAACCTAAAAGATACCCTTGAGATCCTCCTAGAATACTCATATCCCGCCCATACAATCCAATTACTTCATTTTTATTTGATAAATTTCTTTCTTTATATACTTGATCTAATTCATTTTTTAATTGTTCATGAAAGGTGGGCTTGTCTCTCCTTATTTTATCATCATCTAAGAGATCATCATGAATTAAGTGTCCACTATGTAATAATTCAACAGCTATTGAAACTTCACGAATTTGTTCAATAGAATCCTCTAAATACATTGGATTGATGATACCAGCATAGGCAGCATTTAATAGAACTGGGTGAATTCTTTTTGCTTTTTCATTTAAGATAAACTCCTCTAATTGAGTAATAAAGTCTTGAAGAAGTATATCCTTTTCTGTTTTTAATAGTTGAGCAAAATATTTCTTCAATTCATTGTTAACAACAGCTATTTCATTTTTAAAGAATTCTTCAATCATAGATAATTCACAAAAAGTTCATTTATAATATAAAACATTTAATAATGTAATTTAATTATATCTAAAATCTATCAATTTTAAACTAAAAGGAGAGATATCAGCGATGAAATTAGCTGTTATATCAGATAGTCATGATAATATGAATAATATCATAAAAGCGGTTTCGATAATAAATGAAAAAAATGTGGATGCCCTTATTCATTGCGGAGATTATGTAGCTCCATTTGTGAAGAAATGGTTTGATAAGTTGAAAGATTCAATTAAGAAGAATTTTTATGGTGTTTTTGGGAATAATGATGGAGATAGACCATTCTTAAAAAAAAACTTAGGACAGATTTGTGAATTTGCAGAGAATGGGAATGAAATGATTTTAGAATTAGGAGGAAAAAGAATCTTTATATCTCACATGCCAAGACAAAAAACTATTGATGCTCTAGCAAACTCAGGAAGTTTTGATATAATTTTAACTGGTCATACGCATTCTTTATTAAATAAAAAATTAGATAATGGAATTTTGGTTGTTAATCCTGGTGAATTGTGTGGTTACTTAACGGGAAGATCAACTTTTGCGATAATAGACACTGATAAAATGGAATCTGAAATAATTGAATTATAAAACTCAATTTATTTTTTTATTTTTTAATTATAATAATAAATTTTATTTTAGTAATCATTTATATTAAATAGTATTAAAATTGATATTAATTCATCATTTAAATTCATGAATCTAATTAATAGATGACAGAACTATCACCTTATAAGATTTACGAAGATTATAAAGACAGAAAAATAGATAAAGAAAGAGCTTTTGATTTATTAATCTCGTTAATTAATGATGATTATGGATATGAAGAAAAGATTAGAGTTTTAGGGATTAAATATTTTGGATTAATACATCCAACAAGTAAAAAAAATTATGATTTCATTGAGAATATTTTAATTTCAGATTTGAATGATCATATGCGGGAACATGCTGCTAAAGTTCTAATTCAGAATTATCCTGAAAAAGCAATTAAACCAATAACTTGGATGTTAAAAAGTGAAAAAGCAGATAATTGTCTTTTTTCAATAATAAAATCTATAGAGAAAAGTGAAAATAACAAGTTAAAAGCTGTTTTGAAGACTAAAAAATATGTTAGTTTCGAGGGAAATATAATTTTTCCTATAGATTCTAATACAATTATTAACCTCAACAATAAAAACATCGATGATATAGAGAAAATTAAAAATTTAGGAAATTTAACTGATTTAAAGAAAATTTATCTCAATTATAATAAAATTAAAAGTTTTAAAGGGTTAGAAAAACTAAAAGAATTAAAGTCTTTACATTTACAGGGGAATATGATTACTAAAATTGATGATTTATTTAAATTAAAAAAACTAGAGTTTTTGTACCTAAATAATAATGAAATCCTTAAAATCAAAGGAATCAATGCTCTTTCAAACTTAAAATCTTTGTTAATATTTGATAATCAGATATCAGTTATTGAAAATTTAGAAAATCTTTCAAATTTAGAAGTTTTAAACTTACGCAATAATCGAATATCCGAAATTAAGGGTCTTAAAAGTCTTTCTAATTTAAAAAGATTAGATCTTAGTAATAATCACATCTCAGAAATTAAAGGTTTAGAAAAACTCACCAAATTAGAATTTTTAGATCTAAGTCATAATGAAATAGAGAATATCAAAGGATTAGAGAATCTACGAAGGTTAAAATTTTTAGATCTTCGCAATAATAAGATAAAGAATGTTAAAGGATTAGAAAAAATAAAAAAATTACTGCACTTATATATTGGATTTAACCAGATCTCAAATATTGAAGATATAGATATATTGAAACATATTAAGGTACTTGATATCAAAAATACTGAAGGCCTATTTATTCCAAATTCTCTATGGGATATTTATCCAAATCAGTTAAAAAATATGGAAAAATTAAAGAAAAATAACATAAAAATAAGGGATATCAAATATGTATTCAAGAAATTTGATTCTCAATCTACTATAAAAGAATTAAGCAAAGTGGGTAATCCTCTGGAATTTTTTACAAATTCATCATGGATGATTATCTTGAAAAATAATGAATTTGAAATATTTAGATTGGATTGCTTAGGAGATATTAAATGGATACAAAGAAGAAAAAAATTCACTATCGTTAATAATTAAATAATTAAGATTTATGCTTCTTTTGTCTCTAACTTTTCCTCTATCCTTTTATTTTATCTATTTTTTTTTATATTATGTCATTACCATTAGAAGGGAAAGTTGTCATAGATTTAACGAGAATGCTGCCTGGACCATATTGTTCTATGATTCTCGCTGATCTTGGTGCAACTGTTATTAAAGTAGAAGATCCATATTATCCCTATGGTCATCCCCCTCCATTCTTTCAAAAAGGGAGATATCGGGAAAGCGCTTTCAATTTCATCCTTAATAGAAATAAACAATCTATTACTTTAAACCTGAAAAAGGATAAAGCAAGGGAAATTTTTTATCAATTAGTCAAAAAAGCGGATGTAGTTCTTGATACATTTCGTCCCAAAGTAACAACCAAATTGAAAATTGATTATAATACATTAGCTTCAATAAATCCTTCAATCATTTGTTGCTCATTAACAGGATATGGTCAATATGGTCCATATGAACAGATAGCAGGTCATGATCTCAATTATATAGGGATATGTGGAATATTAGAATTAAATAAAGATCGAGTGGTATATGGTGATAATACTAAGGAGAGAAAACCGTTAAATCCAGGCGTTCAAGTTGCTGATATTGGAGGTGGATTAGTGTCAGCTATAGGAATTTTAGGTGCCATAATTGAAAGAGAGACGGACCCTGAAAAAAAAGGACAATTTATTGATATATCTATGACGGATTGTGTTTTCTCTTTTATGCCTCTTGTAGCAGCATATCATTTTTCTAGGAATCTAAATGATGGTGTTGAAACCCAAAATCCCCTACATGGTGATTTTCCTTTTTACAATGTATACAAAACAAAAGATAATAAATATTTATCACTAGGTATTGTTGAAGTGAAATTTTGGCGAGAGTTCTGTAAAGGTCTTAATCGCGAGGATTTAAAACCAATTCAATTTGTAAAAGGAAGAGAGAGAGAAGAACTATTTAAAGAAATACAAAATGAATTATTAAAAAAAACCCAACGCGAATGGATAAATATTTTTAAAGATTTAGACGCATGTGTCATGCCAGTGAACACTTTTGCTGAGGCCTGTGAGGATCCTCAAATTAAAACTCGTAATATGGTCTTAGAAATGGAACATCCTAAATTTGGTAATGTCCAAAATGTAGCTTCACCCATTAAGTATTCAAGAACTCCTTTAAAAATTCGAAATCTTGCCCCTAAAATGGGAGAACAAACAGTTGATATACTTAAAAACCTTGGTTATTTAGATGATGACATTCGTAGCTTTAAAAAAAAAGGAATTATTTAAATTAATATCAAAATATCTGGAATTCGATTATTACTATTAATGCTGCGATTAAAAGAGAAAAAATAGTAAATACCATTAAGGTTATGAACATAGGCCAATCTTTTAATTGTCCATAAAAACCCGCTGCATTTATCGTCGAATAAATTGCCATTCCAATTGCTATAAAGAAAACAGCTACACCCCAAGGTTGATTCATTATAAATCCAATTCCACCAATTATTAAAAAAACTGCTGTAAGAAATTCAGCTATTAAGTGAAAATATATTTGAGTTGGTTTAGTTTTAAGTTCTGGTACTTCTCTCTTAAATAATAGAAGAAACCACATACCTAGCATTGTAATTCCTAT
>JAHPYZ010000016.1:7265-61764 GCA_019058425.1 Promethearchaeota archaeon
AAGCAATTAATTCAAGAACTATAAAATTCACCTTCAATGAGATATTTGAATCAAAATAATTAATATTTTTATTTACTTAAAGTTTCTGTAAAAAAGTACCAAAAATATTGTCTAGTTGTATTTAAAGTATGATCTCGTTGAGTCTTAGAATTCGAATAAAACTTTAACAGCATGAGATTTAGATTTATTAGTCAATATATCAAAAGCTTCCTTATAAGCATCAAGTGGAACCTTATGAGTGACTAATATACTAGGATTTAATCTCTTTGAAGCTAAAAACTCCAAAAAAAATTCAAACGCATGAGCACTCTTACCTTCAAAAGTCTCTATGGAAAATGCATTTGATCCAATAATTTCAAGTTCTTTAAAGTAATGTGGTGTATTTTCCCATCTTTTTGGTGTGCTTACACCAAGAAACACTAGGACGCCTTGAGCCGTTAGTATACGTACTCCTACTTCTAAAGTCTCGGCAGAAGCAATAGTATCAATAATACCGTCAACACCATCTAATGCCCACTTTAAACCTTTATCAGGAGTAAATAATTTCGCATCCATATAATCTGCAATTTCTTCGATTAAAACTTCTCTTTTAGATGTAAAAACGTGCTTGGCACCCAATTTTAGGGCTATTTCCTTTTGAAATTGATAACGACCAACAGCGATTATATTCTTTACATGAAATAAATTTTTTAAAGTCATCACAGATAATAACCCAATTACACCTAATCCATATACCAAAATTGTATTATTAGGGTCAGGATTCAGGATTAATATCGAATGGAATGCAACTGCGAATGGATCGGCTAAAACAGCTTGATCAAATGAAACATTCTCAGGAATTAAAAAGCACTGAGATTCATGGATCGCAATGTATGGAGTAAATCCACCATAATATTTTGTGACTCCTAAATGCATTCCACTCGGTAAAATTCCTCTCTGAAAATTATGACAATGAGTATAATTACCAATCTTACATCTTGGACATACGGGGTAAATTCCACGAGAAACACATGGTAACCATGGAGTTATAGCAACTCTATCACCAATTTTAAGTCTGTTTACACTTTTACCTTTTTTTTCTATTATACCTACTGGTTCATGTCCTAAAATTTGGGGAAATGTGATTAATGAACGTAAAGGATTATCGCGAGCTCCGTCTAAAGTTATTTCTTTTATATCACTTCCACATATTCCACAATATACAGTCTTAACCAAAACCCAATCATCAGAAATGAGTGATGGGATAGGAATATCCCTAATATTAACAGGTCCATTTTCTTTCCAATAACCAGAAGTGTATCTCTTTCCACGTAGGTATGCCTTCATTAATTTAACTAATTTCATCTCAAACATTAATGCAGGCATAAGTTGTATTTGTTTATTTTTACCCAATTAATTTTCATCTCCTTGATTATTGTTAAATGAAAAAGCGACTTTAATCGATCTGTATTTCTTCTGAGCTCGAGCTGTTAAGAATGCTTTTTTATAATTTTCTAAAGGAAATCGATGAGTAATCATTGGTGTAGGATCGAGACGCCCCTCTTGAAGAAAACGAAAATAATGAAAATAAGCGTGCTTACGATAGCCTTCAAACTCCTCAATTGCGAAAGCGTTACTGCCAATAATCTTAATTTCTTTAAAATACCATGGTGTCCATTCATATCTATGTGGGGAGGATACTCCCGTTACAACTATAACTCCAGATGATAATTTATCAGTTTCAACATCTTTTTTGCGAGCTCTGACAATTCGTATACCGATTTCAAGAGTTTCTGGTGATGCCACTGTATCAAATAAAAAATCGACTCCCTCAATCAGCCAAGGTTTTTTATTTTTTAGATGATAAACATCACATTGCGTATAATCAGCGATTTTCTCAACGAGTTCATTTGTAGGAGAAGAATAAATTACCAAATCAGCACCATATTTTTTTGCCATAGTTGTTTGGTGTGGAAAACGTGAAATAGCTAATACTTGTACATCCTTATAAATTTTTTTTAATATTAAAATTGTTAGAAGCCCTAGATTACCGCAACCATAGACTGCACATATTGAGCCTGGTTTAATAGGAACCTTTAAAATTGAATGAAATGCAACTGAAAATGGATCTGAAAGCATTGCTTGATCCCAGCTAATATCATCTGGTATAGGGATAGCCATAGAATCATGTGCAGGAAAAAATTGGCTAAAGCCCCCAGTAACATCGCTACTGTTTCCTGTATGTATCCCTGGAGTAAGATTACCTTTGTTGAAATTGCGACACAGAGTATTTTTACCTATTTGGCATGCTTTACAAATTGGTTTAATACCTCTCGGTAAACAACTTATCCAAGGATTAAGCACAACGCGTTCTCCAATCTTGAGATTAGTTTTTAGACCAACTTCTTCAATGTATCCAACAGCTTCATGTCCTAATATCTGAGGCCAAGAAATTAAAGCAGTCATCGAGTTATCTCGGTTACCATCAAGAAAAACTTGCTTATGGTCACTTCCACATATACCACATTGTTTAGATTCAACTATAACCCAATCATTAGCTTTAATAGTAGGTTTTGGTAACTCTTTTAATCTTAATGGTCCTAGTTTTGTTAAAAAACCCCTTAGACTAAATAATCCAGCGATACGTGCCAATGCTAATTTTGAAAGTTTGTATTGATAAAGAAGAGCTTTAATACAAGATCCCCACAAAAACTTCGTACAATATTATAAATTTATTTTTTCTTAAGTTTTAAAGATATTTGAAAATTAATGATAATAACAAAAATTAACAAATTTTAATCTTTGGGCTATGAATGTAGATAATTCCTTATATGAAGTTATTAAAGATTCAGGTATAGATTTGATTTTATCATTACCCTGTATTTTATTAAAAGGTCTTTTGGAAGAAATTGATGACAAAGGTGAAATTCAAAATATTCGTGTAACACGTGAAGAGGAAGGAGTTGGAATTGCAGCAGGTGCCTACTTAGCTGGAAGAACTCCAGCCCTATTAATACAGAATTCGGGTTTAGGTAATTGTGTGAATGCTATAAAATCATTACTGCAATTGTATAAAATTCCCATTATATTTATAATGAGCCATAGAGGAGCTGAGGGAGAAAAAATAATTGCACAAATTCCTATGGGTAAGCTAACTCCACGTTTATTAAAGATTTTAAATATTAAAATGTTTATTATTGATTCATTTGAAAAAATAAAAGAAATTAATAGTGCCGTTGAATTTAGTAAGGAATCAAAGAAATCAGTGGGAATTCTTCTAAAAAGGCAATTATGGAGGGAATAATATGAAAAGATATGATGCATTAAAAAGGATTGTAGACTCATTGAGTAATGAATTAGTTGTCTGTAATCTTGGTTCTCCCTCACGTGAGTTATATAGCATTTCTGATAGAAACTCAAATTTCTATATGCTGGGATCTATGGGATTAGTTAGTTCAATTACTCTAGGTATTGCCCTTGCTCAACCTAAAAAAAGAGTATGGTGCATTGATGGTGATGGTTCTTTATTAATGAACCTTGGAAGTTTAAGTACAATAGCTAATAATCAACCAAACAATCTAATGCTAATAGTCATTGATAATTCATCTTATGGATCTACTGGAAATCAAAAAACATATACTAGTGGCAAAACAAATCTTGAAACTATTGCTGAAGGCGCAGGATTTGAATCTATTACGGTTATTGAAAAAGAAGAAGATATTGTACCAAGTTTAAAAAGTCTAGGGATCGGATGTCATTTTGTTCTCATTAAAACTCAACCAGGTAATGCTCAGGTAGAAAATGTCCCTTTACTTCCTGAGGAAATAAAAAAGCGGTTTATGAAATCATTAGCAGAAAAGATTTAAATAAATATACTTGACTGTTCTTAAAAACCTTAAGTTAGACAGATTATACATAATTTTAATTAGGTATACAATTATTATTTCTTTAGAACTAATTGATAATTAGGGAAATATTGATATGTCAGAGAAATTCGAACAATCCAATGATAGTAAAAATTCAGGAAATGAAGAAACTGAATCCAATATGGAAAAGAGTGATATTAAAGAAGAAGAAGAACAAATTAAAAAAATAAGTAAGCCTGTAATTATCAGAGCTGATGCATATAAAACAATTATCCTATATGCAAGTCGGTATGCAAATAAATCTATACCTCCAGAACAATGGAAAGAGATTTATGGTATCTTAATTGGCAATTCTGATGAAGAGTTAGTATATGTAGAACGCGCAGAGGCACTAACGTTTGGACATTCTACAGATGTGCAATTAGATGCAAGGCATTATGGATTCATCGAAAATATTCAAGATACGCTCGAAAAGGAGGGAAAAGGATATTATATGGTTGGATGGTTCCATAGTCATCCTGGATTAAACTTATTCTTCTCTTATATAGATTTAATTAACCAGTTAGGTTTTCAACCCAGTAATGATGATTTTTGTGGGTTAGTATTCGATCACACGTTGTTAGGAAAGAAAAAGCAAGATATTGTAAAAAATGAAGATGGTTCCGAATATACAATGACCAAATATGATACTGGTTTTGAAATATACCGCATTACTGATGTTACTATGGATATAAATGATGCCCAGTTTGATTCTAATTATCATAAAGTAGACTATGTTGTAGATGGATTGAATAAATTTTTCTTCGCGAATGTATTATCAGAACTCTCTGCATTAGTTACCGAGGGAAAACCATTACAATCTGCTTACGGAGAAAAAGAATTGTCATCAGAAAATACTTTAAAATCATTAGAACAAGGAACTAAAGAACCTTCTTATTTTATTGATGAACTTAGTAGTATTTCAAATAAAGAGTTATTAACTGAAATTCCAATGGCAGAAGAAATTGCTTTTGATGTGGATGATTTCTTTTATGGTGAAATAGATACAAAGAAAAAAAAGAAGGAATTAAATTTAAGAGAAATTGCAGAAAAATTCATTTATGAAGGTAACCAAGCTTTTGAACATAAAGATTCTTTTACCGGAATTGAAAAATTTAGACAAGGTATTAACAAATATAAAGAGATTAAAGATTTCGATAGGGTATTAGATCTTTTAAGAACTCTCTCGCATATGTGTATTTCAAATGAACATCTTATTTTAGCCGATGAATTTGCCGATGATCTAAATAAACTTGCTAAAAAACAAAATCACAGTTTTTATCTGGGAATAGCACATTATATTAAAGGATACTTGTTATTGAAAAAAACAGATAATGAAGTTTTAGAAGAAGCTTTACATAAAATTCAAGATGCTGCTATAATTTTTGAAAAAGAAGGTGATTTTGCTGGTGCAGGAATGTGCTTTAACAAAATCGGTACAATTTATCAATCAAGACTTAATAAACTAGAAAATGCTTGTCTGTTTTATAGAGCTGCTATAGAGAATTTCAATAAGGCGCTTCTTAAAATGCATCCTCTAAGAACCAATTTTTGGAATAAACCTGATCTACTTATTCAAAAAATTGTAGAATTAAGAGATATTGTTGAAGAGATACTACCAAATCTTGAAAATATTGAATTGAAAAACAAAATTATAAATGAACTTAAAGATCTTCATTATAATTTTTAATTCAAGTCTAAAATTTATAATTTTTATATTCTTTTTTTTTGAAATACAAAAAAAATATATTTTAAGAATAATTATCTAGTATACTCCTTTTAGTGATATATTATATGCCAAGACGTAAGCAAAAAATAAAATATTCTAGGAAAGTTGCGTGCAAACACTTAGAACCGAAAGGTGATATAAGCACCAGCCTTCAGGCTTTATGTTATTGTCCTGCGAGAGAATTAACTTTGGGAACTCGCGCATATGTTTGCCAAGTATGTACTATATATGATCCTGTTAAAAATAATAATCGATTCTCTGATGTATATGAAGAGAGTAAGAAATTAGCAGAAAAGAAAATCAAAGAGAAAGCAATAAAACTGGAGGAATTTGAACTCGGAGAAATATTATCTGATGAGGAAATTGATTTATCTATTGATGAATTTGAAGAAGATGATGAAGAATCTCCCTCAAAATTTGAAAAGAGGAAAGCTGGAAAAGCAGACCTTGAAGATTCAGAGATTGCGGATATTACAGAGTGTCCTTTCTGTGGTGATTTTTTCGAGGACTTAGCTTCACATATTCAGAGTTGTGAGTTCGCCCCCGACGATGCAAGCATAGAAGATATCATGCCCTCAAAACCAAAAAAGAAAAAGAAAAAGCCAGGTGCAAAATCTGGAGAAGCTGCTGGAAAAACTGCAGATAAACAGAAGTGTCCTTATTGTGGGAAGGAATTTGTTAGACTTGGACGTCACTTGAATTCATGTCCTAAAAAACCTGAAGATGCTGAAATTGGAGAAGATGAGAAATAACTTGTATTAAAGAGTATAGAACATATCCTTTTCTAAAGTTATTATGCATAGCAAAGAAGAAATTTACTATTGTCAGCCTGTTTTTAGACCCCCTAGTGAGGCTTATTCTTTATTGATTCAATTAACTGAAGGTTGTACATTTAAATGCGATTTTTGTATGTCAAATCTTCGTAAACAATTTCTGGTCAGAGATGTAAAATTAGTAAAAAAAGACTTAGATATCGCTAGAAAACAATATGGTCCAAACGTCAAAAGAATTTTTTTCTTAGATGGGAATGCGATGGTTACTCCTACTGAGAAATTACTTGAAGTAACCAAATATGCTTATACACTTTTTCCAAAATTAGAACGGTGTGGCGTTTACGCTCATTCTAAAGATATTCTTAAAAAAACAGATGAACAATTAGAAATGCTGAGTAAGGCGGGTCTTAAAATTGCTTATGTTGGTTTTGAGTCTGGCTCTGATCGTTTGCTCGAAATTGTACACAAACATGCAAATAAATCAGATCATATAAATGCTGCTAAAAAGTTAATGAAAGCAAGTATAACTTTATCGGCGACTTTTATAAATGGCCTTAGTGGTGGAAATAATCCGGAGTCTTCAAAAGAACATGCTTTAGAATCTGCTGATTTGGTTAATAATATCTGTCCTGATGATGATCGAAATTGGTATATTGCTTTTCTAACACTTATGATACCCTCTGGGACAGAAATTTTTCGAAAAAAGGTAAAAGGAGAATTTCAAGAGATGAATTCATTAGAAATTCTTCAAGAATTAAAGAATTTCATAAATCAAATTGATTTTCATAATCAGAGTGCGATTTGCATTTTCCGAAGTAATCATGCATCAAATTATTTACCCATCAAAGGCATTTTAGATAGAGAAAAGGATAAAATTTTGAGTACTATTAATTATGGATTAACTCATAAAAATATACTACGACCAGAATTTTATCGGGGGTTATAACCCATTTGAAATAATGAGATTTTCGAGATTCTAATTTTATAATCTTGATCTTTTAAAAATAATTTCTTGAGTTGTAGGTAAATAATCTTGTACTGGACTTTTCGGTTGTTTTTTTAATAGATTTATAAAATCACAAAGCTGTTCTTGGTTCATGGCCATTTTCTTAGAAAGATTGGAAAGGGAAAGTCTGTCAAAATCTCTTGAGAATTCGTATAACTTATTACTTATTAGGTTTTGATAAGTTAAAGAGATCAACATTTTTAAATTTGGGAAATTCTCACATTTGATATCTCTTACAAATTCAAAAATTTTATCAGAAGCATCATGATAATTTAATACTTTATAACAACTCAATATTTCATACATTTTCTTTATATATTTAAAGTATTTAGTGATTTTCTCACTGATATCCTTTAGATGATAACGATCGAGATTATGATCTACGTCGTTTTTTAACATCGCCAATAATTTTGAAAAATTTTCTAAATTAGTTTCATCAATTTTTTCTCTCAGAAGATTATTGAATCGCCGCTCATAGATCATCCTGTGATCATTTAATTCTATTTGAATTCGTTTACTTAAATCAAAAAAATCAAGAAGTTCTTTCTCAGTATTAAAAGAATCTTTATGTTCTTGAATTAATATTAAAGCTGATCTTACTTTTTCTAAAGCTGAATTATAATCTCCATTCTTTACTTTCTTTAGAATGACAGATTTATAATATTCTAGTTCTTCAACAAGATTCTTTTTGTTTTTGAAATTTTCAACCTTAAAATTAAAGCTCATACGCACTCTACAAAATTTCTAATGATATATATTCTTATTACATCTAAATAGAATAGATTCAAAATTTAAATTTAATATTATCGTTTTAATAAACCGATTTTTTAAAATATTACAAAAAGAGCATAAGAAGAATACTACCGACGAAAATCATGAAAAAGAATATATAAAGAAGAAATATAATTAATTTCGAGCCCCACATAGAGAACACACATCTGCATCACCAATAGGATTTCCACAGTCCTTACATCTTCTAACTTCGTCAATAATATCTCTTTCTTCATCTATATCTATTTTACCATCTATTTCTTCGATGTTTTCAATTCCTTTAGAAAAAACTGAACCTGGTCTATCACCTGGCCAAATGATATTAACAGTAACACCAGATATTACAATAATTACACATAATATAATGAAGATAGTTAAATTATTACTGAGATTTTGTTGTAAAAAGTCAATTGTAGCTGTAATCCAGGAGATCATCCAAGATCCAATAGAGGAGATAAGCGGCTTAAAAAAGATTATGATAATACCAAAAATGTCTGCTAGTGCCTTTAAAAATCCTATTGTTTCTAATATCATTTTTCCACCTCTATAGTGCTTTCATTCGATTTTCTCGAAGTTTTTTTCTATTTATTGTAAAATCTAAAATATCGTACACTTTTAAAATAATTGAGAAAAAGTATACTCCCAAATATATTAAGATCATCTGTTGAAGATTTAAAGAAAAATATCCCATATCTACAATTACAAAATTTATAGTAGTCGCTCCAGAGAATTTATAACTCCATATATAGAGACTATTTACTAGAACTTGAATCAAAGCAAACACACCTCTCCTGATTGATTGTTTTGGTGATGAATAATTAAAAAATGCACAACTACTAATAATCAATCCTAATGCAGTGACCCAAAAAATAATATTTTGATAATCTTGTTGTTCCAACTGTATAGGGAAACCTTGAACATACATGTTTCGAATCCATGAATATGTTAATACTGGAATGACGATGGTGAAAACAACATAAATGGCGGCATAAATAAAGCCTCTTACCATGTTCCTAACAGCGCCCATTCATACCACCTCTTATGGTAATCCTCCGACGAGTAATTCAAGTATTCCTATTGTGAGGGAATGTAATCCTATAGAATAATCTAAACTAACTGTCAAATTTGCATAAAACAATATAGCAGGAGGACCTCTCAGCCAATTTACTTCTGTAGTAAAATTAGGAAAATTTCCCATATCAAAATCTCCAAATAGCCCTGTTATATTAAAATTTCCTGTAGAACCTTTTTTAACTATACCAAAAATTTGCGTTTTAGAAAAAATGGATACTTTTCTTGTTTGATTTATTCCTGGTGATGGATAATCAATATGACTATAATTTATTGCGAGATCAACTTTTAATTCAAGATTTTCTAAATCGAAGTAGCCGGCGTTAGTAAAGTTAAATGGCAGTGTAAAGTTTATATTATCAATTTCAAAGGTAGCATTATTCATTTCAATATTAAACTCAGTTTTACTAGGATCTACCCCTATATTTTCTGGATTGGCAAGAATCATGACTGCTGATAATCCACCAAGAAAAGCTACGATACTTACTGAGATAGTCAGAAATAAGATGAATATTCGGAATATTAGCCTAAAAATTCTTGCCGGTCTCATAATAATTAAAATAACTTCTTATTGTGATTTATTGTGTTCCATTTAGAAATGATTAATTAACTTGTATTAGAGTTATTATAAATATATATTTTATATTTATAATTTTTAACAATTAAATTCCATACAATTAAGATAATTCTGTTTCAATTCCATGAAATTTTGTTAGATTTATAAATTATAAAAATTCAATTTTAATTTTTCCAAACAATTTACCTTGTAAGCTTTGAAGTTCTTTTAAACTTATTAAAAGAAATTCTATGACTAATATCTATAAGTGAATTTAAATTTGTTAATTAAATAATTAGAATATATAGGTAAACTAATTATTATTTTTTAAAAAAATCTCTAAAAAAAAATGAAAAAATTATGATAGATTTAGAAAATATTAATGCACACTCGATTAACTATGAAAGTGTAGCTGAGAAATTGAATACTTCGATTGAGGTAGGTTTAACTGAAAATGTCGCTCAAAAAAGACTCGAGGAATATGGAAGAAATGAACTTATCAAAGAGAAAGGAAAGACAGCTTTACAAATCTTCATAAGTCAATTCAAAGATTTTCTTATATATCTTTTAATGTTTGCAATATTAATTTCAATCTTAATTGGGATATATGAAGCTAATCGTACTGGTGATCCATTCCCTTCAGAATATATTGATGCTATTGTTATTGCTGCAATTTTGATAGTAAATGCAGTATTAGGATTTTACCAAGAATACCAAGCAGAGAGATCACTTGAAAGTCTTAAAAAACTAGCACCTCATTTTGCTAAAGTTCGCAGAGATGGAAGGGTCATAGAAATCGGAGTAGAAGAGGTAGTACCTGGGGATATTGTTCTCTTTGAAGAGGGGGATAAATTTCCAGCTGATATTAGACTTTACAAAGAATTTTCTCTCTATGTTGATGAGGCGATCTTGACGGGAGAATCAAAACCTGTTAAAAAACATTTAAAACCTGTTGATGAGAAGATGATTTTAGCTGATAGGACCAACCTTGGTTATATGAATACCATTATCACTCGTGGAAATGGAGAAGGAATAGTCATCGGAACAGGAATGGTCACCGAGATAGGTAAAATAGCTGAAAGTCTACAAGAAGAGGAAATAGAGCTTAGTCCCTTTCAGAAAGAGGTAAATAGATTTGGAAAGCTCTTAGGAATCTTAATAATAGTAATCTGTTTTGGTGTTTTTGCAATAGAGCTAATAATTTTACTAATAACCGAATTTAATTTGGAAGATCTTATTGTAGCATTTGAAATATCAATTTCATTAGCAGTATCGGCGGTTCCTGAAGGATTAATAGTTGTCATTACAGTAGTTATGTCAATTGGGATGCGGAAGATGGCAGATCGCAATGCTCTTGTGAGAAAATTGACAGCTGTTGAGACTTTAGGAAGGGTTAATGTAATTTGTTCAGATAAAACTGGAACACTAACAAAAAATGAAATGACAGTTGTAAAAGTTTTTCTTGGAGGAATAGAATATAATGTTGAAGGAGTTGGTTATGCTCTTGAGGGGAAAATTATAGGAGAAAAAGGGAAACAAATTCCATTATCAGATAATTATATGAAAAGATTTCTTGAGGTTTGTATGTTTTGCAACAATTCAAATGTGTCTCCAAGAAATGACGGTACTAACGATACTGATGTAGTTGGTGATCCTACAGAAATTTCACTAAAAGTTTTAGCTATGAAAATGGAACTAGATACCAAATCTGAAAAGATTGATGAAATACCTTTTGATTCTGACAGAAAAATGATGTCGGTTGTTTCAAAGATTGATAATCAAATGTTTGCGTTAATTAAAGGTGCTCCAGATATACTCTTAAATAAAGCTAGTAAGGCATTTATGAATGGTCAAGAGAGACCTATAAATGAAGTAAAAGATAAAATTCTCCAAAAAAATGAAGAATTTGCTAAGAATGCCCTAAGAGTTTTAGGTATAGCTTATAAACCTATCCAAGAAGGTTATAGAGAGGAGGAAATCGAAACTGATTATACTTATCTTGGTTTAGCAGGAATTATTGATCCTGCTCGAGATGAAGTAAAAGACGCCATTGAAGAAGCTAGAATGGCCGGAATTAGAACGATTATGATAACGGGTGACCACAAGATTACGGCTATTGCTATTGCGCATGAAATTGGATTGACTGAATCAAGCGAAGCTATAACTGGAATTGATTTAGAAGCAATGAATGATGATGAACTTCGGGAGAGAGTTAAAACTGTAGATGTTTTTGCTCGAGTTACCTCTGAACATAAATTAAGAATATTACGAAGATTGAAGGAACTAGATCTAATAGTATCAATGACCGGAGATGGAGTGAACGATGCTCCTGCAGTGAAGGGAGCTCATGTAGGTGTAGCTATGGGATTAAAAGGTACGGAAGTAACTCAAGAAGCTTCAGAAATGATATTGATAGATGATAATTACGCCACAATTGTAAATGCTATAGAAGAAGGACGCGGAATATTCGAAACAACTAAAGGATTCTTCCGATACATGTTAAGTACTAATTTTGATGAGATCTTTTTAATCCTTGTAGCGTATATAGTAATGAAACTATTTTCAACTGTGTTTATTGCCCTTCCAGTTGCCCCAATTCAGATTTTGTGGCTTAATATTGCCACAGATGGCATACCTGCTATGGTGCTGGGATTAACTCCTACGGATCCAGATGTCATGAAAGATAAACCAAGGGAGGGATTTACATTGCTACCTGAAATTAAGGGTCCAGTTCTTCTACTTGGGATTTATACTTCGATAACAGATGTTTCACTTTATTTATTACTCTGGGGTGTACTCATTCCAGCGTGGGCCCAAACGGGAATAGATCCGAGATTAGGAACTGATTTCCTAACAGTAGGTACAGCATCTAATATATATGCGATCTCATTATCACAAACCATATTATTTACAAATCTAGTCGTTTGTGAATTATTATTTGTATATACATGTACTTCCAATATTAAACCCTTCTATTTATTTCCCAATAGACATTTATTTTGGGCTACAGGACTTTCCTTAGGACTACAATTGCTAATACTATATACTCCAATGGGAATAGCTTTTCATGTTGTACCATTATTTCACCCTTATTACTGGACAACTCTTTTCATTGGTGCCTTTAGTGTTTCAGTGGTTGATGAAATTAGGAAATGGCGGATTCGTAGAAGGAGAGGGATGACAATCTTCAGAAAATCTTAAACTTCTTTTATTTTTATTCTTAATTATTATCTTATTTGTTTTACATTCTTTCTTATTTATATCTAATCTGACTCTTTAATTCTTTTTAATTAATTTTATATTTTTTTCAGAATTCTATTTAATAATTTAAACAGATTAGTTCAATATCTAGAAACGGGAATTTAGTAATGAATATAACTGAAATATTAAAAACTAAGGTTGAATCTGGTCAGACTGTACTAACTGAATTTGAATCTAAAGAATTATTACAAGAAATTGGGATTTCTGTTCCAAGTCAAAAATTGACAACTTCAAAACAAGAAACCATTACTGCGGCAGAGGAAATCGGATATCCTGTCGTATTGAAACTCATAGCAGAAGATGTAGTTCATAAATCTGATACTGGAGCGGTTAAATTAAACTTAAAAACAAAAGAAGAAGTAGAGAACGCGTATGATGAATTAATGAAAATCCCTGCTCAAATGGAAAAAAAAATTTCTGTACAGAAAATGGCTGATGAACCAATAACAGAACTTATTATTGGTATGACCACTGACCCTCAATTTGGCCCCGCTTTAATGTTTGGTATTGGGGGGATTCTGGTAGAGCTTTTAGAGGACGTTAGCTTTAGAATAGCACCAATAACTGAATACGATGCAAATGAGATGATCCATGAAATCAAAGGATTTCCCATACTGGATGGATATCGTGGAAAACCCAAAGCAAATATTGGAGCAATTGTAGAAACCCTAATGAAAATATCTGATCTCGTAACTGAACATGAAAATATCAACGAAATGGATTTAAATCCAGTATTTATCTACGAAAAAGGATTAGTATGCGTAGATGCTAGGATAATCTTGAAGGAAAAAGAAAATAGCAACTAAAAATCTCGAACTTTTTGAGTATTTTTATTCATTAATATATAAATTTTTCATATAAAGTTCTATTTAACATCTCATAATTTCTCCATATGAGATATATTTAAAGGAATTAATCGCGATATTACTTATAATATTTTTGTGATAATTTACAAATTTACCTACAAAATTATTAATATTGATTGCTAATAGAATTATAAAAATATCAAAATTAATAGAAAAAAATGATTTAAACTTATGATTAACTTTAACATTAAAAAAAATAAACGGATTCTAATTCTTTTCTCAATTATAATTACAATAAGTTTCTTGAATGTCGGCTATTTTATAGGGATCTTTAATAATTCTTCAAATAATTCAAATTTACCGAACGAATTTGATTTTTTCAATGAGTTAAAGACTTCCGATTATTCTTCTAGTTCAGGTGGTATTGGTGAAAATATGAATATCTCATTACATCAGTCATATTTAAATATCTCTTTTAATACAGCATTAAGTCCTTCAGATCCAAAGAATAATAGCTTTACTTTACCTTGTCCAACTGACGTTACTTTTAATACAAGCTATACAGAAATAATGATTAAAGATATTTTTGCTCCAAATAGAACTTTAGATTTAGAAAAGGATATTGATGATACTCCTACAGCTTATGGTACTCCAACATATGCCTATTCATTTCCAGTTCCAAGTAAATCTACTATGAAAGAATTTGAAATTTGCTTATCAGGAAATTCAGGAAGTGCGAATGCTGGTGTTGGGTTTCAAATTTGGAATGCTACGTGGACAGGAGGTCTTATCGAACCAGGGACTAATACTGGACTTCTATCTCATACTGAAACTGTTCTGACAACAGATAATAAAGTATGGCACAAAATCAGTGTTAATGCTATTCTTGATCCTACAAATACTGATAATAGTACATTTTTCATTGTAATGTGGAATACAAATTTACCAACTTCATATCCTGAGTTTAATGCTAAAACTGATGGAGATGGACCAGTTAAATCTCTTGTCTATTATACACCTATTGGACCCTGGGTATCACGATCATATGAAGTTTGTTCAAATGTAACATTGGAATTACTAGATAATACACCTAAGCCAACAGAATTGAATATTAAGATAAATGATACAAATGTTAATGATATTGACAGTTCTAATTCAGGTAAGTGGATCTCAAATGAGATCTTTTCAAATCCCTCTGGTCAATTAAAGTTTAATATTACAGCAGACTGGTGGGATGTTACTTGTAATGTTTCTCAAGTTCTTATTAATTATACAAAAACAGATTTAGGCGCTAATTCTAAATTTAATATTGCAGGAAGTGGACAAACTGTAGAATGGAATGTCACTCGAAATGGAGGATTAAATTATTTTGATACAGATTTTAATAATTATAGAATCAATTTTACAATCCCCGCTACTTGGCATGATAGCAGTATAAAAGTATTTAATAGCACGGATGAATGGACTATTAAAAAAAGGTTATTAGGTAATGGTTATAGAGATGTTGAGGTGTTAAACGCTAGAAATGGAACATTTTGGTTTTTAAATGCAACCTCAACAAATTTATTATCAATTATTGACACCTATTTAGGTATTACTCCAACAACGCTATACAACTTTTCTCAAATTGCTCATTTTAATGCAACATTCTCAAAAGATATAATTGATAATGATGGAATAATTAACCTTAGTGTTTATTCTCCAGTTCTTATTAACAATGACTTAAATTATTCAATAGAAACAGGATCTTTTACGGGTGGGTCCGAAATATCTATTATAGATTGGGATATTTCTGATAATGTAACTCAATACGGAGATTTTAGAGTTCAAGTATTCTGGTATAACAATACTGCAGCAGGATTTTTAGAAAAAACCATTAAAATATTTGGTGAAACAGATGTATCACTTACATTACCATCCTCTCCATATGATTCTAGCAGGATTTTTGATATAGAAGTATATTTTGATGATGCTGGTCTTACTCAGGGAATTGAAGGTGCAACTATAACATATCAAATAGAAAGTGGTCCGATTAGAACGGTATTGGATGGTAGTATTTCAGAAGAGGGAAATGGATATTATAATATTACAATTGATTGTAATCATACTGATTTCAATGGATACGGGCCGAAATCAATTGAAATAAATGCAAGTAAGATATATTATAATAATCAAAGTGTAGAAATTGACATTACTATTTACGGAGAAACTGCTTTAGTTCCCTTAATTCCCAGATATTCTTTTAACTCCACTGAAAGCTTTGATATTGCTTTGTTTTATAATGATACTATTAAAGACCTCGGTATTGACGGAGCTACAATAGAAGTAATTATTAACCAAACTCTATATAGTCCTGTAATAAATCCTTTGGGGGGTGGAGATTATAATATTACTATTAATTGTGATCATGATATCTTTGATAATCTGGATTATGGGGATTGTAATATAACCATTAACATTGACAAATCTTATTATTATAATCATTCAGTAACTTATATAATTCATATTACAGGAGAAACTAGTTTAAGTGCAACTAAATTTCCCGATCCTAGTATTGGATATTATAACTCTGATGAAACGTTTAATATCACAGTATATTTTGAAGATAATGGTCGGACTGAGGGGATTTCAGGTGGAGACGCGAGGATATTTGTTAAAAGAACAGATGAAACCATATATGAAGAATATTTAATATCAGAAGTAGAGTATGGAGTTGGAAATTATAATTTCACAATCTATTGTAGCGATAACATTTTTTATCCATATGGGAAATATGATATTAAGATCAATATAACTAAAACAAATTATTACGCCGCGCAAGATATAATTCTGGGAGTAGTTATTGGAAACACTACTCTAACCATTTTAGATCCAACTGGAACAGTTTCTTATGTAGAGGATGAAACCTTTGATATAAGTGTATTTTATGAGGATCATACTAGACCAGGTGGAATCATTAATGCCAATATTACTTATAGTATTGAAGGTAATAGTTATCGGTCGGATAACATTTTACCTGATGGACCTGGTATTTATAATATCACTATAAATGCCAATGATGCTGAATTTGGATCTAATTATAAATATGTCGATATACTTATTCGCGCAAACAAATCAAATTATATTAACTTAACACGGACTTTTACATTTGAAAGGCAAATTTTAACTCAGATTACTCCTTCAAATACTCCGGCTCAAATACAAGTCATTAGAGGGGTAAATGCTACTTATACTTTTAACTACTTAGATATTTTAACAAATCCTATAGTCAAATTTACTACATTTGAGAATATAACTTCTTTAGGAGATTATAAAGTGAATATTAAAAATAATGGAGGGGGAAGTTATACTTTAGATGTCCTTACTGCCAATGTTCTTGTAACGGGCACTCCAGATGTTATAAATTTTAGCATTTATGCATTTGGTAATCAATCTCAAGAAATTTCACTTACAATATTAGTAACAATTATTCAAACTAGAATTGAAAGTATATCATGGAATGATGCTGCTGATTTTGCTCGAAGTACTAGAATCGATATATCAATAGATTTCTACTTTAATGATACCACAAATATACTACCTATATCAGGTTTGCAAAAATCAGATGTCAATATTACAAACAACGGCACTGGGACCTATTGGGGTTTTAATAATTATGAATTATTTACTCAACCTGGACCAGGAAATTATAAACTAAATATTAGTACTATAGGCAAAGATTCTGGTTATTATACATTGCAACTGCAAATTTCGAAAGTCCCTAACTATAATTGGAGCTTAACATATATCCAATTTTATCTAAGAGGAAATTACACACAAATTGATCTGGTTTCTATGTCACATCCAGGGGGTTTATTGACGCCGAAAGGAGCAAATTATAATTATACTATTTTCGAAGGAAGTGACATAAATATGGAGTTTAATCTTACTGATCTTGAATTTGGTAATGCTCTAGTTTTAGGAGACGCGAATTCTTATAGTGTGTGGTATGAAAATCTTGGCACTGGAGATAATGGAACATTATTGAATACTTTGCATTTTGTATATCAAACTCCACTCTTGGGAAGCCATATAGGGACTATTTCAACTTCAAATACTGCTTTAACTCCAGGAAATTATTTGATTAATATTACTATTACTAAGACTAACTATGAATCAACGTACTTCGTATTCAATCTAACAGTAATTGAAAAGTACCAAATTAGATTAGACTTCACATATCCAGATGAAGTAAATGCTGGAGATCCCTTTGATATTATAATTATAGCGGAATATTACAACGGAACGGGTTGGTTTCCTATAGCAGATACTGATGTGGATCTTACACCATATTTCAATGATATCGCTTCATCAATTCAAACTTTAGCTACAAACGTATCTGGGGGAGTCTTATTTACTATAAATGTACTAGGTAATACAAGAACTATGAATTTAACGATTGAGTTGCGAGAAGAATATTATCATGTTGGTGAAATAAGAATAATTTCAGATATTACTGTAATTCCATTACCAACCGGTTTTAATTTTAAGGATATTTTACCATACCTTATTATTGCAGGGATTGCCGTTGCTGCTATAGGAGCATCAGTTGGTATTTATCGGGGTGTAATAGTTCCAAAAAAGCGTGAAAAAACACGTATTCTTACAGAAGTTAAAACCATTTTTGATGATGCCATAAACTTAGAACATATTCTAGTTTTATATAAGGGAACAGGTACATGTGTCTATTTCAAGTCGTTTGGTTCTGAAGAAATTGATCCTGAGTTGATTTCAGGTTTTATTTCTGCTATTAGTAGTTTTGGAAAGGATTTAGTAAGTCAAGAAGAATTGAATGAAATTTCATATGGAGATAAAATGTTATTACTCTCAGACGGAGAACATATTCGAGTTGCTTTAGTATTAGGTAAACAAGCATCTCTCATTCTACGTAGAAATCTGATGGAATTCATACATGTTTTTGAGAAGTCTTATTCTAATGAGCTCCCTAATTGGAGGGGTCAATTAAATATATTTCACGATGCGGGAATTCTAGTTGATGATGTATTAAATACTTCAATTATTTTACCACATGAAATTTCATATGAAATTTCTACAGCTAAGACTCTTAAGAAACCTCAATCTAAGGATGTATTAAAAATTGCAAATAACTTAACGAAAGAGACAGAAAGGAATTTCTTCTTTATTGCTACTTTGTTGAAAGAAGCTTCTGAAAAAACAGGGAAAGAAACAGCAGAAATCTTTATGGGGATCAAAGAATTAAGGGACAAGAAAATATTAATGCCAATTGAAATTGCTGCGATTGAAACCCCACCAATTTCTCAGCAAGAAGTAAACCTTATCAATCAGAAAGTCTCAGGATTAGTGAATTTATCACCTGAAGAACGACAAAAACTAGTAAATGATCTTTCTCAAATGGGACCCGCAGAAAGAGAAGCATATTTTGTAAGTCTGAGTGAACACCATGAAATTGTTTCTGCACCTATCGAAACAACGGTAGCTGTTGCTGAAATTGAAAATGTAAAAGAAGCTAAAAAAGAAATTAAAAAGTTGAAAAATGAAGCTTCTAAGGCAAGGAAAGAGAAAGAATATGATACATCTATAAAAATCCTTCACAATGCGGTAAAAATTGCAACAAGATGGGAATTATCAAATGAATCTCAATTATTAGATGATCTAATACGTTTGACTAAAATCGAAGATCTTAATAACAAGCTAAAAACACTTGAGAAAGAAGCAAAATTAGCCGCAAAGGGAAAAAACTATAATGAAGCTGCTCAGAAATATAAGGTCTCTTCTAAAATTGCATCAGAGATTTTTAAGTTAGGAGTGACTGAAATGACAAAAGAAGTCAAGAGATTAACAAATAAAGCAAAAGAATTTGAAAAGTTAATTTGATTTATTTTTTTTTTTATTATTTTTACTTTTTACTATTATTCTTAATATTCACGTTCATACCTATTCGAATAAATTAAGATAGGTATAAAAAATAAATAATACATTTATAACTATAGTATAAATTAACATTATTAAGACAATTCCTACAGAGTGATTTAAGAACTTGAATAATGATGAATCTCTCATAGTACCATTAAATATTAAAGAAAAAATAGAAACAATTATCCTGAAGATTCTATATAAATGTAAATCAGTAAAATCACTAAAAGAATTAACCGAAAAGACACTAGAGAAATCGGCTCAAGAAAGAATTACTACTACTGAAAAACATATAAATTTAATAATTAATCAAATGAATAAAGATGAAAAAATAAAATTCACTCAAAAGGATGGATGGAAAATAAGGATTTAATAATAATTAGGAATTGTCAAAAATCTGTATCTTTTTTTAATCTGAAATACCATTTTCAGTTATAGAAAAAACAGCATCACCTTCTGGTAAATGGGGGGCATCGACAATTTTGGCAATCCTCTGTTCTCCTTTGCCCTTTCTTAAATAGATTCTAATTGTAGAACCATGTGCTACAATGTTTCCTCCAGCGGCTTGTAATGGGTTTCCATAAAAAACATCAGGCTTAGATTGAACTTGATTTGTTACAACAATCGCCAGATCTGGATAAATATCGCATAATCTTAATAAATCATGCAAATGGGAGTTGATTGTTTGTTGACGGGTCGCTAATGTGCCACGTCCTATATATTCACTTCTAAAGTGTCCAATAAGTGAATCCACTACAATCAATTTGACACCTTTTTCTTTAATTAAATTGGCAGCTTCTTTAATAAGGAGAACTTGATGATCACTATTATATGCACGCCCAAAAATTATGTTTTTGAGAACTTTTTTGTGATCCAAATCTAATCCTTCAGACATTTGGATGATTCTTTCGGGTCTAAATGTACCTTCAGTATCAATATATAAAGCTTTCCCTTCAAGGCCTCCATTTTCTCTGGGTAATTGAACATTAACACATAGCTGATGCATTATTTGAGTTTTACCTGTCCTAAATTCGCCAAAAAACTCAATTACACTCCCAGTCTCTACCCCTCCACCTAACGAGTCATCTAACTCTTGGCTACCTGTTGTTATTCGAGCTATATTTTTTCTGTGCTCCCAAACATCTTCTGCAGATTTAAATCCAATATTCAATATTTCCATACTTGATTTAATTAATTTCTCAGTTGTTTTTTCTCCTAAACCACTTTCTGATTGTATAATTTTAGGAGGTGTAAATGCAATTGATTCTAAACTAGAAAATCCTGCTTTAATTAATTTGTTTAATGTAGCTTCACCTACACCAGGAAGTTCTTTTACTGCGTTAATGCATTCTTTTAAACTTTTTTCTCTGTTCAATTCATCTTCATCATCCAAATCTACATCTTTTAGTTCTAAATCATCAACTAATTGATCTTCAATTTCGATTTTGTTTTCTCTATCCTCAATTTCATTAAAGGCGTTAATCAATTCTTCTTCATCATCATAATCATCATTATTTAATTCATTGTTTTCATCCAAATTATCTTCTTCGGTGTTGTTTTCGAATGAAGCAAAATTTAGATGGTCTTTATAGATTTTTCCTTTTGTATGATTACGTTTACATTCTTTACAATAATAAGGATTTCCCATTTCAAAACCATTATTTTTTTCAATTTCACTTGCTTTAGCCATAAATACTCATCAAAATAAGTGTAATTTTTATAGATACTATTTATTATGTATAGTTGGGGGCTTGCTTATTTTAATAAAAATAGAGTTATAATTTTCAAATTTTCTTTTGGTAAAGAAAAAGCAAGAAACGACAATATTCAATAATTTCTATGTATGTTTAAGATTTCATTATCTCTATGAATAATTAATAAAATAATATAAACATAAATAGATTATATAAAGATATTATTAAATTCTACAAATCAAATGAGATGAAATCTTATGGTAATAAATTTAAAACTTGAATATTATCCAGAAATAAATGATAAAATGATAGTAGATTCTATTAATCTCATTAAGAAAAATAAAGATCATTGGGATTCCCCTTTTTTCATTGACACAAAGACTCATATCGATTTATCTAAGATTCAAAATGTTGCAAACCCGTTTATTTCTGAAACTCTTAAAAATATTATTGTCTTAGGTACAGGTGGTTCAATACAGACTTTACTTGCTCTAAAACATTTAGCGAAAAGAAAAATATTTCCAGTTACTAGTTCCAGAGCTGTAGAATTAAATGGATGTTTAGATAAAACATCTCCAGAAGATTCAATTGTAATTCCAATATCAAGAGGAGGAGAAACTTTAGATATTAATTCAACTATTGGAACATTTTTGAAACTGGGTTATAAATTCTTAGGGCTTTCTTCAATGGGGACAATGAATACAATTCTTAGTAAAATTGATTGCCCAATATTAGAGGTGCCTAATCTTTCTGGACGGTATGCTGGCTCTGTTACAAATGTAGGAATAGTTCCAGCATACATGGCAGGTATTGATGTTAAAGATTTTATAAAGGGATTAGAAGAAAGTTATGAAATATTTTCAAAATATGAAAGACATCCCTCAATGGAACTTGCATCATTTCTATTTAACTTATATAATAAAGGATATAATGTAGTCTTTTCAATGCCTTATTCAAAAAATCTTGAGGGAAGTGTTGGATTATGGGTACAAGGAATATCAGAAAGTACAGGAAAAGATGAGAAAGGAATGATTGGTACTTTCCAATCTGCTCCAATTTGTCAACATTCTGTTTTAGAATATCTTTTAGGAGGAACTAAAGGAATTGTAATACCAATATTATGGACAATTAATAATGAACATCCTAATGTCTCTTTAACCTCCTCTATTACATATGTGGATGGACTTAATGCTCAAACCATAGTTAATTACCAAGCAAACGCGACATTTCAAGCTTTAATTCAAGAAAAAGTACCCTCAGCAAAAATCTCAATTGATAATCCATCGGAGAGTAATATGGGGCACCTAATGGCTTTAATTTTATCGTCTATATATTATCTTTGTTTGTTAATAGATATAAATTGGGCAAACAATCCAAAAGTAATTATTGGTAAAAAAATATGCAATGAAGCTCTTGAAACAAAAATTACTCCTGAACAAGAAGAAAAAATGAGAAGAGAAATCGCACAAGAAAAATTTAAAGATTTCTTCTAATCTAATTATTAATATTAATAAATTGCAGTTTAATTATAATAGAAAAATGATAATTAAATACGCTAGACCAACTAAAACAAAGGATATGTAAAATACTAATAGATGATTATCAAATTCAATTTTTCTTTTAATAAATCCAAGATTGAGAGTAAATGTGAAGAAAACATAGGGTGTTAATATTCCATAGATTAACAAAGGTTGAAAATATCTTATAAAGGGTTGACTAAAGAACATAAATGTAGCCATAAAAAGTATTGAAAAGAACGTAACCTCTAATATCTTCGCTTTCTTCAGTCTTAGGAAAATGTAAGTTAAACCTATAATTCCAACTGGGATTAATCTAATATATAATGGTAAGACCTCTTCACCCATTTGATTCCATGCAAAAAAGAGATTAAAATAATTCTCGACAAAAAAAACTGGAGTAATGAGGAAAACAAAAACAATAGGAATTGTGCCAATTAAGAACTTCTTCATCTCCTTCCAATCTTGTTCAATTAAATACTTAAGAAATAAAAATCCTATTGCAGGGATTGTGAAGATTTTTGATACAATAGAAAATGCTAAGAAGATATAAAATAAATATCTACTCCATTCTTCCTCTTTTGGATAGAAATACAGAGCTAAAAATAAAAAAATAAAAAAGAATGAATCAGTTATGTGGTAACCACAATTCTCGAAACTAAAAACATTGTTTAAAAAGAAAAAGGGATTTATTAAGAATAATCCATAAACATATTTCAAATTATTTATCTTAAAACTTTTTAAAACATAATAGAACAAAAAAGCGACAATTATTTCTAAAAGAAAAGCCCAAAAAGCAAAAACTTCAACCATCCCAAATGATATAACCTGAAAAATTCCCATTAAAAACATCGTAAGTGGAGGATAATTATAATTACCACTAAAATTGATGCCTACATCCCCCCAACCTTTTAAAGGATCTAAGATATGGGTAATATAATAAAACGCAAGCATGAAAAGTCTAATTAGAATTCCAAAAACGATTAAAATTATTATTTTATGAGATAAAATCTTTTCAATAAAAGAGTCTCCTTCTATAGATGTCTCATTACTCATTTTTCTCATTATTTTTCATTAATTAAAATATTATTAATTAAGACTTACTTAAAAAAAGCATTAATTTTTCCTGATATAAACTCAATTTCATCATCTGTTAAAAAAGGATGCATAGGGAGACTAATTAATTCATCTACGTATTGTTTTGTCTTTTTATTATTAAAATGTTCAAGATAATTGAATGGTTTTGTTTTTTCAATCGGGATTGGATAATGAATAATTGTTGGTATATTGTTCTCACTTAAGTATGTTTGAAATTTGTCTCTTTCTTTTACTCTAATAGCATAAATATGATAAATTTGTTTATTAATATAAGGAGCGGTTTTTGGTGTTATTACATTTTCATTATTTACTAATAAATCATCATATTTTTTTGCTACCTCGATTCTCATATCATTCCATTTATCTAAATGCTTAAGTTTTTCATCAACGACTATTGCTTGAATGGTATCTAGCCTATTATTCCACCCTTTAAAATCATAATGATATTTTAAAGATGATCCATAATTTCTTAAAGATTTAATCTTGTTATATAACTCCTCGTTGTTTGTTGTAATAACTCCAGCATCTCCTGCAGCACCCAAATTTTTGCCAGGGTATAAGGAAAATGCTGAAACATCTCCAAATCCTCCAACTTTCTTATTTAAGACCATTGCTCCATGAGCTTGAGAGGAATCTTCTAAAACAATACAATCAGATTCCTCAGCAATTTCAAGTACTCGCTTCATATTCGAGGGGTGACCAAAAAGATGAACTGGAATGAGTACACATGATTTCCATTTTTTTCTATTTTTTTTAAGGTACAATTCCAACAGCTCTACATCAATTTGATAATATTCATCACAGTCAATTAACACTAAATCGAATTTAATATCACTAAGGTATGTTATCGGTAATGCAGTAGCTATAAAAGTATTAGCAGGGATAATAACACCACAGGGTGATTCAAGTTTAAATGCTGCTAATGACAACTTTAATGCATCTGTTCCATTCGAAACCCCTATAGCATATTTTGTTCCACAATATCGAGCAAAATTTTCTTCAAATTCACCTACAGCTTTTCCGCCAATGAAATCAGATTTTTTAAAAAGAGCGTCTAATCTTGGATTAATATCCTTCTTTATAGCATCCCATTGTTTTGATAAGTTATTAAACATTATATTCATATAGCTATCCCTCTAATATTTTTAAAGTATCCATTGTTAATTTTTTTTGTTTGATTAAATCTTCATTGTTAAATGAAAAAAAAGCTTCAATAGAATTTTTTAACGGCTCTTTATAAGCGCTACAGGGATAACTTAAGTTTCCTGAATAAATAGGAAAACTAATGTTAGCTGAATCTTCATATTGTAAGAATCTTTTATAATCATCCCAAACAATAAAATAATTATCAAATTCAAAAATACATTCTCTTACTTTTTTCCTATAATGCCAACTAGCATTAATACTGGCAATAAAATCACTATATTCTATTAATCCTAAAGAACTATCGTCTTGCTGACCGTTTTTATTCCTCTTATAATCTGTCCATCTTATGTGTACAGGGTCTTTTGAAAAAAGATATTGGATAATCGAAATATCATGAGAAGCTAAATCCCAACGAGCATTAACATCAAATCTCTCAGGACCTAAATTTAATCTATTCATAGAAACACTTCTTATATTTCCTAATTTACCGCTCTCATAATCTCTCTTTATCGTTTCAATATGAGAATTATATGTAAAAATCCAATTTGTGAATAATAGGGTATTATTCTCAAATGCAATATCATATAATTCTTCCGCTTCTGAAGTTGATGTTGTAAGAGGTTTTTCACAGAAGACTTTAACTTCTTTCTCTAGAAAGTATTTACAAATATCATAATGAGTACTTGTTGGTGTTGTAATAAATACAAGGTCACAATCCAATTGTTTATAATCATTGAAAGTCTGATAATTTTGATATTTACTCTTTTCTGAAAAAGATATATCACATACTACGATATTGGTTTTTCCCAAACTTTCCAAATTCTTTAAAATAATTTTCCCCCAATACCCAATTCCAATAATCCCTATTTTCATTTCAATCCTATTCCTCTAATTTTTTTAAGATCTTCCCTGGATTTCCGGCTATCACACAATTCGCAGGAAAATCTTTAGTAACGACTGCTCCAGCTCCAATAATCGATTTATCTCCAATTTCTACAGGCAATATGGTGGCATTTGAACCAATGCGAACATCATTACCTATTATTGTCTCTCTTTTTATCCAATCTTCAAAATTTGGCGAATCTACAAAAATATCATTAGTAAACATTGTCCCATGGCTAATAAAACAGTGTTTTCCAATAGTTACTCCATCGCATATAAAGCAATGACTCTGTACTCTTGAATTATCACCAATAAAAACGTTTTTCTGAATCTCTACAAATGGGCCAATAAAACAATTATTGCCTATTTTACACCCATATAAATTTACAGGTTCAATAATTTTTACATTTTCCCCGATTTGGCAATCTTTTATTGGCAAAATTTATCCTTTGTTTTCTTTATTCTTTATTATTTTAATTCTTCAATAGTTTATGTATTAAATTAAACGTATATTTTGAATTTTTCCACACATAAAAGTATAACTCAAGGTCTAATTAATTTCTTTTATGAAACTAACTTATACTTGATTAGTTCAATGAAATTCTTTAAAATCGACCGAACTATATAAAAAGGATGTCTAGCAATTTCTTTTTCAATATGATTTACTGGTATTTCACAAAATTTTATTTTCATCCTTTCTATTAGATTAACGAGTTCAATCTCTATAAATGGTCCTTTTGCTACTGTTTGTTTGATCATTTTTTTTCCAATATCGGTTCTAAATGCTTTTAAACAATCTACATCATTATAATGTGTGTTAAAAAGAATATTAACAAGTATTGTATGAACTTTGGAAATTAAAACCCGAATAAAAGGCCGTTCAATATTACTTTCGGGGTGAAATCGAACTCCAAGAATGATTGGATACTTGTCAATAAGATTATAAGCACGCTCAATAAAGTCTAAGCTAAAAGCAAGATCAACGGGATAAAGTGTTACCATATCATAATTGGCCTGAAGTATTCCGTATCGATAGGCTTCTCCATAGGAAGGATTTGGTAAAAAATATGATTTTATATTTGCAAATTCAATATCTAATTTTTTAGCAATCTCGGCGGTATTATCTGTGCTCCCGTTTTCTACGATTAAAATCTCAAAATTATTCGGAACTATGTCTGTTAAATATCTATAAATTACATCAATACTAGCATAAAGATCATTTTCTTCATTGTATGCTGGAACTACGACACTTATATTCCGTATTTTAGACATTCTCTTCTTACAAATCTTTATTTCTCACTAATTCTAATTCTCTTAATTTAAAATTATAATGAAATATTGAATAGCCTCCAAAAAACAAAACATAGGCACTTCTGAATAAATGGTCAATAAAAAATAAGGGCAAAATCTCATATTGAAAATCTAACATAGGATAAAAGAAATATAAAAAGAAGGCACCAATATTTTCTGAGATAATCCATCCTCCAGGGGTTATAGGAAATGCTTTACTAAAAAATGATAATAATTTTGCTAATACTAATATTACAATATTTAACTGATATCCTGCGACATAAAAAAAGATTACAACGATAAATCCATCAATAATCCATACAGGAAATCCTAGTAAGATAACAAACACTAAATTTTTTTTATTCTCTCTTAATCTTTTAATGCCACTTTTAAAATTCCTTATGAATCTTCCAATATAGTTGGCTATCTTTGGAGAGATTTTTGTAATTATTCGAATTATGGTTTCTGTTTTATATAATAGTAATAAAATGCCAATCAATATCCCAATTATTAAAACAGCTCCAAGAATTAAATAAAATTGTATATTCAATCCTAAAATTTCTCTCGAGCTGACTTCACCAATATTACTTATATATAGATATAATAAAGCGAAACAGCTGATTACAAATAGTAATATTAGATCTAATACTCTTTCTAAAGCAATACCTGCCGTTGATTCACCCAATCTTATTTCTTCTTCATCCCTTATAATAAAAATCTTAGCGAAATCTCCTAATTTTCCTGGAGTAACATCATTTATAACAAATGATGCACCAGTAGAAAATAAACAATTAATATACTTAACATTATGATTAAGGCCATTGAAGATTAATTTTAATTTGTATGCTCTTAGGATAAAAGCAATAGTATAGGTTATTATAAAAATTAATAGGCCCGTAACTCCGATTGAGATAATATTTTGAATTAAATTTGAAAAATCAACAAAATAAGCCATTAAAATAATTAATATTATTGTTGTAATTCCTATAAGAATTCGTTTCCTTCTCTTTAACCAATCAAAAAATCCTTTTGTATTATTTTCATTCATGAATTGTAAATCTAAATTAACTTTTCATCTTAAATTTTTTTAATTTTTTTAAGGTATGTCATTATTCTTTAATTATATTAAGAATGTGAATAAAAATCGAAAAAATAGAGATTCATGAAAAGGGTAGAATTACTTGCGCCAGCAAAAAACATTAAAGCAATAAAAGCAGCTTCAAATTACGCAGATTCCATCTACTTTGGAGTAGAAAAATTTAATATGCGTATGAGATCTGATAATATTGCTTTAAAAAATTTATTTAAGATTGTCGATTATTGTCATAATAACAATTTAAAAACATATTTAGCAACAAATATTCTGGTATATGATAATGAAATAAAAGATATTAGGAATGTTATTGAAAAAGGGAAAGATGCAGGGATTGATGCTGTTATTGTACATGATTTAGCAGTAATTCAAATTGCCAAAGAATTTAAAATTCCTTTTCATATTTCTACTCAATGTAATGTATCTAATTCTTTATCCGCTAAATTTTATGAAGAACTTGGGGCTGAACGTATTATTTTAGCTAGGGAATTATCCCTAGAAAAAATAAAAGAAATAAAACGAAATCTTTCAAAAACAGAAGTCGAAGTATTTATTCATGGAGCAATGTGTACGTCTGTAAGTGGAAGATGTTATTTTTCTCAAGATATCTGTGGAACTCCTGAAAAATCGGCTAATAGAGGGAGTTGTGAACAACCTTGTAGGAGAACATGGTGGGTTAGAGATGAATTGGATAATGAATATATCTATAATGGTGTGAGATTTATGAATTCAAGAGATTTATGCACTATAGCATATATCCCTCAATTCATTGAAGCAGGAATTGATGCCTTTAAAATAGAGGGAAGAATGCGTCATCCTCACTATGTAGAGATCGTTTCAAAAGTATATCGTGAAGCAATAGAAGCATATTACAATAATACATTTACAAAACAGAAAGCAGGAAAATGGGTAACAGAATTAAAGAAAGTGTATAACAGAGGTTTTACTCCTGGCTTTTATTTTAATAGAATGACAGAAAAGGATCATCAGCATAAATCTCCATCAAATTTATCCCATTACAGATATATAAAAGTAGGGCAAATTGAAAATTATAATAAAAACACAAAATTCTCAAAGGTTTTACTAGATAATGGTTATTTGTCCATAAATGACGATGTTATAATCATGGCAAAAGATACTGATACATACGTTCACCAGAAACTCCAAAAAATTATATATCAAGGAAAAGAAGTTAATAAAACACCTAGAGGAACAAATAATAAGAAAATAGCTGTTGAATTGAAAGTAAATGATAAAGTCATTGGAAATGGCAAGGATAAAATTTATGTATTTACTGATAAAACATACTATAAAAAGAAATATTCATTATGATCTCTTCATTTTAATTTATTAAAGAACTCAATTAAAATAGGTTTTTTTATGGAAAAAGGTAATAAGAAGATAGTTGAATCTGTTCCTAATTACTCAGAAGGAATAGATAGTCAAAAGATTGAATCAATTGTAGCTGAGATAAAGAACACTCCTAATACTCGTATTGTTGATGTTCAATACGACTCTGATTATAATAGAGCTGTTATTACATTTGTAGGGACCCCTGAGGCGGTTTTAGAAGCAAATGTAAATGCTGCTAAAAAAGCTATCGACTTGATCGACATGAATTCACATAAAGGACAACATCCTCGAATTGGGGCTGTTGATGTTGTTCCATTCGTTCCAGCACAAAATGTATCTATGACAGAATGCATTGAGTTATCAGTAAAATTTGCTGAAACAATAGCAAAAGAAGGAGTACCTGTTTATCTTTACGAAGAATCCGCTCGGAAAATGGAGAGAAGAAATATTGATAATATTCGAAAGGGGGAATATGAAAAGCTTAAAGAAGTTATTAAAACAGATCCAGAGCGAAAACCTGATTTTGGTCCATCTGAGTTTCATCCCACTGCAGGTGCATTAATAACAGGTGCAAGAAATCCTTTAATTAGCTTCAATATTAATTTGGGTACAAATGATGTAACAATTGCCAAAAAGGTCGCTAAGGCGATTCATTTACACTCTGGTGGGCTAGTAAATATAAAGGCTATGGGGACCGAATTGAAAAATCGTGATTACGTACAAGTTGGGATTTCAAATATTAATTATCGAAAAACTCCACTATATAGACAAATGGAGTTAGTAAAGACGGAAGCTGCACGATATGGTGTATCCGTAATAGGTTCTGAGTTAATAGGTGTATTACCACTAGGTGCGGTTCTGAATTCATTAGAATATTACTTACAACTTGACAACCCAGAAAAATTAGAAGACAAACATTTATTAGAATTTTATTTTGACTTCTAATCAGCTAAGTTAAAAATTCATTATCAACAACTATTTTTCCGTTTTTTATAACTTTTAATACTAAGTTTACACCAAAATGATAAGGTAAGAATTGGTGATTAGGAATATCGAACACTATTAAATCTGCTTTTTTTCCAATTTCAAGACTCCCAACTTCATCTTGTCTTTGTAGTGCACATGCGCTATTAATTGTTGCTGCTGTAAGTGCTTCGGCTGGTGAAAGCTTCATATTATAACAAGCTAAAGTAATTATCATTTGCATTGATTCTGTCCAACAATTTGGATTAAGATCAGTAGCTAGAGCGATAGCTATCCCTAAATCAATCATTTTCCTTGCAGGCGCATAATCATTTAACATTAAACAAAAGGGGGTCCCAGGTAGGAGTGTAGCAATAACTCCTGATTCAGCCATAGCTTTTAAACCCTCATCATTAGACTTTAGCAAATGACCTGTTTGAATTGCCTTTATTTCAGAAGCCAATAATGCACCATTTGTATCTACAATCTCGTCAATATGAATTTGAGGTTTTAAACCATATCTAATAGCGGTTTTCAAAATCTTATTTGTTTGTTTTCCAGTAAAAATCCCTTCTTCACAGAATACATCACAGTATTCAGCAAGATTTTCTTCAGCAATTTTTGGAATCATATCTGAAATAATCAGTTTAATATATTCATTCGGGTTATTTTCATATTCTGGTGGTATTGCATGAGCTCCCAAGAAAGTCGGAATTATGTCTAAAGGATGCTGTTTATTCAAAATTTGAATAGCTCTTAATTGTTTAATTTCACTTTCAGTAGTTAAACCATAACCAGATTTCGCCTCAACCATAGTTGTCCCACATGCCATCATTCTATTTAAGATTTTCTTACCATTTTCGACCAATTTCTCTAACGATGCTTTTCTGGTTTCACGTACAGTCTTTAAAATCCCTCCCCCCGCTTTTAAAATCTCAAGATAGGTCTTTCCTTCAAGTTTCATTGATAGTTCATTTTCTCGTGTACCATCAAAAATAATATGTGTATGAGGATCGATAAATCCAGGAGTAACTAGCTTATTTGATGCATCTATTTTAGTAGGAACTTTCCCAAATTCATATTTTGATATGAAATCATTAGTAGTTCCAATAAAAACAATTCTATCATCCTTAGTGGCTATCGCTCCATCATTAATAATTGCTAGTTCTAACATTTCTTCGCCTATTCTTGGTGCACCATATTTTGTATTCATTGTAACAAGTTCATTGCAGTGATATATAATTAAATCTGGTTCAAGACCAGAAAACACTTCTTTTTTTGAATAGGTTGATGCTACAAACAAGTTGATCTAACTCTTAACTTTTTTGCGAGATTTTTAATAATTCATTACTTTTGATAATATTTAATGCGGAGTTAATATATTCGGATAAAATAGTATCTTCCTTGATATAAGGTATCTGTGTCCGAATGTATTTATGACATTTTTCTAATATTATACTAGATTTCAAAGGTCTCCTAAAATCAAATGCTTGAGCAGCACATAAAAGTTCAATTGCAAGTATTTTTTCAAGATTTTTTAAGACTTTAAGTGCTTTTCTTGCACTGATTGAGCCCATACTTACATGATCTTCTTGTCCTCCTCCCGTAGGTATACTATCTGCACTTGCAGGAAAACAAAGTGACTTATTTTCACTAACTAAAGCAGCTGATGTGTATTGTGTTATCATAAACCCTGAGTTTAAACCGGCTCTTTCAATTAAATTTGAAGGTAAACCCCATTTTCCTTCAATTAATAAGAAAATCCGTCGATCAGATATATTACCCAGTTCTGATGCTGCAAAACAAATATAGTCTAAAGGAAGAGCAAGAGGTTGGCCATGAAAATTTCCTCCACTATATGATTCCTGTTCACAAAATATTATTGGATTATCTGTAACTGAATTAAGTTCACATTCTAATTTTTCTTTGAAATGAATTAAAGCATCTCTAGAAGCCCCATGGACTTGTGGGATACATCTAATAGAATAAGGATCTTGAACACGCTCACAATCCTTATGAGATTCTACAAATTGGGAATCTTCCAGAAATTTCCTAATTCTTTTGGCGACTAATATTGCCCCTTTGTGAGGTCTTAATTGTATCAATTTTTCTGTGAAAGGTTGAGGTGACCCTAAATAACCCTCAATAGTTAATGCACTAATAAGATCAGCATGATCTAAACATTTGTTAAATTTTTCAGATATTTTTACTCCAAATGCAGAAATGAATTGTGTACCATTAATTAAGGCTAATCCTTCTTTCGCTTGAAGCTCTAGTGGTTTCATTTTATGCTCATTTAATATTTTCTCAGTCGGTATATAATTTTTACCATCTTTGGTTATATAACCTAAGCCTATTATGGGTAAAAATAAATGAGCTAAAGGTGCTAAATCTCCAGATGCACCAACTGAACCTTTCTTAGGAACATGTGGGATGAAATTTTTGTTTATATGCCAGCAAATTCTTTCTACAACTTCAAGAGATATTCCAGAATAGCCTATAGACAAAGCATGAACCTTTAGAATTAGCATTAATTTGGCAATTTCAAATTCAATTGGTGATCCAACGCCTACACTATGACTTTTAAGCAGATTTTCCTGTAATTTTCCCGTTTCGGCTTTTGAAACGCGAGTAGTACATAAAGGACCAAATCCAGTATTTATACTATATACTAATTTTTCTCCATTTGCTATTGATTGAACAGCTTCATAATTTTTAATGATTCGTTCTTTTACTTCTTCAGTTAGAATTCCTTTGATGGATCCTCTAGATATTTCTAAAGCTTTTTGTACAGTTAATTTATCCTTACCATATCTAAAAATATTGTTCAGTATGATTCACTCTCTAATTTTAATATTCTTTTCATTTCTTTTTTGAGTTTTCAAATAACTATCAATAATATTTTCTATATAATTATCATCTGCTATAAAAGGTAAAGTTAAATGCCCCCTGTTTTCATTTTCAATATTCCAATTATATGCCGTTTCAAAAGCGTTAGTGTTTCTAGCCCAACTTCTTCTTGCAATTCCTCCCATAACATCCCACTCAATAGCATTTTTGATAATATTATCAACTCTTTCAGAACCATCTAAAACTAATCCAAATCCACCATTAAAGCATTTTCCAATCCCAACTCCACCTCCATTTGATAAAACCACGTATGTCATACCACGAATAGCATTTCCAGCAAAACAATGAACCGCCATTTCTGCCATTACATTGCTTCCATCTCTGATATTGGATGTTTCTCGAAAAGGAGAATCCGTTCCAGAAACATCATGATGATCTCTTCCTAACATAATTGCTCCAATTTCTCCTTTCCTAACTGATTCATTAAATTTTAAAGCAATATCAACTCTTTCTTTAGCATCCGCGTATAATATTCGTGCTTTACTTCCTACAACTAAATTATTCTTTTTCGCATCCCTTATCCAATTGTAATTATCTCTATCTTGAGCATTTCTTTCTGGATTAATAGAATTCATTGCAATTTGATCAGTCTTATCCAAATCTTGTTCATTTCCAGAAAGACATACCCATCTAAATGGACCATAACCATAATCAAAACATATAGGGCCCATTATATCTTCAACATAAGATGGAAAAATAAATCCTTCAGCAGGATTATCTTTAAATTTTGCAATTTCATCCACTCCAGCATCAAAAACAGCCTTCATAAAAGAATTACCATAATCCCAAAAATATGTACCTCGATTTGTCATAACTTTGATGAGTTCAAATTGGTCTTTCAATGACTCATCAACTAAATCCTTAAATCTTTGAATATTGGTTTTTATTAACTCTCTTCCTTCTTGAAAACTAATTTGAAATGGTGTATATCCACCATCATATACTGCATGACAAGAAGTCTGATCCGAAGCCAGTTCTACCTTTATATCATTCTCGACAACATACCTCCATAAATCAACTATATTTCCTGAGTATGCTATAGATAAGGGTCTTTTAGTATTCCTAGCATCTTCAACCCAATTAAAAATTTCATCTAGGTTATCGGAGATTCTTGAAACCCAACCTTGATCGTATCTGGTTCTAATTCTTGAGCCATCTACTTCAGCAATTACACCTATACCTCCTGCGATCTCTACTGCCTTGGCCTGTGCTCCACTCATACCCCCTAGACCTGAAGATAAATATAAAATACCTCCTAAGTCTTTATCTTGAGGAATATTTAGATATAATCTGCCAGCATTTAGTAAAGTTATATAAGTTCCATGCACAATTCCTTGAGGTCCAATATACATCCAACCACCGGCGGTCATTTATCTGGGACAGAAGCGAATTGCTTACGCCAGTCCATAATTTGCGACGCCGAGGGCTGCAGCTGTCTCGAAATCGTTTTGGTTATCGAACATACCAACCATTAATCCATTAGTAGATATAACTCTTGGAGCATTCGAAGAAGAAGGAAAAAGCCCAACTGGATGTCCAGATGCTATAACTAGAGTCTGATTTTTAGTTAATTGCTCTAAATAACTTTTTACTAGTCGATATTGCATCCAATTTTGAAAAACTTGTCCTGTTTCACCATAGGTTGTTAATTCATATGGATAAAGAGCTACATCAAAATCAAGGTTATTATCAATCATTACTTGTAGAGCTTTTCCTTCAATAGTTTTTCCATTATATTCATAGATTGTTTTTGCTTTAATATTTCCTTCAGGTCGATATCTATAGCCATAAATTCTTCCTCTTGATATTAATTCTTCTAAAAATTCAGAGCTTAATTCATCATGTAGGGATGGGGGTATATATCTTAAAGCATTTTTAAGGGCTATTTTTGTTTGAGCTGGTGTCAAGTTATAACCTCTAGATGGTGCTCTTCTAATTCCTTCAATAAATTTAGGATATGGAGGTAGTTCATCTGGTAATCTAATTTTCATAGCTTTAGTAATATCCATAGTTTATCTAACTCCAATTAATATATAAATCATTTTGTTTTGTTGTTACTACTTACTAAAACAAATTTGATGAGTCAATTATTTAATGATTAAGAATGATGCTTGCTAAACTAAAATTTTAGATTTTTAAAGAAATAGTTATTTAAGAATTTTGATCCCTCTAAGTTCTAATTTATGTAAGAAATCTAAATATCCTTTTAAATTGTTTTTTTCGATATTTAGATATTGAAGAGAAGGCAATAACTCTAGTGATTCTGGTAATTTAGTCAAATAATTAGATCTAAGAAAAAGATACTTTAATTTTTTAAGCCTTCCTATAGATTCGGGAAGATTAGACAATCTATTATTACCTAAATATAAATATTTTAAAGATTGTAATGAACCAATTGATTCTGGTATCATATCTAAATCGTTATAATATAAATATAAATGTTTAAGAGATGTGAGAGACCCTAGTGTTTCTGGAATTGAAATTAATGCATTTTTCCCTAAATCCAAAATTTCAAGTGTTGTAAGGAACCCTATGGACTTTGGAATATCTTTTAATTTATTAAAACCAATGATTAGGGTTTTTAACATAGGGAGTGATCCAATTGCTTGTGGTATACTTTCTAGCATATTTGTCGAAATGTCTAATTCTAGCAGTGATTTTAAAGATCCAATTGATTCAGGAAGTTGTTTTAATTGATTTTTACTTAGATCTAATATTTCTAGAGATGATAGAGATCCAATACTTTCAGGTAAATATTCTAATTGATTATCATATAAGTTTAATTCTTTTAAAGATGTTAAAAATCCAATCGAATTAGGTAGTGCCTTAATACTATTGATATTAAGCTGTAATATCTCAAGTGTATTAAGGTTTTTTATTGAATCTGGGATATTTAATAAATTATTACGTTCGCATCTCAAAATTTTCAGTGTTGACAATTCTCCAATCGAATCTGGTATCAAATTTAAATTATTATCTGAGATCTCAAGTCTTAATAACGATCTAAGAGATCCTATTGAATCTGGAAGTTTAACCAACTTATTAGATGAAATACTTAAATTTTCAAGAGAAAGAAGTGAGCCAACACTCTCAGGAAGATGAGTTAAATTATTTGAAGTTAGACCTAGATAAATTAAACTTTCCAATTCACCAATAGATTTTGGTAATTTTTGCATGTTATTTCCCTTCAAAAATAGTGATGTTAAAGAGGAAAGATTGCCAAAGGCTTCAGGAAGATTAGTTAGATTATTATTTCTTAAATTAAGTCTTTTTAGCGAATTAAGTTTAGTAATTGAATCAGGAAGTTTTATTATTTTATTATTTCCTAGGAACAGAATTTCTAAGGAATTTAACATGCCAATTCTTGTAGGTAGTTCTTCAATTTTATTACCGCTTAAATCTAAAGTTTTTAATTTTTGCAACTGGTCAATTGAGTTAGGGATACTTGTTAATTTATTTTCACTTAAATCTAGAAGTTCTAAACGTTTCAAAGCTCCGATTTCATCTGGTAGAAAAGTTAATTGATTCGTTTCTAAATGTAGTTCTTTAAGTGAAGTTATTAAACCTATTAAGTCTGGAAATTCTACTAAGTGATTTTCACTTAAATCTAAGATTTCAAGGTATGGTAGAGTAAATACTTCTTCAGCAACTGAGTTTAAATTATTACCCCTAAAATATAACTCTTTTAACGAAGAAAATAATCCAATTTCTTTTGGAATTTCTGCTAAACCACAGGAATATAAACTTAGAGCTGTAACATGCTCGTTTTCAGCATAATATCCCAGTGAATAACGTTCTATTTTAGAAATCTCTAATATTGATTCTCCTATTTGACTTTTTAGTATTTCTAATGCTTCTAATTCATTTCTTGAAATTGTCATTTTTTCTAATAATAGTCGTAATGTTGATCTAGAAATATTTTCAAATATACTTTAAAAAATAATAAAATCGGGTTATATTTATGTTTAATATATTTGAGATTTACCTACATTTAGATTTTTTATTTGATTCACAAAAAAAAAAATAAAACTAAAAATAGTCATAAATTAGAAATCTACATCCTTACCCTCGAAAGCACATTGATAAAGCCGAGTTATTTCTTTTTTATTAGGGATTCTAGGAGCCATAACTCCAGAAGGATCCTGGAAAAATAAACTAACTAATGTCTCTAAATTATTATCGAAATCTTCTATTGAGACTCCTAAATCCTTAAGATTGGATTTAAAATCTACTGAATTTTGAAGTTCTTTTAATTTAGAAACAACTGAAAAAGCAGCTTTTTTAGCATCATCATCCCAGTTTGCCCAACCTAATTTTTTTGCGAGTTCAGAATACAATATAATTGATTCATTATTCTCACCAGGAGCATTTAAACAAAATTGGATAATGTAAGGAAGATAGAGCCCTACAGATTGACCATGATGAATATGAAAAATGGATGAACTACTATGACCTAGAGCATGAGCTAAATGAGCTTGTGAATTTCCAAATGACAATCCTGCCATAGTTGCGGCCTGATGTAAGTGATCTCTTGCTTCCTTGTTACCTCCATCTTTATAAGCAATAGGTAAATATTTAAAAACTAATTCAATTGCTTTTAGCCCCATAGCATTACTAAACTCATTTTTCCACATTGATATATAGGCTTCAAGAGAATGAGCTAATGAATCAAATGCAGTCCCAACTGTTAATTTAGGCGGCATTCCCATGGTAAAAACAGGGTCTAAGATGGCAAAAGTAGGAACCAATACCATATGAGACATTGACATCTTTCTCCACACATTGTTTTGTAATCTAGAAATGACTGTTGCCCATGTAACTTCTGATCCTGTTCCTGATGTAGTCGGAATAGCAATTAATTTCGCTTTATTAGCAAAATCATACATTTCATCAGAAAGAGGATCTATATTATTAATAGTATATTCAGGATATTCATACATTGCCCAAATTGCTTTTGCTGTATCAATAACTGAACCCCCACCTAACGCTATAATTAATTCAGGCTTATATTTATTACACTGCTCTTTACCCTTTAATACATCATCTTCATGAGGTTCTGGTACTACTTCTGTAAAAATCTGATATTCTTTTTCAAATTTATCAAGTTTATCTGTTAAAATCTTTAGTAAACCTAACTCTTCAATTACCTTATCAGCTACAATAAAACATTTTTTACCTTTTATTTTTTCAAGAAAATTTAGAGCATCCTCACCATATAATATATTTTGACAATAAAAGTGCCACATATCTATTTTTTCACCTTAAAATTTTACAATTAGATTTGTATTTTTTTATATTTTGATATTAATGTTTATGGTTTTATTAAATTTAATATTTAAATTAAAATTGGATAAAAAATTCTAATATAACTAAGATTCTTTTTATAATAATTAGGATATTTGGTAGGATGACTTTAAGATGGAAGAAGTAGAACAAAATAATTTATTTACAACTTTTCAACAAACTATTGAAAGTGTAATAAAAGAAAAGAAGCAGAATCCCAAGAATGAAAAATTGTTAAATAAGTTTAAGGCAAGAGTAATTATAGGTTTACAAATTGAAGAAGATTATTATTTTTGGGTAAATCTAGTTGCTAAAGATGGAGAATATTCTTTAGGGAAGGGGAAACTTGAGGAGTATGACTTGGAACTAAAAGCTGCTCCTGAAGATTTAGTATTTTTTGTAAATGGCGAGAATTCGGTTGTCAATATGGTAATTAAAAATAATAGCTTTGGATATAAAAAATTAAGGTTTTCAAAGGGATCAACTGGTAAACGCAACTTCGGAATTTTATTAAAGCTTTCGAAGATCCTCGTTTTAGATTGAAGTAATATTCTAAACGTAATTAATATTTTTTATAAATTTTGTTATTTTTTAATACAAAAAAGTACTCTGAGACAATAATTTTTCCTGCTTTTTTATCAAGTTGGTAGAGCTTTGTTATAATATCTTTATTCCTTTTATTAACAAGTATTTCAATAAAAGAAGGTATTCCACTTGCAACAAAAGACCAAGCACCAGTAACACTTCCAGGATTTATTAATAAAATTCCTTCTTTTGTAAGAAAAATTTCCTCTTTATGAGTATGCCCTGAAAATAAAATATTATAGCCTTTTTCTTGAGCGAGTAACTCAAGTTGATCATGGTCTCCTCTAGGTCTTATTTGAGTTCCATGTGTTAATCCTAATATAATTGATCTGTTATCTTCAAAAGAAATTTCTATTTTTTGATGAGTAGGCGAATCTCGGTTACCATAATAATAATCCATATTCCCTACTACTTTAAATAGAGCTCTTTTTGTTTTTTGATTCAGATAATCAATAAATTCTGGAAAGTCAATCAGATCTCCAGTGAAAAGAATATAATCAAAAAGCTTTGATTCTGTTATTTCATTGATTTTATTATAAATTTGCATAGGGAGGTCATTAGCACGAACGGGTATATGTGAATCTCCTAAACATAAAATCTTATACATAAAATCTCCTAAACATAAGATTTATTCTTATTCTTTGAATCTTGAACCAATATCCAAAAATTTTTAATCATATCTTCTAAACTAGGAAAAGTTGGGATATTATGTTCACTCATCAACTGAGATACTCGTTCGACTTCTTCAATTTCACCAATTAACCAGAAGAAAACTGGTTTAGGAGCACTATTGAGGATTTTTGCAAGTTGTTTATAATTAGTTGAATACCAGCGTTTTGAACAAAACATCATTTGAAGAATACCTTCTATTTTATCATCTTTTATTAGAATTTCGTATACCGTTTTCATAATATCTCCGGGATTAGTATTATTCATCATTGCCTTCTCCATTGCAGGCCAAAAGTCTATAAGTGTAAATCTATTTGGGGGCATCCATTCTGGAAATATCTCTAATAGACTATGATATGCATTTTCACTGAAATTAGGAAATTTCAACCCATATTTCGCTGTAATGTCGGCAACTATCGTTCCTGCACCCCCAGATCCTGTAATTAAAGAAATATTTCCTTGTTTTGGTAAATTTTTATTTTCATTATACATCATTGAAAAAGTTCGGGCAAACTGAAATAATTCATGAAAATTATTTGCGTGGATTACACCAGATTGTTTAATGATCGCATGAATTAATTGTGAATCCTCAGCTAACGCTCCTGTATGACTTGAAGTGGCTTTTTGACCTTGTAGTGTTATACCACCTTTCACTAGAATTATTGTTTTGTCTATCTTTTCTTTCATTTTCCTACATAATTGTATAAACTTTCTTGGATCTTTAAATGATTCAAGATACACAGCAATAACATTTACGGTTGGATCATCCATAAAATATTCTAAAAAATCAGTTTCACTTAAATCCATCTTATTTCCAATTGAGCATGAATACCTAATAGCTAAGTCTGGATATTTTTCCAAAAGATACATCAAATAACCACCATTTAACATTCCTGACTGGCTAATTATGGCAATATTTCCTCTTTTATATTTGTAAAAAACAGCAAAACTTGTAAAAAATCCCCCTTTATCTTCTGCATCACTATCTCCATCAATTCGAGTAAGACCCATACAATTTGGTCCCATGATCCGGATTTTCCGAAAATTATCAGTAATTTTAAGAATCTGGTCTCGTAATTCAAGACCTTTATCACCTACTTCTTCAAAACCAGAAGCTTCAATAATGACACCTTTAATTCCCTTTTGAATGCACTCTTCTAAAATCTTAGGTATTTTACGATTTGGAACATAAAATACAGCAAGATCGATATCTTCTTCAATATCTAAAACTGACTTTTTGAATTCTAATCCAAATAATTCTCCATCTGAGTTAGGATTTATGGGGTATATCTTACCTTTAAATTTATTTGTAACAAGATTATCTACAATTCGATGACCGCCTTTCAATGGATTTTTTGAAGCCCCAATCACAGCAACAGACTTTGGATTTAAAAAAGTTTCAATTATTTTATTAGATGACAACGTTATAATTGGTTTTTGGTTATTTTGTTTAAATTAAATTCGTTTTATATTTTTTATATTCTTCTTGAACAAATTGATAGAGCTCTTTTGCATAATCATCTTTTTCAAAATGTTCTATAATTGGAGCTAAAAATTGATTAAGATACTTTACTACAGCGGGTTTTAAATCCGGTGGATTCAACTTACCCTCTGCATAATCTTTTTCTAACTTATCATAAGAACTATATTCAATATTGCCACCATATTTTTCAGGTCGTTCAATTTTAAAAACGTCGACCAGTTCAAATATGATATACTTACAATATTCTAACACAGGATTTTCTGTAATCTGCTTAGGAGGACAATATGCTTTGTTTATCTTACGTTTCACTTCATCAGGAGAATTTAACATAAATATTGATGTATCTGGATCAGATTTTGACATTTTAATTTCAATTGTCCTATCTACCCCATTTAGATCTGTTGCTGGTGGTTTATTTAAGCCCATTAACATATGATGATGGATAGCAACAGGTTTTGGTTTATCTAACTTTTTTGCAATCTCTCTAGCTAGCATATTTACTTTTCTTTGATCCATACCTAACTGACAGATATCAGCAGGAAGATAAAAAATATCTGCAGCCTGCATTAAAGGATATAATATTTGAGATGCATAGAGTTTATCCGATTCACTTCTCCCCATTATTTGTGTGCATCTTTTTACTCTTTTCAATGTTGTTTCTATTCCAATTTTTAAAACTAATTCCCAATAATCAGGATTCTTTACTAAATCTGATGCGTAAATGAACTCTACCTTACTTAAATCCATACCACATACTTTCCATAACTCAATGAAAAAATCTCCAACCTTTTTAATTACTTCTAAATTACCTCCAAATTTTTTATTAGCAGCAGCATGCCAATCAGCAACTAGAAATTTAAATCGAACTCCAGATTTTGTCATTTTATTTACATTAATTGCTCTTAAAAGCCCTTGAGCAATATGGATATTACCAGAAGGCTCAAATCCATCGTAAGCATATATTTCTTTATTATGATCGCTCTTCCATTGAATTATTTCTCTTAATTCATCTAATGTGATAATTTCTTCGCCAACTTCTTTTAATAAAGCAATTTTCTCATCTAAAGTTAAAGACATATCATCAATCACTAAACATTTTATAAATTAGTAAATAGTTCGATTGATAAAACTTTTACGAATGATATGATTTTGATGACAATTTAAAGAAATAGAGTTAGATATTATTAATTTATTTTTTACTTTCTTCAATTGCAGCTTGAGCTGCGGCAATCCTAGCTACTGGAATTCTAAATGGAGAACACGATACATAATTTAAACCTATTGAATGTGCAAATTTGATCGAACTTGGTTCTCCTCCATGCTCACCGCATATTCCTGTTTTTAATTCAGGTCTAGTCTTTTTACCAAGCTCTATGGCCATTTTCATTAATTTTCCAACACCCTCTTGATCAAGAATTTCAAAAGGATTGTTTTCTAGGATTTCCTTATTTAGGTAAATAGGAAGGAATTTTCCCTCTGCGTCATCTCTCGAGAAGCCATATGTCATTTGTGTCAAGTCATTTGTACCAAAAGAAAAGAATTCAGCCTCAATAGCAATCTGATCTGCAGTTAAAGCAGCTCTCGGGATTTCAATCATTGTACCAAACTTATATTCTAGATCTACCCCATAACTTTGAATTGTATCCATGGCTACTTCCATCAATTGTGCTTTAACAAGTTGTAATTCAGATAACATCCCTACTAGAGGAATCATAACCTCAGGTATAACGTCAATTCCTTTCAGTTTAAGCTCACAGGCAGCTTGGAATATTGCTTTAACTTGCATTTCATTAATTTCAGGCCAAACAATTCCTAATCGGCAACCTCTTAAACCCATCATGGGATTCTCTTCTGATAATGACCTAATCAATGCAATTACTTTTTTCTTTTTTTTAATTTCATTATCTAATGGACTTGTTTCTAATAACGATCTCGATAATGCATTTGTCATTTTAAGTTCTTGATTTTCCAATAAAACAGTCGATAATTCAGGTAAAAACTCATGGAGAGGAGGATCTAATAATCTAATAGTTACTGGTTTTCCTTCCATAATTTTAAATATTTCAGTAAAATCTGCTTTTTGCATGGGTAGTATCTTATCAAGAGCATCCTGTCGGTCCTCTTTTGTTCTCGCTATTATCATCTTTTGTACAACAGGTAATCTTTCTTGCGCCATGAACATATGTTCAGTTCTTGTTAGCCCTATTCCTTCAGCTCCAAATTCTATTGCCTTTCGGGCATCTGTAGGAGTATCAGCATTTGCTCTGACACCTAAAATTTTCATCTCATCAGCAATTTCTAATAATTCCAGAAATTCCCCCTTAATTTCAGGTTCAATTAAAGGAACCTTTCCCTCAATAATTCTCCCAGTCGTACCGTCAATTGTGATCCAATCACCTTCACTCACAACCATTTCAGCAACTCTGAATTCTCTATTTTCTTCATCAATTTCAACATCTTGAGCTCCTACAACAGCAGGTTTACCCATTCCTCTGGCAACTACTGCTGCATGTGAAGTTTTCCCTCCAAATTGAGTTAATACACCACATGCGGCATAAAGCCCATGTACATCTTCGGGTTTTGTTTGTGGGCGCGCTAGGATTATATCTTGTTGACCTTGATTTGCTAATTCCTCGGCTCTATCGGAATCAAAAATAACTTTTCCAGAAACAGCTCCCGGAGATGCATTAATTCCATGAGCTAAAACATGCACTATGGAATTTTCATCAATGCTTTTAAAAAGTAATTTTGCTACTTTTTTAGGATCAATACTCATTATTGCTTCTTCTTTTGATATTAATCCTTCTTTAACCATATCAACCGCAATTTTAACAGCTGCAGATGGTGTTCTTTTCCCATTTCTCGTTTGTAATATATTCAGCTTACCATCTTCAATTGTAAATTCGATGTCTTGCATATCTCTATAATGTTTTTCCAATTTTTCCATTGTAGTCAGTAATTGGTCATATATCTTAGGAAATTCATCTCTTAATTCTATTAGTTTTTTAGGGGTTCTTATCCCTGCAACAACATCCTCTCCTTGAGCATTTGTTAAGTATTCACCAAATTTTCTATTATCTCCTGTAGATGGGTCTCGAGTAAAAGCAACTCCTGTAGCTGAGTTCCAACCTTTATTTCCAAAAACCATTGCTTGAATATTAACAGCTGTCCCAAAATCAGGGATATTATTGATCTTCCTATATGTGATAGCTCTTCTATTATTCCAAGATTTAAATACAGCTTCTATTGCTAAGAACAATTGCTTAACTGGATCTTGTGGAAAAGGAGAGCCAATTTCTTTCTCATACAACGCTTTGTAGTCCGCAATAACTTTTTGTAGATCAGTCATCTCTAAATCTGTATCTTGAGCATTTCTTCCAATTGCTCGCTTATACTTGTTTAATATTCGCTCAAATTTTTCATCTCCGATTGCCATAACTACATCTCCGAACATCTGAATAAATCGTCTGTAACTGTCGTAAGCAAATCTTGGATTATCCGTCTGTTCTGATAAACCTAAAACACTCTCGTCATTCATTCCTAAGTTAAGAACTGTGTCCATCATGCCTGGCATGCTCATAGGCGCTCCTGAGCGAACACTTACAAGTAATGGATTTTTATTATCTCCAAATTTCTTTCCTGTGTTTTGCTCTAAGGTTTTTAAATAATCCATTACGTTTGGAGTTAATTCTTTCATTACTTTTTTCGGGTGCACAAAGTATTGAAGACATGCTTCTGTGGTTATTGTGAAACCAGGGGGAATTCTTAGTCCTAGTTTAGTCATTTCAGCTAAATTAGCACCTTTTCCACCAAGGAGGTTCTTTAAATCCTTATTACCTTCACTAAAATCATATACAAATTTCTTGTTTTCAGTGGTTGTCATGTTATTCTACCAAAATCTCTATAATCATCAATTCTAGATATGATTAAAACAACAGTTTTAATTTTTATAGTTTACCTAGATAACTTGTAAAACATTTATTATTATAGTAATCTCATAAAGGAAATAAAATTTTCTAAAAAAGGTAATCTATCAATGTTTAATTCATTTATTTTCTATTGAATTCGTTTAAAAGTTCCCAAATTCCATTTATTATAAAATCGGGTTTAAAATCACTATTTTTGATCATATCCATGGTTATTTCTCCAGATAATACACAACATGTTGTTACTCCTGCTTCTTTTCCCATTTTTATATCTGTATAAAGACGATCTCCGAACATTACTGCATTTTTGGAAGAAATTCCTAATTCATCTAATTTGAAAAGAAGCATTTCTTTATTGGGTTTTCCAAACACTTTAGGCATTCTCTCTGTAGCTTTATATAGAAGTGCTGCAATTCCTCCTGCATCTGGTATATATCCATCTTCGGTAGGGCATCTATTATCGAGATGAGTAGCAATATATGGAAAATCTGGCTTTTGGAGGATATATGCTGCTTTTACTAATCGTTCATAAGTTAATTCTTGATCAAAAGCAAGTACCAATATTTCGGGATCTTCCTCTGTCAACTCAAATCCTTCATCCTTAAATTCATTTTTAAGAGATTGAGTGCCTAGTAGAAATATTTTTTTATACCCCTTTCTATTTAGAAAGTCTATTGTTGGATGTTGCGAGAGAATAAGATTTTCACGAGTTATTTTTATGTTGAGTAGATGTAATTTTTTAAGATAATCTTCGGTTGATTTGCTTGAATTATTCGAAAGGAAAAAGAATTTTTTCTCTTTTTTTCTTAAAACTTCAATTAATTGAAGAACTCCTTTAAATAGCTTATCTCCTAAGTAGATTGTACCATCTAAATCAAAAAAGTACACTAGTTTATTGGTTAATTCGAATAAATTACCTGAGTTGAGATCCATTTTAGGCTTCAACAATTATTTAAAATTAAATAAAAAAGAAAAAATATTATTGGTTTTTCACTATTTCAATAAAACTCAGTCTCTACCATAGTGCTAGAAACAACGAGTTCTTGTGCTGCTCTTGTTGCTCTCAATACTTTAGCCATGTCTCCTTTTAGTCTGGTTTTACCTGCAAGTAATCCACGAATAGGATCTAATTCCTTGTTGATAATTTGTACCCATGCATCGTAAGGTCCGGCATATTCATATTCCACATCTACTTCTTCTCCGGCTTCTACTATCTTGCATCCTGTACATTCTCCATGGTATAACCCTACAAATACACGAATTTCATGATCTAAATTACCAGAGGGTTCAACAACAAAAAGAAAGTCGCCTTCCCACCCATCAGGAGGGAAACCATCTGGTCCAGCAGCGTCTCTATAATTTTCATTTCCATTAATGGCTTTACAAAAAGCATCAGCCCATTCTTGTGTTCCAAATAACATGAGATTCACTCTTATTTTTTATTTTATAAAACAATGAATATTTCATTTATTTTAAATTTTAATTGGAATTTATTGGTATTCTATTTTTTAAACAGAAAAATAAAATGAAAGTATTAAAAATTATAATTTAGTTTTATTATTGTGTTTATTTAATTTCTCCTCTTTCCTTCATTTTAGCGATTTCTTCATCTCTAAGTTTTCGCTTAAAGATTTTCATTGCCAATGTCAATGGTAAGGTTTTTCGAAACTCAACATATTTTGGAACTGCGTAAGGTGGAAATTTATCTCTACAAAACTTAAGAATGTCATCGGTTGTTGTATCTTTATAACCAGGATTGAGCTGGATAAACGCTTTTATTCGTTCACTTCCAGGACGTTCTGGATCTGGGAGACCAATGATAGCAACTTCATTAACTGCTGGATGTTCATATAATAGATCTTCAAATACTCTTGAATATACTTTCATACCTGATACACTAATCATATCCTTAATTCGATCTACAATATTGAAATATCCATCCTCATCCATTACACCAATATCTCCCGTAGCTATCCATCCATCTTCAGTTAATCCCTTTCCCGGAGTAGGCCAATATCCTTTCATAAGTTGAGGCCCTCGGACAATAATTTCTCCGGGTTCTCCAAATGGAACCTCTTCTCCCGTTTCAGGGTCAACTAATTTAACGTCAGTATCAGGAACAGGTACTCCAACACTTCTTTTAACTTCTGACATAAATCCTGTGACTTTTGAAAGACCAGAAAGATTTAGATGAGTTACTGCTGTTTCAGTCATCCCATAACCCTCGCTCAGAGGTACACTTGTTTTTTTCTCAAATTTCTCGGCGATTTCAGGAGGAAGTGCTGATGCAGCAGAATAATAAAAAATTGGCATCTTTGGCATATCTCTCTCAGTAAGAATCATGTAATGAGTAGGAACAGCACAAACCATAAAAGGACGATATTTCTTTATTAATTCTAATATTTTATTAATATCTCTAGGATCAACTAAGAACATATTTAATCCCATATAGATTGCAGCAAATACCATCATATGTCCATACTGATGGAATGTAGGAACACAAATTAATAGAGAAGCCTTTCCTTTTATTCCAGCTTCTAAAGGTTTTATATACCATTGAAACGTTTGGATAGTAGTCGTAGTAACATTATAATGAGTTAACATTGTACCCTTTGGAACCCCTGTAGTACCTCCTGTAAAAGGTAATTCTGCAAGATCCTCTTTTGGGTCAATCTCAACATCAGGAAGATTTGGCTCATATTTATTCATTAAATCTTCAAATTTAATGCCCCCATAAGTTTCTTTTATCTCTGGTGGTGAATAATCGGGGAAAATAGGAACAAGAGTATAAATCATTGTTTTGACGCTTGTTTTATCTTTTATATCATTAACACGTTCAAGACGTCTATATGAGCAAATAACAGTTTCTGCTTTAGATTCACCTAATTCATATAATAAATCTGGAGCTTTATGCAATATACTGAGAGGAACATGAATCGCACCTAGACGTAAAATAGCAAAATCACTAATAATATACTGTGGACAATTTGGAAGAATTGTAGCAACTCTATCTCCCTTCTTTATCCCTAAAGCTAACAAAGCGGTTGCAAATTTATCTACTTGCAATTTTAATTCCTTGTATGTGATTACATCGTCCATGAAACTAATCGCTTTACAATCAGGAAAGTTAGTTGCTGTATCCTCAAGGAATTTGTAAGCAGATATTTCAGGAAAAGGTTCCATCGTTTCCGCGAGTTTGAAAGGTCCTAGTTTATAACTCTTTTTCCATGGTTTATCAGCATATGTTAACTTTTTTTCTTCAGTCACGATTTATTCCCCCTCATTTTTATATGCTAATTTTTGTTAATCAATATATTTCCTTAATCGTCCACTCCAGTCCAAGCTCTTTTAATCTTTCTTGAGTGGGTTTACCAGTTTCTTTATCCCAACCACGATATTCATAATATGCATCTAAAAGTGTGTCTAGATTAACAATTTGTCCTTTTGCGGGACCTTCGGGCATTGGTTCTTCCAAAAAACGAGCAGGAAGTGTATCATCCTTTCTGCTTAATCCTTCTCGTACACTATATACCCTAGCAAGATTATATAATCTCTCTCCAGCTTTAGCAAAATCTTTGACAGTAAATTGATAACCTAATAATTTTTCTATTAGAGACGCCCAATCCTCTGAAGATAAAACCATACCCATAAATTTACAACCACCAATCGAGTCAAATACTCCAAAAGCATCTTCAAACTCTTTTACAACTCTAGTATCTTTGGGATTTTCATTAAGAATATCATCTACCATAGCATCTTCAACTATCATAAATGGCATTGATAAGAATGCCGGTCCTTCAATAAATCCTGTAATATGACATCCTCCTCGGTTAGCAGTAGCATAAGCTAATCCAGATATTTTAGCTGCTCTACTATCATAAGCGGGAAGTTCTAAACCTTTAACTTGCATTGCGAATTTTATAGAATCCTTTCCCAGTTTATTTGCCATATTTCTTGAACCTTCAGCTAATAAATTTCCAATTCCTTCTCTTGTGCTAATTTTAGAAATTAAATCAACCACCAAATCAGCATTTCCAAAAGTGAACTCTAATCCATCTGTATCTTCTTTCGTTAAAATTCCTTTCTCATAGCATTCCATAGCGAAGGCTATTGTTCCTCCTGCTGAAATTACATCAAGACCGTATTCATTACAGAGAAAATGTGCCATAGTAATTGCTTCTAAGTCGTCAACACCACACATTGTTCCAAGAGCCCCTATTGATTCATATTCGGGACCTTCTCCTGAGCTTTTATATTTTCCTTCCTTAATTTCAACAATACGTCCACAGGCGACGGGACATGCAAAACAAGGTTTACGTCCCGTGAGCATTGTTTCATTAATTGCTGTTCCATTTATCTTATCCATATTTGGAAAGACTCCCGTCTGGAAATTTCGTGTGGGTAATCCACCCTTAACTCCAACTAAATCAACCATAGTAGCTGTTCCAAACACTTCAAGAGTCATTTTTAATAAACTCTGGTTAACCCAATCGTATCTCTGTTTTGCTTCAGTTTTATATTCTTCTGGATTTGCAACTTCAATTTTAGCATTACCCTTTGCAGCTATAGCTTTCAATTTTTTAGATCCCATGACGGTACCCATCCCACATCTCCCAGCAGCTCTACCGTAATTTGGTTTATCACAATCATTCATGACTGCAGCGTACTTAACTAAATTCTCGCCTCCAATACCTATACAAGCCACATTAAACTTATCTCCTAGATCTTCTTTTATGATCCTAGTTGTTTCTGAAGTATTTTTACCCCAAAGATGTGTTGCATCTTTAAGTTCTGCTTTTCCATCTTCAGTAACAAGATAAACTGGTTTTGGAGATATTCCTTCAAAAATAACACCATCAAAACCAGATCTCTTAAGATCACGGCCCCAAAAACCAGCAGAATTTGCTTCACCCCAGATACCTGTAAGCGGAGATTTTGCTACTACACAATATCTTCCGGTACTGGGTGAGGGAGTTCCTGTTAATGGTCCAGTCATAACTATAAGTTTATTTTCAGGTCCTAATGGATCTATTCCTTTTGGTACCTCATCTATTAAATATTTTGTTGCTAATCCAGCTCCTCCTAAATATAATTTTAAGGTTTCTTCATCAGGAAATTCTTCACTAATTTTACCGTTTGTTAAATCCACTCTTAGTATCTTTCCCATATAACCGTAAATTTTCTTTACACCTCAATATCAATTTTGATTAATTATTTTATTTTAATTTCAGTTTAATTAAAAATCAATTAATTAATCTTATTCCTTTAATTATAAAATCATTTCTATTTTTCTAAAGAACTAATTATAGCAATTTGCTTTTAATGATTAAAGAGTAATTAAAAAAAATGCTAAAAATACTTGAAAAGTTATGTATTTCCATTAAAAAAAAGGGGTATTAATTATACTCCAATTCCAATTGTGTTGCCAATGCCTGCTATGATAATTTTACTTCCTTTTTCAGTCCGTTTTCTTATAGAATTTTTTATTTTCTCTACAAAACCTGCAACAGATTGAGTTATTGGTCGTTTCATTGTTGTTATAGCATCTTCTAATGATTGTTTACAAATGAGAGCATCAATAGGAATTGCTCTTCCAGTTGAAGCTTCTTCAATGAAATGTTTTTCAATTCCAATACCTCCTATTGCTGCACCTACTCCGACAGCTACTGAACCTGTTTTATCTCCAGTAAGTTTCAAACCCGCATCAATCATTATTATCCTTGAAATATTATCGCCATTTTGTTCAATGATTTTTTTGATCGCTTTTCCAGGTTTTCCGACAGTCCCCCCTGGACCTTTTGCACGTACTACAAAAATTAATCTATCTTCAAAAGTTAGTTCTTGAACTATTGTATCCCGAGTGATCTCATCAGCTTTAATGTCATTATCTGATACTGCTCTAATAAAGCTAGCAGCGACTAACGGGCCAAGACCGTCTCCAATTGGGGATCCTTCAGAAAATGCTTTAGATGCATGGTAATAGGCTTTAGCCATACTCATAATTAGTCCTAACTGATATGAAATCTGAAGTAATAATATCATTGACTTTGACTTTTTACCTAAAATAAGATAATGTCGGATCAGTCTATAAATAAAATCTATCGCCATAGTGGCTTCTAGTAAATTTTCCAAATTTGCCCTTTGCACTGTGTCTGCATTTGGAGCCATAATTTCTACTTCTTCTTTAAATCTATTATCTCGTACATCAACAACATGATCAAATTTAGGAATAATTCCATATGGGTCAAGAGACACAGGTCCAATAGTTACAAATGTAATGAAATCCTCAAGTTGTAGCATTAAATCTTTTTGTGTTTTCTTTTTATCCGCAAATTCTTTAAAATTTGTAATTAAAATTTCTTTGCATTCATCATTCCACTTTTTCAATTTTTCTAATGCAGTTTGAATTTCTTTTGACGCTTTCCATGCCTGTATTTTTTGTCCATAAAACATTGAAACAAAAATTAGTAATAACCATAATAATGATATAATAAGGGAAACGGGATCTGTACCTTGGGACATCTGGTAAATGTTATTCATCTCTTTTTTAAATTGGTTAATGTTTGAAAACTTAAATCTATTAAATTTTAATAATAATAAAATTTATTTATTCTTTTCTATTATAAAGCATAGGAAAGAAGATATTAGGACAATTTCTATGATTGAAGAAGAAGACGATGAGGATATACTAAAAAAAGGAATTACCTTAAAAAGTGTTTTGAAGAACATTTTGTTAATTATATTAATTGTAGCAGGATTTTTATTTATCTATATTGATATTGGTATAGACCAAGTCACAAGTTGGTCAATTGGATTTATGCTAATTTGTTTTGGGGCTACTCTAATTCAATTTCAAAAAAGTCCTACCGAGCCTATAAGACAAACCTTGACGATTCTAATATGTAAGCTTTGTGGTCTAACAAAGGTAAGAAATTACGAGAAAGGAGATTTTGTTTATAAAAGGAAGGATAGATGTGAAAAATGTGATGATTTTATGGAAATTAAACAAATTTACTCCGTAAGATTGAAAAGCCCTACTGAAAAGAATAAGGAACAAGAAAGTAAGGCAAAAGCTTTAAAAGTTAAAGAATAGATATTCTTATTATCCTTTTTTACTAGTTAGGGTGTTCTTTAGATTCTAAAAAAAGTTGGATTAGGCGGAACTTTCGATCATCTTCACGAGGGTCATAAATTTTTATTAAAGACCGCTTTATCTGTCTCTGAATTTGTAGAGATTGGATTAACATCTCAAGATTTATTAAAAAATAAAAAATTTTCCTCAAAATTAGAAGACTACCAGACTAGAAAAAAGAATTTGAAAACATTTATTAAATCAATTGCAGATTTAAAGCGAATTACTATCGTAGAAATTAAGAATTGGGCTGATATGGATAAATATGCTCAAGACCCAGAATATGAGGGATTAATAGTCAGCCAAGAAACTTATGAAAATGCTGTAAAATTAAATGAAAATAGAGAGGATAAAGGATTAAACCCACTTATTTTAATTGTAATTCCTCTCCTTAAAGACAAATATAACAATAAATTTAGTTCTACTTCAATTAGAGAAAAAGTATAAAAAAAAAATGGGATTTAAAATTTTACTTTAAATCTTTTTCTGATTATTATTACCGTTATTAGACCTATTAAGCAAAATATTACACTTAAATGATATCCTGGTATTCCTGGTTGTGATGATTCAGGCACCAATATAACTGTTATTACATGTTCAGCTTCAATATTACCTGCTACATCAATCGCTTGATATGTGATTTCATATTCTCCATAGTCAGAATTAGAAAGATTAAATGGAAAGATATAATCAAACCAAATAGAATTATTGACTTTATACCTTATTGAAGAAATTCCTGAACCAAATAGTTCATCAGTAGCAGTTATAGAAAAGCTTGTAGTTCTAATTACCATGTTTGGAAGCGCATATGGAGTATATGATATTGAAGCTGTAGGAGATGTTGTGTCAGTACGATGCACTGTTATTTGTTGTTCCATCTCATAGTTATTAACTTGATCTACTGCTTGATAAGTAATAAGAGTAGCTCCATATGGATAATTAGCTAACGAAAATGGTGTATTATATGTAATCCAACTAGAATCATTAATCTTATATCTTATGAATGAAACTCCAGAACCCGAACCATCATCTGCTATGATAGAAAATTCAGTTGTTTCATTAACTATATCAATTCCGCTATGAGGTGAGAAATTAATTGAACTTGTTGGGGCATATGTATCTTTCCAAACAACTCTTTCACTATACGCTTCCAATCCCCATTTGTCCTTAGCATAGAACCTTATAGAGACAGATCCATTTACCATCTTATCCCATTCTGTTTGATTTATGATACCAGTAAATCCTGTAAAAGTTATATTTTCTCCCCCATTTAGCATATACCATCTTGAGAATAAATTTAATTCAATAATAGAAATGTTTAAAGGTTCTTACAAATTAAAAAGCTAAAATTTTTTACTTAGACTTATTTATTGATTATTAGGAAATAAATTCTTAATATTTGAAAGTTATGACACTATCTACGAAGAATCATTGTTTAAAGATAGGTATACTTCAAGATTTATTTTTGTCTAAATTGTTTACTCTGCCAAGGGAGTAAAATTTCTTAAGAATAACTAATCCCTTGGCTGCGGAATTTTTGATTTCATTTTGATTCATATTCAAAAATTTAAGAATTAAATTATAAAAGATCTGCCTAATTCAAGATCGGATGATTTACGATGATTTAATTCACGAAAGATTTAAATATATTAGAGATTTTAAAAGATATAATGAAAAAGAAAAA
>JAHPYZ010000106.1 GCA_019058425.1 Promethearchaeota archaeon
GAATAGAACCATATAATTGTTCTGAGGTGTGGTTAATGGGACAATTAGGACATTCACCTAATTACTTTGTAGATATCTCCACGACTCTTGAAAAGAAAGTAGAGGCAGCGTTAAAATTTGAAGCAACCCTCGAACTGTTGGCTCAACTATTTGCACCTAATATAGATCCCGCAAACGTGTCTGCAGATGAATTAAAGAGACTTACCAAGTATGCGAATAGATTACTACGTTCAATGGCCTCTGCAGTAGGGAAAAACGTCAATTTGAAAGCAGCTGAAGCTTTTTATGTACAAAAGACTTTGCCAGGACATTTTGATAATTTCCAACAACAAATGTCAGAAATGCTTGGAAATCCTCCCCTACCACCTAAAATCTATTAATAAATAAGTTTTAATCTTATTTTATAACTCAAACATTCTATTCACATATACTTATATAAAAACGACTAAAATCTTTATATAAGACTTTCGCTAATTATGATTAACCATTTTAATAAAAAAATAATTTCCTTTTTAAATGGGTGTTTATAAAAATTGACCGAAAGAGTAGAAGAAGTAGTCGAGGATATACCTTCAACACTTAATATGATCTCATATGGGAATGCAAGCTTTTGGAGCATGTTTGCTAACACGATATTCACTTCATGGGTATTCTTCTTTTATGAACGTGCTATCGGATTAGGTACGCTTTATATAGGTTTAGCATTGATTATTTTCACATTATGGGATGCAGTTAATGATCCTCTCATCGGATTTCTCACTGATCGTGTACTTAAACCTACTAGAAAGATAGGAAAGAGATTTCCTTGGATAATCATTGGAAGCTTTCCTGCGACATTCATTTTAGCATTGTTGTTCATGCCTCCTACTGTAGATGCGGCGACAAATCCCTTACCGATTTTTAGTTGGATTGTTATTGTTACTTGCTTGTATGATACATTAACTACACTTTGTTTAGTGAATGTAAATGCTCTCTTCCCGGATAAATTTCTAACTCCTAAAGCCAGAAGGAGAGGAGGAGCATGGGGTACTTTTTTTTCTATGTTAGCCTTACCAGTAGCAACAATTATACCCCCCTTTATAATAACATTTGGTGAAGCTTCCACTTATATTCCTCTGGCTTGGATCAGCGTTGCTATTCTCCTTACTATTGTCATTATTTTCTTACCAGGAATGTATGAAAATCAAAAAATGATTGATCGTTATTATGTAAGCAAAGAAAAACCTGAAAGTTTCGTAACTGCGCTTAAATCTACCTTAAAACAAAGAAGTTTTGTCATTTATATTATCTTGTTCTTTGGATTTCAAGTAGTAACTAATTCATTAACAGCTTCCATACCCTACGCTGTAGATATGGTCCTCCGCGGATCTGAGACAGATACTATTTTGTTATTTGCTTCTTTTCTTCAGGGTGGAATGATTTCAATTCCAGTTTGGTTAAGAATTGCTAAGAAAATTAACAATAATAAAAAAACTGCAGTTATTGGAGGCATTTCGTTAACTATTGGAACTTTTCTTAGCTTTTTTTACACGAATGTGTGGGATTCGATGGTGTATGAATTCATTTTGGGCTTTTCAATGGGTAATTTTTGGGTATTAACAGTAGTATATTTTGCTGACGTACTTGATGAGAGAATAGTTTTAACTCGTTCGAATGTAAGGGGTACAACTGTGGGAGTTTCAAGTTTTTTTTCCCGTCTATCAAGAGGTGCTCAAGTAGGAACATTCGCAATTGTACATATATTAACTGGATTAATTCCTGGGCAAGCTAATCAGTCACTTTTAGCACAAATAGGAATTCGGCTCCATATGAGTGTCATCCCTGCTATTGTTCTAGCCATATGTACATATATCTTTTGGAAGAAATATCCTCTTACTCCAGAAAGGACTCTAGAAATTAAAAGACAGTTAAAGGAAATGGGATTTTAAATTTCTATTTTTTTTTTTTTGAATTTAATTTTTTTCAAAAATCAATTTTTTAAACTAAGTTTCCTAAAATTCAATAAATAACACATAATCAGAACTTGGATTAATATATGAATGTTAAAATACTGACTGAACAAAAAATTAATTTGATCCATGAAAAATCCCTTAAAATTCTTGAGAAAATAGGAGTAAATGTTCCCCATGAAGATGTTTTAAATCTTTTTGATAATATAGGTGCAAACGTAGATTTTAAGAGGCAATTAGTTAGATTACCTCAAAATTTAGTAAAGGAACTTATCTCAAAAGCTGGAAAGAATTTTACAATTTACGGTCGCGACCTCACAAGAAAGGCTGAATTCGGAGTTGGTAAACGTAATTATAATACAACTGCGGGCCAAGCATTTTGGATTGATAATCCTGGTGATGAGCGAAGATATTCTACCTTAAACGATATTTCTACTGCTGTAAACTTTTCCGATGCTTTGGACCAAATTACAATTCCAGGAGCTATGGCTGATCCACATAAGATTCCAGTTGAATGGCGCTGTGTTAAAGTAGCTACTGAAATGATAACAAATACAACTAAACCAATTTATTTTTGGTTTTATGATAGAGCTTCAGCGAGATTTTTAGTCGAGATTGTAATATCGCTGAGAGGAGAAGAGAATAAAGCAAATGAATATCCTCTATTTTTTCCTCTTTTTGAACCTGTAAGTCCACTAAGTTTCCCCTTTAATGGTATTGATCTATTATTTGAAACTGCCCGACTCAACATGCCTGTTATGATCGGTCCAATGGCTCAGATGGGCTTGACGGCACCTGCTACAATTGCTGGAACATTAGTACAAGAAAATGCTGAAATTTTAGCTGGAATATGCATTACTCAACTTATTAAAGAAGGAATGCCCGTGTGTTATGGTGGTATTTGTCATGCTTTTGATATGAAAAAGATTCAAATTATTTTTTCTGGTCCTGAACAAGCGCTCTTGAGTATAGCAATGGCTCAGATGGGAAAGCATTATAAATTTCCAGTCTATCTAAATGTAGGTCTTACAGATTCAAAAAGACCTGATGCGCAAGCGGGTCTAGAATGCGGAATGACACTAGCTATGGGAACTGCTGCAGGAGCGGATATTTTTGGACACATGGGTATTTCTGGAGTAGATCAAGCAAGTTCACTTGATATGCTTATCATGCAATCAGAAGTGATTTCTTATGTAGAGAGTCTTAATAGGGATATAGATTTTGATGAAGAAACCTATGCTTTAGATATTATCCAAGAAGTGGGACCAAAAGGCTCATATCTTGAAACTTCACATACTCGTAAGCATTTTAGAAAAGAATTATGGTTTCCTTCACTAATAAATAGAGATATTTATGATGCTTGGAGAGAAAAGGGAAGTAAAAGTATGGAAAAACTTTGTAAGGAACGTAAGGAGGAAATCTTAGCATCTCATGAACCCCAACCATTAGATAGCGATATTTTACGAGATCTGAATAAAATAGTCCAAGATGCTAAAAAAGAACTTCAAAATCAGGTTAAATAGAATTTAAGAAAGGCATTAAAATTATTTCTTGGGGTATTTATCATGCTTTTGTAAGAATTCTCTATATGAATTTAATTTATCTAAAACAGTTCCAGTCAATTCTAAGCTTTCGAATACTGGAACATTTCGATTTAGAAGTTTCAATTTGAATTTATAACGACTCTTATATTCTTCAAAACCTTCATTTATTTTTAACATAACACAATACATTGGTTTTGTACAGATTCTTTTTGCTTTAGAGATATATCTGATAAATTCTTTATTAAGATCCATGTCTTTAAAGCCCATTTCTTCCAGTAACTCTTGAAAGCCACCAAATCTTTCGGGATCTTTTATAAAAACAATTGCAGAGATATTTGGATCTTTATCTAAAGCCAAAATAGTGCGATAATATATATTAGGTTGTATACCTGCACCACCAAGGTCAAGTGGGTTAGTAAAGTTAGTATTCACCTCTGGTAAAAACCTTTTCATCTTGTTAACAGTTTTTTCATTCAAACTTGGGATTCTTAAATTATATTTTTCAAGAATATCTATAGCTTCAATAGTTGATCCTCCTCCAATTCCAATAACTCCAACGTTTCTAGTATCAGGTAATCGAGTTAGATTAAAAGCTGAAGCTAAAGCAGTAAGTTCATTTGAATTATTCACAATACAACTGCCAGTCTGTTTGCCTACCGCCTTCCATATTTTGTTATTCCCCGCAAGCCCCCCTGTATGCGATAGTATTGCCTTTTTTGTTGCTTCTCCATATCCCGCTCTCCAGAGAATAACTGGTTTTCTTTTTAAATTACATTCTTGCACTTTTTTCATGAAGTCCCTCCCCTGTTCTATGGATCGTAGGTTCTCAATATATAAACCGATAATTCTTGTATAATCATCATATAGGAAGTAATCTAAGAATTCTGCTGGTGATAAATCTAAAGAATTTCCAATTGATACAAATTTAGAGACGTATAAACCGTAGGACACAGCTAATTGTGCTAAATTTTGTGCAATTCCCCCAGACTGAAAGACTCCACTGAAATTCCCCGACTTTTTAGATTGTTCAAATCCATTATAGAGACCTCCTCTAGGATTATAGACCCCTATACAATTAGGACCAATAATTCTTATATTATGTTGTTTGGTTATATCAAGAACTTCTTTTTCCAAAGATTCATTTCCTACTTCACGAAATCCAGAAGAAAAAATAGTTACAAAAGGTACACCTTTTTGACCAATTTCTTTCATCAAACTAGGGCATAATCGGGCAGGAACTGCTAAGATCACATAATCTATAGGATCAGATATTTCGATTATAGATCTGAATATTTTATAACCATAAAAATCTTGACCCGCTAAACGAGGATTAAATAAATAAATAGGCCCTTTAAACCTGTTTTTCATACATCGAAGAAAAAAACCACCACTACCTGGATCACGACTCACTCCGATTATTCCAATAGATTTAGGAAAAAATAATTTGTCAAAATTAATATCTTGTTGAGATTCTATAGTCGACATATGCCAACACACACTAAAAATAGATAAGTTAATTATATAGATTAATAACTCTGGACTAAAAAGTTTTATTAAAAAGATTTCCCTAATGCTTTATTTAGTAAAGAAATATCATCAGTAATAATACCATCAACACCTAAATCAATTAATTTTCTCATAATACTTTCTTCATTTACTGTCCAGGGGAAAATTTTCAGATTTTTTTGATGGGCATAAGTGATAAACGGGGCATCAACAATATGGTATTCAGGATTTATTGCATAAAATTTATTTTTTACAGCATTATCGATTAATTTCCGTCGAATATCCCATTTAGCTATATCCTCAGAATACAAATTATCAAGAGCAGCAAGCTTTAAATTCGGTTCTAATCCTCGATATTTAAAAAGATATCTATGAATCATACAAGACACAATTGTCTTTTCGATATAAGCATATTCTTTTAAAAGATTTATTACTTGATCCTCCATGTGTGCATCAGCGATATGAAGTAATAAATTGATTTTGTGATTTGCAAGTTCAATGACTTCTTGAAAAGTAGGCATTTTTTCTCCTTCTCCAACTTTTAGAGTTTTCAGTTCTTTCAATGTCTTGTCTTTTACTAATCCGGGAACTCCTGTAATATTAAACGTGTCGGGATCATGAAAAATAACAATTTCATTATCCTTAGACAATCTTAAATCAAGTTCGATATAGTCCGCTTTTAATTGGAGAGCTTTCTTGAAAGCTTTAAGAGTATTTTCTGGACCTGTCGTTTTCCCACCCGCATGTCCAATTACTAAAGTTAAATTTTTAAAATTCATCATTTGTTATAATTAAATGAGCTAAATAGAATTATATGACGTATTAAAATTATATTTTTTAGAAAAATTTTTGGGATTACTAATCTTCTCTTATTACTCTTCTTGCTTGTTGAATATCTTCATGTATTAATCCATCTATCCCCATTTTTACTACTTCTCTAAGTTCCGAATCTTTTATAGGTTCATAAATATAGGTCCATGTATTAACTAGTAGACCATTGGAATGAGCAAATTCAACAATATCTTTGTTAAGAGCCCTCCAATATGGATGAATAGCATAAAAATTGTTATTTATTGCTTTTTCACAAAATTTAATTACCCATCGAGGAGAGACCAGATCTCTTGTAAGTATTAATCCAACTTTTAAACTAGAATCAAGATTTTTAATAGCTAGTAATTCACTAAAAATAAAAGAACTTAAAATTGTAGTTTCATTAATATTTTCTTTTTTTAGAATTCCAACAATATCTTTACCGATATTCTGAGCTTTAATTTCACAATTCAAACCTATTTTTCCTTTAGTAAGTTCTATTATTTCCTGAAAAGTGGGGAAAGATTCACCATCACCTATATCTATTTTTTTTAGTTCTGCTAAGGTCATATCTCTAATAAAATGCTTTTTTCCATCTTTTTGAGAAAATGCAAAATCATGCCAAATTATATATTCTCCATCCTTAGATGGATAAACATCAAATTCAATGTAATCTGCATTTAATTCTATTGCTTTTTGAAATGCTTTTATTGTATTCTCTGGTGCAATACTACTCGCGCCACGATGTGCAATTATCAAAACTTCATTATTTTCTGTCATAATCATCTTTTAAATTATTTTAATTTATTGGGTTAAATCCTTTCCTTTTACTTAAAACGGTTTTAGCTTTTAAGATATCATCAGTTATTATTCCATCAACTCCATATTTTATCAGTTTTTTCATAGCAGGTGCAGATTCAACAGCATAAGGGAAGACTTTAATACCATTATTGTGAGCAAAATCCACAAATTGCTGATCAACAAGAGGATAGAATGGATTTATAGCATAAAAATTATGATCTATACAAAATCGTATCCATTGTTCTTTTTCTTTCCATGTACTAGAGCTTTTATAATTGTTATTTTCTAAATAAGCAAGCTTTATTGTAGGGTTAATCTTTTGAAATTCTAATAATTCTTGATGTTTAAAAGAGCTTACTAGTATTGAATCTATGATACCATATTTTTTTGTAATATCGACTACTTTTTTCGCAATCCCTTTTACTATTACTTCAGAATTTAGATTTATTTTACCTTTTGTTAATTCAATTAATTCTTCGAAAGTTAGGATTTTCTCTCCTTCACCAAAATCAAAAGTTTTTAATTCTTCAAGAGTTAGTTCTCTTATAAATCCATGGTGACCAGTTAATCTGGAGATTTCTTCATCATGACAAACCACTATTTCTCCATCCTTCGTTTCAAGAATGTCAAATTCAATACAATCTGCTTGCAATTCTATTGCTTTTTTAAAAGCTTTAATAGTATTTTCTGGCGCAATATTATTTGCACCTCGATGACCAATTATAATTATTTTATTATTTATAGTATTCAAATTTTTCATTTAATTACTTTCAGTTATCGATTTTATTCAATACTTCTTGAACACTTGAAAAATCATTGCTAATAATTCCATCAACTCCCATTTTAATCAAATTTTCAATCGAGGATGGTGAATCGACTGTCCACGGAAAAACTTTCAGATTTTTCTCATGAGCCTTATCAACTAATTTTTTATTAACAATAAGGTATAATGGATTGATTGCATAAAATTGATTTTTAGCTGCATTTTTAATTAGACTCTTCCTCGAAAACCAATCTATTATCCATCCAGAGCGTGTAGGATTTAAAGATGCAATTTTTAATTGAGGTTCTAATTTTTTAAATTTTAATAACTCATTATGGATGAAAGAACTGATTATTATAGAATCATAAAGATCAGCTTCTTTAATTTTTTTTACAATCTTTTGAGCCATTCCTTTTGCCTTTATCTCGCAATTCAGACCAATTTTTCCTTTAGTTATTTCGATTAATTCATCTAAGGTTGGTATTCGTTCATTGTCTCCACAATCAAGTTGTTTTAATTGCTCGAGTGTCATATTTCTTATCAATCCTAAATGTCCTGTTGTTCTGAATGTATTAGCATCATGCATTACCACAATCTCCTCATCTTTTGATTGATGAACGTCAAATTCAATATAATCTGCTTTCAATTCTATTGCTTTCTTAAACGCTTTTAGTGTGTTTTCAGGAGCAAGAAGACTTGCGCCTCTATGAGCAATTATTAAAATTTTGTTTTTATTTATCATTTCTTAAGAGTTACTAATTTATATCCCCTATTTATTGCTTATACTAAAAAAATATAATTAATTATCTTTTTGATTTTTTTTTTAATATCCTAAATAAATGTTTTCCTTTATGTCAATTTGTCTAGATATTTGTTTTATCTAAATTTTATGGATTTTTGAACTTTCATTTGAATATTTCTTTCATGTGATCTTTATCATCTATTCTGTCTTTAACATCAAATTTATATGTGTGAAATGGCAACACATAATACAAATAAAAAGTTAAATTTATAAGGATAAATAATTTTTAATACTGATAGGTTATTCTTATTGTAGAACCATAGGAAATAACCTAATAAACCGATAAGTTTAAATATCTAAAATAATCAAAAAAAAATATCATAGAAAAGATGAAATTCTGCCCTAATTGCGACAATATTTTAATCCCAAAAAATAAGAAATTATATTGTAAAGCATGTGAAGAGGAATTTGACTTAGACACTTCAAAGACGGAAGATTATAAAATAAAAAAATCCATCAAGCATGATGAAAAAGAGAGTGCTCCGATCATAGTAAAGGAAAGGTTAGGAAGCGACAAAATTTCTGCTCAAGACCGAAAGGCTTTTGAGGAATTTTTTGGAAGTGCCGAATCAGATAACTTTTAAAGTCCTTCTTAGAGGACGTATTGTTAGACTACTTATTCTTCTTTGTTTTTACCTCTTTAATATTTTTTAATATCAAATGTTTAAAGTTTTAAATTGTTTAAGAAGTAATTAAATTATAATTAGAAAAATTATAATTATAATTAACAAACATTTCTAAGTGTAGTTGGATATGACCGAAGAGAAAAAAAAATTAAGAGGGTTTGCATCAATTGTTTCAAAACAAATAGAACCGTTAAATGAATTAGAAAAATTTAAAGAAAAGTTTAAAGATACAGAAGTAAAAGTTCTTTTAAATGCTAAGGATGGAAAATGGGCTGCTTTACTAATAATAGACAAGGGTAAAATATATGTCGAAGGTATAAAAAATAACCCAAAAGAAAATTTAAAAAAGAAAAATGCTGGCTGGGATGGATTACTCCAAACAACAACCCCTCTTTTTCTAGAAATTCTTGGTAGTGACGAGCTTTCAATGGGTAAAGTAATTCGAAAAATTCTTACTGGAAAGGTCAAAATTAGAGGAATAAAACACGTTTTAGTATTACTTCAACTTTTTGAATTAGGGGAATAAAACATGTTTTAGAATTACTTCAACTTTGTGAATATTTTTACTAAGGAAATCATTTCCACCGTTAATTTTTCCTTATTTTTTTCATCTTTTTATGATTTTAGGGTATTAGTTTCATTATAGCTACTGTTCCCAGTGATAAACAAGAAAGTTATTTATAATTGAAAAACCATAATTGTTATAAAGTTTAAAAGCTCGCATTTTAATTTCTGTACCCAAAGTTATTGTATTTATTCCTTGTTCTTTAAGTTTATTCATTATGATGAATAATATTAACTTTCCAAACCCCATACCTTGGTAATTAGGATGTACACACATGCAGCTAATATGATTGTTTTTACCATCAGGTAAAACAAAACTAAATCCAACAAGTCTATTATTTTGAAATAATGCAATTGAAGCTTCTTCGTTCAAACCATCAGGATACCCTAGATCTCGAAAATATTCTAATTTCTCTTCCTCTCCTTGGTATTGAAAAAATCTAGCATCTCCATTCTTAAAAGATATACAATAACAAGTATATATTTCTTGTTCTTCAAATTCAGAAATTTTTAGAATGTCGAAATTTTCAGGGATAAAAATCTCATATTCAGGTTCTTCTTCTAAATTACATTGCATTTCCACATATTCTAATTTTAACTTAAAGCCAAGTTTTTCATAAATTAGTCTATAATCTCCATATAATTTTTTATTGTCTATCTTGTTCCAGGGAATTTTAATTTCGATACTTTGTATTCCTTCATCTCTTGCCCAAATAATCGTTCTAGTTATCAATTTATTACAGATGAGAGTGGAATTATCATTTGAATTGATAATTGGATTGCCTCCGAGAGTTGTTCCGGGATTGATTTCTCTACTATCAGCACCAGTAGGATAAATTACCAAGAGACCTACTATCTTGTTATTGATATTGGCAGTCACATATTTTATATCATCTTGTCTATAATATTTGTTGAGAATTCCTTTAATTTTCTCAATTGATAAACCTGTTCTTTGCTTATTATTATTTTTAGCTTTAATTATAAATTTTGCCAATTTATCTACATTAATTTCTTTCCAATCATTGATTTTAATAATTATTGTCATAGATTTTTGCATTTGGTAAGTATTTTCTATTGATTGTAATAAATCTCAATCTATATTATAAATTGGATTTTATACCTATTTATCATTTTTGGTCCATTATTGTCAAAATACATCTTAAGAGATAAATATATCTTACCATGAGAGATAGTGGGACAAACTACAAATCAGAATAGTACTTAACAAAGCTTATAAATTAAGTTTGAATATAGTTGCTAATGAGATCATTTCACTTCTTAATTTCTCATTATTTTCTTCGTCTTTTAACGATTGGATAATTACACCTTTATCTTTTTCAGATACTCTATCTTGAAATAAATCAAGAAATTCTCGTAGGAAGATAACCTTTTTATAAGGATTCTGCTGAATTTTAGCAATGTATCCATTGATTATATGATCAACGGAACTTTCTTCTTCTTTTTCGCTTATAACGATTTTTTCTTCAGTTCCTAAGATTTCTTGCAATAGGGGATTATTACTGATGATATCTTGAGAAATATCTTTTAACATATCATTTCTTGTATGCAATGATAAATTAGAGATGTATTCTTCCATTTCTGACTTTTTTGCTTCAATTACTTTAATAATCTCAAGAATTTTTTCCATATTTCTACTTTCCATATGATTATATAGACACATTTAGAATATTAATTTTTATTGTAAATCTCTTTTTAGATTATCCATTTCTCTTAATATCTTCCTTTTTTTCCTCTTTAAAACAAACACTAAACATAAAATTGCACCAGATATTACTATTGGAATAAGAATGTATAATAAAGTAAGATCAGGCTCAATATACTCTGATGGATTTTTAAGCAATATTATTTTTCCGGTATTAGGAAAAATTTGTCCTGCAAGATAAAGATTTCCAGATGAATCAATTGCTATAGCTTCACCATAAGACCCAGTTCTATAACATTGCCGTTCTTTTTCAACGCCTCCAGAATTATTATAAACACCTAATATCATATAATAGCATGTAGAACAAGATAATAAGCTACAACAACTATGAATATAGGTATCTGTAAGATAAATTTTATTTTGAGAATCTATAGCAATATCTTTACAGGTTCTTATTTTTCCTTCTAAGCTTACATTCCATTTTAGCGTTCCAGAATTGTTAAACTTTAATAAGAAGTGTGAGAATTCTGAATGTGTTAATATATAATCCGTCGCTAAAATAATAACATTGTCTGAATAATCTATGGTACAAGTATATGTTCCCCCAATGATTGTTTGATTCCATTGAAATTTACCTGAAGGATTGCATTTTATTAGTGTCGATTCTCCTATATATGAATCTCGATTATAACTATAGCCACTAAGATATAAGTTATCTGAGGAATCTATAGTCAAACCTTGATAAGACTCATCATGATCAGTTCCCCATGAATAATTAAACAATAGTACTCCAGAACTATTAAATTTTAAAAAAAAAGTATCAAATGTCCACCAATCTATACCATTAGTTCCTCCTGCAACATATAGATTATTCAATGAGTCTATAGCAATTGACGAACAGAAATCATCATTTTCACCATCCCAAGTAAAGTTCAATAGCAAACTTCCTGAACTATCATATTTTTGTATGAAAATATATCCTTCTGCTTCACTATAAATGTTCGCAAATCCCACAACATATATATTATTTAATGAATCTGCATCAATCGCTGTAATTTGCCAATTTGGATTTTTATACAAGAAACAGGTCCATATTAAATTTCCCATAATGTCATATTTCAGTAAGTAATGATTACCATTTTGATTCATTACAGCAATATAAATATTATCTGAGGAATCAATACACATATCTCTGCACCAATTATAATCAGGGTGTCCCCAAGTGCGAATCCATGAATCTTGTTCTCCTGACGAATAGATAATCCCTGTATAAAATCTGACATTTAAAAAGATTAACAATATAATTGAAATTAATTTCTTCTTCATAATAAATAGAAATAACTCCCATTACGATTAAGTTAATTTTATCCTAGATTTTAATTGGATAATATGAAATTATGTAGTATATAGATTTTATCAATATATATCAATTTAGTCAGACTAGTTTCCCAATCAGAAAATTATATCATGTCAAAGCATAAAAAAGATACAATAACTAATTTTCAAGAATTAATAAATTACAAGTTTAATAATGAAGCACTTATAGTAGAAGCATTAACAACTCCCCTTTTAGCTAATGAAATTGGAAAACCTAGTTATGAGTTTTTAGAAACATTGGGAGATGCTGTAATAAAAACTATACTGATTCTTAAACTTTATAAGAAAGGAATAAAAGATCCCGGCGAAATTACGAAAATAAAAGCAGCTTTAGAGTGTGATAATGCGTTAAAAAATATTGCAATTAAGATGCATTTAGAAAAATACATTTTAAAGACAGAAAAGCAAAGAATAGAAGGTACTCGTATTTTAGCAGATATATTTGAAGCTATATGTGGTGGACTCTTTCTTGATTCTAAGTATGATCTAGAACTTGTTGAACAAAAAATGATCAGTCCATTCTATGAAGATCTGGATTTACACATTCAAAAACCAATGATTTCAAGTAAAAATGAATTATTAGAATTTCTACAAAAAAAATTCAAAACAAATATCAATATTCAATTAGATTATGAAAAAAGAGGGAAAGAACATAAGTTAATATGGATTGCTAAGAATCCTAGAGTTTTGGAACAAAATTCTCAAAGAGAGTTAATAAAAATACCAAAAAGTCTTAAGTCGGCAAAGTATAATTCAAAAAAAAAGGCAGATAAAGATCTCTACGCAAAAATTCTAAACTTTTTTAAAAATAAAGAAAATTGAGATTTAGGTAGACCAATCCTTTTTATAATTAAATTTTTTTTAAGATCAATAGAGGATATTGGATCTTCTAATAAAATAGAACATTAATTTTTAAAAGATGTGGTAAATTTCCGTATCTGTACAAGAATTATATTCTAAAAAAGTTTATTTTATGATTACTTTATGATATTATAAATAAGAAAAAAAAAAGAAAAAAGAGTATTACAGATGACTAAATCACCAATAATAGAAAAAACTCCTCTAATGGATCAATTTGAACAAGAAACAGGTAAATTATCAATTTGGAAAGGGGAATTATCAAAAAACTTTAAAAAGTGGGAGAAAAAAAAGAAACAAGAAGAAATTAAAAAGAAAAAAGAGGAGATCATTTCTCAAAGTCGAATAGAAAAGAAAAAGATGAAAAAAGACTTCAGAGAAGATAAGAAAGTAAGTAAGGATTATGACCACTTAATCACGGTTGATTCACTTCACAAAACCTATTTATTAGGGACCACTGCTGTTGCAGCTCTTCGGGGAGTTGATTTAACAATAGATAACGGAGATTTCATTGATATTATGGGCCCCTCGGGTTCTGGTAAAACGACACTTTTAAACTTGATCGGTGGGTTAGATACTCCAACTCGAGGAAAAATCTTTTTAGAGGGCCGTAATATTTCAATGCTTTCGGATAATGACTTAGCAGAGATAAGACGAGAAAGAATTGGATTTGTATTTCAATTTTATAACCTACTCCCTCAAATGACCGCAATGGAAAATGTTATGGTACCATTACATTTTTCTGGGAAATTAAGTCGTCGAGGTAAGAGAAAAAAGGCAATGGATCTTTTGAGATTAGTAGGATTAGATGAAAGAGCACATCATACAC
>JAHPYZ010000140.1 GCA_019058425.1 Promethearchaeota archaeon
AAGAAATGCTGTTAAAAGGAGACCAGCTAACACAAATAGAGCACCAAAAAATCCAAACAAAACTTCCATCGTACTTTCTTTTATAGCAACCATAATAGTTCCTCGTAATTAAAAACAAACTTTATAGCTCTAACTAATAACTCTCACAATGAAAAGTTATTTATTAAAACAAATTTGATATTTATATTTAGGTGACATTTCTATTTAAAAAGTGATTTAATGAATAAATTCAAATTTAAAATTACTGTTATTGGAGATGGATTCGTAGGAAAAACCTCCCTAATAAGTAAATTTACTCAAGGGAATTTCCAAGAGGACTATATTCAGACTATAGGAGCGCAATTTTCTGAATATATCGAAGAGATGGAAGGTGATATATGCGAATTGTTTTTTTGGGATATAGCTGGGCAAGCTGAATTTAATTTTCTTCGACCGGCATTTTATAAGTCAAGTCTGGCTTCAATAGTTGTGTTTTCTCTTGAGGAGAATGATTTTGGGCGAAAAAGTCTGAAACATATTGAAAAATGGAATAAAGAAATTAAGAAATTTTGTGGGGATATACCCGTGATACTATTTGGAAATAAAATAGACCTAGTTGATGAAAGTAGATTAAACGATGAAAAAATACTAAAGTTTATAGATAAGGAGATATATATTGACTACATTCGGACATCTGCCAAAACTGGTCATAATGTCGAAAAGGCATTCCATCGCATTATCAAAGAATTACACAATAAATATAAAGAATAAAACTTTTGGCTAAATCCTTAAAGATGATAATTTTCTTTAGACATAGTTTTAAAAGAAGAGAAAGAGCATGAGAATGGATTATATTATTATTATATAATTTTTAAAATATTCAATACACACTAAAATGAATCTATACACACTACTAAAAAAAGCCTTAAAATAATAGTATAGTCCATCTTCTCATTATTAATCGCATTTTTCATCATTTGATGGATCGAAACATTTATATATGACAATACACATCTTATGATCAGGATACACAAAAAAATACACAACAAAAAAAAAATTAAAAAAAATGGTGGAAAAAAAATGGAAAATAGTTATGAAAGCTTTAAAATAATCAAAGCTAAGGTCGAAGCCGCAAGTGCGGGAATTTATAAAGTCTTTAATTAATCAATTCTATTTTTTTATATTTTAAATAATCACGTTCACGAAAAGAAATAATTAATAACATAACCTAATCAGAATTTAAAAATAAAAAAACCTAATAAAAAATTGGAGGTAAAAAAAAATGGCAAATAATTATGACTACTATAAGAAAATGAAAGCCCAAATTGACGCAAAAAGCGCATTTGTTGGTAAAATCTACTTTTAAATACAATTTTTTTTCTTTTTTCTTTTTTCAATTTTAAATTTTTTTAAACCTTCTTTTGGCTCGATTTATATAAAATTAAAATAACCCTAGTTATGACTAATTTTCCACACTGTATTAAATTAAAAATTACCTTTTATTTTTCAGAATTGATGACATCCAATTTTATAATTAAGGATCAGGATTCATATGAACCTGTGAGTGTAGTAAAATGTTACTATATGAAAGATAATAAAAGAACCATATTTGTAAGACTGCCTGATGGGAAAGTAATATCTGTTCCTAAAACAACTATTCAATCTGAATTTTCAAGGGACAATACACTTTTACAAGACATCCTTATTGACGATTGGATTCTAAGAAAGTTTGGTTTGCTGATATGAGTATAATAACAATTCATATACCTAGATAGCTTATTTAGCTAATTCTTCTTTAATTTGTCTCACTAGTTTTTCAGACTCTTCAGAATCAGTTATAAATTCAATTTCATCTGATGAAGATATCCCTATCCCTAATTCAACAGCTCTTTTAATTTGTTCTTGTTCAAAAATTGAGCCTTTAGATACATCTGGAGTTGTTCCTAGAATTCTTAGTATTGCTACACCAACAGCATCAAGGGCGACCTTATCAGTACCAGCAATAAAAACATTTGCCTCCTTTCGTGTACCTTCCATTGGTCCTCGATCTACAAAGCTAATGACGCCATCCATGATAATTAAATCTGGACTATAGACAGAATTTATTTCGGCAATCATTTTCCTCTGATGCTTAGAAGAATGTAGCTCTCCCATATTACTCTTAGATACCATTCCTACTGCATTCTTTAGTGTTAAAGTAAAGTGGCCTCCATACATATGAGTTTTTAAACAACATGTTTCAATAATACATTCTGCATCATCATAGATTTTAGCAAAAAGGAATCCTTCTTTCCAGTGAAACCCCTTAATATTTTTAAGCACATATTCGTCTGTTGGTATTTGAGTTAAATCAACTATCTTAAAGTCTAATTCTTCAGCTAATTCATATAATCCTTTTTTCTTAAAAGTTTTAGCAGTATTTGCTGGACCACTTCGTTCAGCTACTGTTATTGATTTAGCGCCCATTTCTTTCAACTTTATAATGAGCTGCCTAACAGTATCCATTGAGCTTGAAGCAGGAGGAAGATCAGCAGTATTGAAATTAGGTTTGAATATTACATGCTTATCTTTAACGGGATTTATAGCTAATAAATCTAAAGACTTGTTAACACCATAAACGCGATCTTTTGTGGTAATAACTACAATTTTGGTCATATTATTCACTATACTATGGGTATTAATCTAGATCTACCAAATTAAAATTTGTTATTATAAAAATTAAGATAGAGTATGAGAGATTACATTATAGACTATAAGGAAGAATAGTCCGGTATCTATCCAATAATCCAATTAAAGTTCTGGATAAGAAACCAGAAATATAATCATCGATTAATTATTTTTAGACACTTAAACGTGATTTTATGAAAGAATATTATAATGAAGTAAAGAATATGGATGTAATAGAAAGGAGTACTGAGCAATTAACAATGGAAGAGGTAATAGAACCTGAACAAAAGGAAACTTCAAATTCAATTAAAGAGTTTATGTCTGAATATCCTAAATTTATTGGAGGATTTGTTTCAATTATTGGAATATTGATAGGAATTGGTATATTACTTTCGGTAAATAGATTTGGACTTCTAATCGCAATCA
>JAHPYZ010000017.1 GCA_019058425.1 Promethearchaeota archaeon
AATAAAAACAGAGGAAATTGAGTGAAATGGCACGTCCATATCAAAAAGCTAACATTCCTGGTCCTGAAATGGGTACTTCGGTTTCAGATCCATCAGTAATAGCGAATTTACTTAAAACTCCTAAAAAGAAAGTACTAATTATTGGTGCTGAATCTTTAAATTGGGAACTTGGAGAAAAAAAAGTTGCAGATTATTTTATAGATATTGCAAACAAAATTGATTGTCATGTAGTTAGTACTGGTCATACATATAGTTATTTAAAGGATAAAATTGAACTTGGAAAATTATATGATATGTCTCTAATTAACATTACAAATCGTTTATGTGATAAAGAATGGTCTGGTTTAAATGGAGAGGGGCAATATTCAATGGCGATTTTCGGTGGACACCTAGTATTCTATGTCTCTCAGGCACTATCTCGAATCAAAAACTTCACAAACTGGGTGAAAACAGTTGAATTGGATAAATATTCTCATCCAAATGCCAGATTTAGTCTACCAAATCTAAGCGATGAAGATTGGAAATTATTTTTAGAAAGCTTGATTGAAAAATTATAAAAAAGATTAAGAGAAAATTAAGAGGAGATTATTTGTATGAGTTTCAGCGATTTACCTTTTGATGTGGGACCTGTTTATGAAGGCGAACGCATTAGAGGTAATCAAATGTATGTAGAGCTTGGAGGACCTAAAGTAGAGAAGCATTTTGAGCTTGTAAGAGTTAAAAAAGATAAAGAAATTGAAGATGGAAAAGTTACAATTATAGGCCCTAATATAAAGGACATGGAAGTAGGGGGGCGTTATCCTATTGGAATCTTAGTAGAAGTTGCTGGACCTGAACTAGAAGAAGATTTAGAGGCTGTTTTCGAGCGAAGAGTTCACGAATTCTGCAACTTTGTGAATGGGATAATGCATTTAAACCAAAGATATACGAACTGGATGAGATTCTCGAAGAGTTTAGTAGAAAAGGGTTTTAATGACCTCAATATGCTAGGAACGGTTCTAATCCGATTGTATAAAGCAGAGCTTCCAATCATTAAAAAAGCACAGGTAACAATTTATACAGATCCCGATAAAATTGAAGAACCCTATGAGTTTGCTTTAGGAATATATAATAAGAGAGATGAGAGAGCTCGAAGTATAAATGATGAAGATGTAGATATGTTTTACGGTTGTGTTCTTTGCCAATCATTTGCTCCAACCCATGCTTGCTGTATTACACCAAATCGTATGAGTTTATGTGGTTCAATTTCATGGTTTGATGCAAGAGCAGCAGCTAGAGTTGATCCAAAAGGGCCTCTTTTTGAAGTACCTATGGGTAAGTGTTTAAATGAATTAGCAGGTGAATTTGAAGGAGTTAATGAAATGATTAAAAAACGTTCACTTGGAGAAATAGATAGAATTTATCTCTACAGTGGAATGGAATATCCTCACACCTCATGTGGATGTTTTGAAGCGATTGATTTCTTTATTCCCGAGACTGGTGCAGGTCATGGAATTATTGATCGAAATCATGATGGAGTCGCTATTAATGGTCTTCCTTTTAGTGCTATGGCTAACCAAACGGGTGGAGGAAAGCAAATGCCTGGCTTTAATGGTATAAGTATACAATATATCATATCTCCCAAGTATCAAAAATATGATGGAATAAATTCGGGATTAAAGGGAGGTATTTATACTATCGTATGGATGGGTAAAACTGTTAAAGATCGCGTTTATGAATTCCTTCCCGAAGATCTAAGAGATAAAATCCCCACTGAAGAAGATGTTGTAGACTTAAGCGATTTACCAGCATGGTTAGAGAAAGTAGGTCATCCAATTATTGAAACTGAAGAGTATAAAGCAGCTGTTAGCGGAGTAGAAGAGGAAGAAGAGTGGGAGGAAGAAGGCGCTATGGTTCCAATGGGCACTGTAGGAATGACCATCCCGGGTGTTGGTGGTGCAGGAGGATTTAAAGTCATCTTAAAAAACTGTAAAATTCACGCAGAATCTATAATCATCAAAAAGATTGAACCAAAACGAAAGAAAAAATAATCATTTATATTCTTATTTTTTTTTTGAATTTTTATTTCTAACTTGTTGTTTTTAGAAGTATAACAAAAGGATTTCTAATTAGATTTAAATAGTGATTAAATACTTTTATCAATATTAGAGAGAATTCGATTATATTGATATGATCAAACTTTCAATGTGTGTAGATTTTCTAAAAAATAATTAATAAATTGGTTGAGGATTTCATTTTTAGAATAGTTTAACCAAATTTAATTTGGTTTCTATTTAATTACAAAAATGTTATGAAATGATTAAAATGAAAGAAGATTTAGCTTATAAGATATGCATTTTTGGAGAAACTCGTGTAGGAAAAACAACGCTAGCTAGGCGTTATCTTACAGGTTATTTTGAAGAAGATATTAAACTTACTATGGGAGCAGAAATTCTGGTAAAATTTTTAACTATTGGAAATAAAAGAATAGTATTACAGGTATGGGATTTTGGAGGAGAAAGTATGTTTAATTTCTTGTTACCTATGTATTCAAGAGGATCTTTTGGAGGTATTTTTATGTTTGATCTTACAAGAGAAGCGACATTAGAAAGAATTGAAGTGTGGTTAGATTGCTTCAGAGATGGTTTATCTTTTGAAAAAGAGAAGATTCCTATTTTGTTAGTTGGAGGAAAGTTGGATCTTCAAGATCAAATAGTTGTCTCACGAGAGAAGGTAGAAAAGATTGTAAAGCAATATAATTTATTTAACTATATTGAATGCAGCTCTAAAACAGGAATAAACATAGAAGCAATTTTCGAAACTTTAGTAAAACAAATTTTAAAGAAGGTTAAGATAATATAAATGATTAAATATTCAAATAGGATATTTAATAGTGAATAAAAGAAAATTTTATCATATTTATTTTAATCTTAGAATAATTCTATTAAAACATACAAATTCAGATCAAAATTCTTAATTGTCATAAATATAAAAAATGATTTCTCAAATTGATATAGGTATAGAACTACAATTCATTACCTATTTAATACCGGTAATAATTGGTATCCAATTAGCTTTTTATTTTTTTTATCAGTATTACAAAATTAGAGATGCAAATCTTCCTTTAAACAGAGTTCTATTAGCTTTTGGATCATTTATCTTTTTTATGATATTAGGTCCATTATTTATTCAATTCTCACGAAATTTTATTGAGAATGGGGTATTATATGAAATTGTGTCTAGAATTGGATGGTTTTTAGCATTTTTTTCAACAATCAGTGTTTCTCTTTTCATAATCAGGAAAGATTTTTCGATAATTATCAATCTTCAGATTGCCAAAATCTTACTTATTCTAAATTTAATCCCTGTTATAATTGTATTCATTGTTCCTTCTATGCGTTCACCCATTTTTATTATGAGTATTATTTTTGTTATTCTTAATGGCTTGAATATTTTAAGATTTCAAGTTATTTTGATTAAAAGATCGATAGGGATTATCAAAAAAAAGTTCAAATTATTTTTTATAGGAGCTATTATCAGTTTATTTGCTTTAATTTTTGCTGTATTAGTTGGTTTAGGAGTTTTACCCCCATTTATTAATGAAATAATATATTTTATAGGAGTTAGTGAATTATTTATAGGATTCATCACTATATCGTTATCTGTTCATAATTTTCCCCCATTTTATGAATTCGAATGGAGGGAGAACCTCCTAAGGTTACTTATAATTAATCAAAAAAACAAAAATTGTCTCTATAGTTATAGCTTTATTGAAAAATTAGGAAAAAAAGCGATATCGAATAAAAAATATCCTGTTAATTATGATGAGTTATTTTCCCGTGGTATATTAGGCATCGATTCGATTATTACAACTATTACTAGAACTAAAGATCAAAGAATAAATAAAATAAAACAAGGAGATTTTCATATTTTCTTAGATTATGGATCAGATCAACCATATCTAACATACGTTTTGATTGTAAAAATGGATTTAATTAGCACATATCATCTTTTAAAATCTATAAGAATTCGTTTTGAGTCATTTTTTAAAGAGATATTGTTAAATTTAGATGAATTAAAGGAAGAGCATTTACAATTATTTGAAAGTTTTAACATTAATCTAAATAAGATTTTACAATAATTAGAAAAATAAAATGATATTTATAGAATATCCTATTACAGGTTCACTAAGAATGCTATTAATAGTAATGGAATCTATTTTTACTTTTTTTTCTTTTGAATTCGGTATATTACTTCTAATTAAGTATAGAAAACAGTCAAGAAATCTTAAAAATACTCAAGATCTGGGATTTTCTTCACTATTTTTCGGTTTTTCAATAATGAGATTATTCTTTATTGTAGCAAACTACTATACTGTAGATAATATTCTTACTCCTTTTATGATTTGGGACGAAGGAAGTTACAGAACGCTTTTTTTGAATTTTGGATATCTCTCAATAATGATAGGAACTCTAATCTTTTCATATTACATGGAGAAGTATAAAAAAATCCTTTTTAGAAAATTATTTTTTTCAATTAGTTATTTTGTTTTATTATTAGTTTCATTAGTAATTTTTGTTTTTAATCTAGAATTCATTAATTTCCTTTCAATTCTATCATGGATTTTGTTTATTTTTTTGATTATTATTTACGGAAAAGATTTTGGTAAAAAATCGAAAATACAAGGAATTCTTTCAAAGGGACTTTTAAAATTAACTTTATCATTAATACTTATACTAATAGGCTATATTGTTTCTATGGATTTAATTGTTGAATTTATAGGTCTTATAGCTCAGTTTTTAGGAGTTATCATCCAATTAATAGCAATTTGCTTGATCTTCATTTTCTTTAGAAAAATCCCACCCTTTTATGAATTTGATTGGAAAGATAAAATTGAAAGTTTATATATCTTAAATAAAAATGGAATATGTTTATATAATCGATCTTTTATTAATAACATTGAACCTTTAGAAGAACAATTCATATCTGGAGCTTTTGCTTCCTTGAATATAATGCTTGATGAATTGATTCAAAGTACCCCGAATACTGTTTCTATTATAAAGAAAAAGGGAAAAAATGTAAATATATTTTCTGGAAAATATATTACAGGTGTTTTAATTAGTCAAGAGGAATTGAAATATTTTACACATATACTAAAAAAATTAGTTTTAAGAGTTGAAGAAATATATTGGAATATTTTAAATAATTGGAATGGAGATCTAACTATTTTTAATCCTGTTAAAAATATTATTGATGAGTTATTTTTAATATAACTTATTTTAATGAAAATCTTAATCTTTTAGCATTCTCCTTTAATGATAGTTCTTTAGCAATTTTCATACAAAGAAGTCGATTTTTACTATAAAAAAGTAAGTTTTATCACTATTTTTTATATCTAAATATCGACATTTTTTTTTCTTTTACAGTATTGTTGTGCTATCGCGACGGAATAATCTTAAAAACACTTATATTTAAATATTAAAATTTCGTCGGTTATTAGTGGTATTCTTATAAGAATATTAGTCAATTGCGATTTGGCTTAATTTACATCATAAATCACCAATTTCACTAAAATGATTCGAGAAGCTGGAATACTCTTCCATGGAATTCCCATTATATTCACTAGCTATCATAGAGCTAGCAAAAAACAAACAAATTTAGTTTGTTCAAGTGGTTTACTTAGTGGGCTTTTGGGATTTGCTGAATGTTTAATGGAGCCTGTAGAATATTTTGAAAGTGATAAATATTCCATAGTTTTTAAGAAAGGAATAATAAATGACTTGTTTAGAGACGATCAGGAAATTGTTGCTTTCATAGTTATGGATAAAGATTTTAATCTGGAAAAATATTTACATAAAACAGTTTTTCCCCTATTGGGAAAATTATTAAAGAAATTTATTGCTCAGTTTGATGGCTGTAATCTTACAAAAGTTGGTCAATTTGAACCTTTTAGAATAATATTAAATAAAGTTTTTGGAACAGGAACTCAAACTTTTGAAGAAAGAGTAGTTTCTTTATTAACCTAATTATTAGATTTAAAGTATTAGGGAATAAATTGCTGTTTTATCATATTAAATAGTGGTTTAATAGTATCGATACAATTCACATCTGATAAATTCCAGTTACCATTTGGATAATAAGCGAATATAATTGAATCAAACAAAGTCCAATTTACATTACTAAAACCAATATCGTATCCCACCACCTTAAATCCTTTTTTCAAAGCAAGAGTCATAGAAGATATGCCATTTTCAGTAGTTGGAATTTTCCAAATGATTATTCTCCAATTTTTGTTTATTTTTATTAAGTTATTGAGTGATTTTTCTTTAATGTAGCCAAATAATTTCACATGTGCTAAATAGTAATCTTTAGAAACACCATAAAGCTCATATCCTTTATTCTTTTTATCTTTTTTAAGGGTTATTGTATCATTATTCATTTGCTTAGTTTGACTCTTAATATATTCATATAGGAAGATTAAATCATCGTTATCTAATAGAAACACATTTCTATCTCTTTTCTTCCATAGGGTTCTAAATATCATTGAAAAATGTACTGTACTGAATTCTTCATTTTGGTGGGAACATGGGTGATTATCATCAAAATTAAAATCTCTGTTATCTACTAATGTAATGTGACTAGGAATTATACCATAAGGTATTGCACCCGCAGTTTGAGCAGATGTTTGCACCTTAGTCAGTGGAGCACGAACTTCAGTATTAAGTCTTAAAACTTCTTTAAATTGAGGCATTTTTGTAACAGTTAAAAGCCCTGCAGCTGCTAAATTCGTTGTAATTCCTTTCCTTCGAAAATCTTTCTTTATCATTAAACTCCCCGCGTGGGCAATGTATCTTTCTTTATCAACTAAAGCACAACCAACAGTAATGTTATTTTCTAATAAATCGCTTAGAACCCAAAATTTATTAGGTTTTGAGATGTCATTTTTTAGAAGTTCGATATCATAAACATAAGGATAAGGATATTTATAACCGTAGCTTTCTTTGAACAGAGATGATATATTTGGTGCATCTTTCGGAGTGGCAAACCTTAATCCATATTGCTGTCCATTTTTAAATATAATTTTTTTAAAATAAAAATCCTCTTCTTGAAGATCTAATCCTTTTTTTGTGATGGTTGCCATCCTAATATCCCGATCAGATTATAACCAGTTAATTAATTCTTCTCTGAGGAATTTATAAAATTTTCGCTTTTTTCACTTGAAAAAAATTAAAAATATATTCCATAATAATATTTCTAAAAAAAGTAATTTATTAAATTCAAGATAAAATGATGAAATATTATTTTTTTAATTCGATTCCAATCCCATAATACATCATATATCCCCAGATTATTACACTACTTATTGATAAAGTTATCATCAATCTAATTTCAGCATGAATATCAGCATCTAAAAGATTAAATATAATACTAAAATATAAAATCACTGTTAATCCTAAAAAGCCAAATAAATAGAAAAACCACTTTCTTTTCAATTCCTTTGATTCAAACTGGAAGTAGATTTTAAAATTTGTATAATTTATTGGAATAAGTGTAAAAATAGACATAATTGAAACTACATAAATAAAAAATATAGGTCCCCATTTTGGAGTATTATTAATTATTTGGACACCTAAAAGTGGAGCATTAGGATTGTCGACTATTTCTCCTATTAAGACTAATATTAACATACCTGTGAAGAGTAAAATCCCATAAAATAAAATGTATCTATTTTGTCTTTTCACGGAATAAATAAGAGTTGATTCCAATATTATTATATTTACAATAAGAAGAAAGACTGGTCCAAAAAATATGAAGTAATTTGTTAAGAAATTAAGAACTAGGATGGTTATTCTATTAGTCATGGTCGCATAGACCATATTTAAAATAAACCCAATTATTAAACTAATAAAAAAACCGCTAATAATAAAATTTAAACGTTGTCTTTTTCTCTTTAAAACTTTATAAGTGATTATTGAAAAATAGATTACCAAAATACCTAAAAACACATAAACCATTATAATTCTTGGTAATTCAGATTGAAATAACGTTTTTTCCACCACTCTGAAGATTATTATTTTCTATATGTAGAATATTGGTTGCTCTTAAATATATAACTATACTCTCATCACTTTAAAAACAAATAATTAACCCAATATTTTTTCAACAAATCAATAAAACTTTTTAATTTAATTCTATCTTGAACAATTCGGAACAAATTGATTTGGTATTTACCAAAAGCTAATAATTTAATTGTCACATAGTCAGAATTCTATTAATAGTTATTTGTTAAGAACTACACTTGAACTTTTATATGTATCGAATTTTCTAGATTCATTTTATCAATCTTCTCTACACAATTCCTTAAGTCTGTGAGTTACATTCCATTCTTTCATGAGGTATGCAACACTTTTAGGAACATATTGTTCCCATTGTTCATCTTTAATCATATCTTCACGAATTTCACTTGAGCTAAGTCCTTTATTTTCGAGTGAAACTTCCCATAGAATATGAATACTTAATCCTAAAGATTCAAAATACTGTTTTTTTTGTCTGCCCCAGTCATCATAAATTGTTAGAAAGAAGATAGCATCTAATGGGACGTAATGTTTAAGTAATTCTGGAATGTTTACGGGAAATGGAACAATAGAAAATTCCGAATATTTTAAACCTTGCTCTAATAATGCAGCTTGTACCATCAAATAGCGTTCATAATAGGTTAATGGATTTGCTATTGATGCACTTCTATGGGGATTTGCTTTCGAATCTCTTGTCAATGAAGGATCTGGATTAGTAATACCCACTACAAGATGGTTACATAGTTGTTTACCCGCTAAAAGATACTTAATGTGATCATTATGTAATACTTGAAATCTTCCGTGAATCACACCTATCTCATATTCAAAGTCCTTATTTTCCATATTAGCTCTTACCCAATTATATATTACAGTAAGTTGAATAATTCAAAAAATATTAATAATTTTGTTTAAAGAATCGATAACTTCTTCTTCACTACTTTTTAAGACTTTCATTACTTAAAAAGCTGGTTTTGCTATAAATATTAAATTTACTTTTAACTATAGTATAGTTTATTTTTATGACAATCGAAAACTATTTTAAGACCAAATATGGCAACTTATCAGTCTCTAATGATGAAACTCAAGGATCTGTAAAATTTATTCATGCTAGTGATATTCATCTTGGAGCTGTTCAATATAGTAATGAACATAGATCCAATGATTTTATTCAAGCTTTCCAAGAAATTTTGGAATTAGCAATAATCCATCAAGTTAATTTTATATTACTAGCTGGTGATATATTTACCTCATTAGAAATGTTACCGGGGAAATTAACGAAGATTGTTAAATTATTAAATGAATTTATAGAATTTTCAAATAGCTTAATTTTAATAATAGCAATAGAAGGGAATCATGATATTCGGAAGTTTTCAAGGGGGGTTAGATTCGAACGACGAGGACAATCATGGTTAAAATTATTAAATAGCTTAGGATTAATTGTACTACTTGATGCTAATTTAGAAGCGCCTCCAGAAGATATATTCAAGCCTTATAATATAAAGACTAAAAAGGGAGGAAAAATACAAATCAAAAATGTAATGATTTATGGCACACGTTATCTTGGTGAAAAACCTATTTCTTTACTTTCAAAGATAAGGAAAGGAATCACAAATAATAATGGTTTGTTTAATATCCTAATGCAGCATTTTGGGATTGAGGGCCAGATGGAAAACGTGCCTGGAGTCAAAATAGAAGATATTCAACATTTAAGACATCGAGTTAATTATTTAGCTTTAGGTCATTTTCATAAACAATATATACTTCAAGATTGGATATATAATCCTGGGTCCTCTGAAGCGGTTTGTTCTGTAGATTTTTCATATAAAAGAGGTATATTCTTAGTAGAAGTTACGAAAAAATCTGAAAAGTTCACAAAACTAGTCAAAATATTACATTTGATAAATCGTAGATATATATGGGAAACAATTAAAGTGGATTTTGAAATAAGAGCCAAAAAGGATTTGGAGGATTATATAATTAAAAGACTGCATTCTTACTTAAAATATCTGAATCATGATATCGATCCATCTAATCCCCATATGCCTATTTTATATTTAATCTTAAAAGGAATGGAACCTTCTAAATCTTGTAAATTCAATGAAAAAGAATTAAGAGGAAAAATTTGCAACATTTTTCCTATTGTAGATGTTAAAATTTACAAAAAATATAAAACACCGTTAAAGACGTTAGATAATTTTATTTTAGCATAAGATATTTGATATGACTTCCTTTATTTTAATTAATCTAACCTTTATTAGGAAGTTTAGCAGAAATAATTATTATGAATATTCGAACTTTTGTGAAAAAAAACAAATTTTTCACGATATTTTCAATTATTATTCTAATATGGATTGTTTTCCTTGTTATTATATCCATTATTGGAGAAAGAACTGTAATATTTTTTGACGTCCTTGGACAAGTAGACGTATCATCAGAGTTTACAAGCAAATTTCCCTTATTAAGATATTTTGTGGAGCCTTTTATGGTATTTGCCACAATTTTTGAGTATGAATTTACCTGGATGTTTCTTTTTTTAATATTTTATCCTATTCTGAGAGTAGGTTATTTATATTTAAAGAAAAAAGGTATGTTTATTTCGAATAAATATAGATATATCACTTACCTGATTGTAGATATTATATATTTTTGTTTTAAAGTATTAACTCTCTCTATTTTATTGGTTGCTATTTACATTCTTATCGGTTATTTAATTCAAGGTTATTTCTTTATAAGCAGATATTTTATGATTCCAATTCAACTAGCTATCCATTTGAGTATGGTTCTTATTTTCCTAAAAATTAGTTTTGTTTTCCTTAAATTATTTCATCCAAAACTTTCACTTGACTTATCAAAGAAATTTCAAAAAAATAAAACACAAAGAAGGGCGAGAGTGCAAACAATAAAGCGAGAAACGGTTTTGTACGTTGGTATAGGATTACTATTACTTAGTGCTAATATTGTGCTTATCTCAACGCCATTCACTCCACATGAAATAATCCCTACCATACCACTCGATGACGATGAATTTTTATTTGATTTTCATGTTCATACTACCTTCAGTGATGGATGGCTTACAGTAGAAGAAAGGATAAACTGGTATATACAACAAGGTATATCGGGAGCAGCATTCTCTGACCATGATAATATAAGAGGGGCTAAAATGGCTCAAAAATATGTTGAAGAAAGCCATTTAGAGTTCATTGTGTTTATGGCTGAAGAGTGGACACAAAATGCCAATAATCCAGGAGAAATCCACATGAATTATTTTGGACTCGCAGAAGAAATTGTACCACTTGAATCATATACTCCAGGGGGACCATTGGCGATGAATGCTTCTGATACGATAAGTTATGTGAAATCAAATGGAGGTTATATTACTGTTAATCATTATAATTATGAGCTCAATCCAAACGGAGGTTATGGGGTGCCATATAGTTTGGATCAATTAAGAGATTGGGGTGTTGATGGCTTTGAAATTGTAAATAGTGCTAGTTATGGATGGAAATATCAACAAATAAGGAATTATTGTTTAAGTAATAACCTAACGTGTATAGGAGGTTCTGATATTCATATTAATGAGGATTTAAATACATTTATTAAATTGAAACTGAGTGACCCCACAAATCTAACAGTTGCAAATATCTTTAAAACTTTAAAACTTAATACACATCAAGTCATTGCTATTACCTTGAATCCAAAAATTGTGGACTTTCCAGGCGATTTGAATGATTTTGGATTTTATATTTTGGAAGATTATATAAATTATATTTTAAACATGGATACATTTCAGGCTTTATCTTGGATAATATGGTCAGGTTTAGTGTATATACTAATTATTTTGATGTACCAAAAATTATCACATACTAATTTGAAGTTATTAAAAGACAAGATCTATAAGAAGGATTAATGTTTAAATTAAAGTGTTAAATATAATAACCAGTATTATCTTCCTTGTAATTATCGTTGTCATCATCCTTGTCATCATCATCTTCTCCAAGGAACTTTTTGTAAAAGTATTTCAGCGCATCTTCCGGATCTCCTTTAAAATCTTTGAGATCTCTAGGATCTATTTTTATAATACCACCTCTTTTTAGTGGTATTATTTTATCACGCATCTCTTTTTCAATTTTTTCCTGTCTTCTGGTATTTAGAAGTAATTCCTTTTTCATCAATTCTTTCAATTCATTTACTATAAGTTTATCTAAGTAACTAGGTTCAAATTCCAGAAGAGCCTCTATACCATAAAACTTTGTAATTCTTTTAATTGCCTTGTCTTTTTTAAATTCTGGAATCTGGCTAATACTCTCAAGATTTAACTTCGATAAAATGTTTAACCAATCTAGTTTGACAGACCAAGAGTATTCTTTATTATCGTCTTCCATTTTCAATAAATTTATTTATCTATTTGATAAAAGGTATGCTAGAAATAAAACTTTTTTCTTTAATCCTTATATTGTAACCAATAAATGAGCTTTATAAATTTAATTATTTTGTTCTATAATATTCAGAATAATCTAATAATCTTAGATATTTGACCAATTCAGACAACTATTGTTGAAAATTTAATAATTTTACAGAAAAAAATGATTTCTCTTAAAGAACTTAACTTTGAATGAAATCTAGAATTTTGGAGGAAACAAATTCTGGAGCATCGTGAGTTATCCAATGGGAAGATTGTTCATGACGTTCTATTCGTAAATCCTTAACATAATCGGATAAACCTTCCAATAATTGAGGTTTCAAAGCCTGATCTTTCATTCCCCAAAGTACTAATGTAGGAACATCTATATTTCCCTCCCAATCCTCAAAGCTAGTATTCGCTCTATAATAATTCACTCCTCCTACTATTGCTCCAGATTGAGACCATGCTTCAATATATTTTTCCTTATCAATATCACTAAAGTTTTCTGTAAAAACAGCTTCTTTAAGCCAATAATAATCATTTTCAATTATGAAAGCCTCACCATTTGGTTTTAAAAACTCAAAAATATAGAAACTCGCTTTTTGTTGCTCCTTATCAGATCTTAATACCTTTTGGAATACCCTATGATGAGGAGCATTTAAAATTATTAACTTCTTTAAAAGGTTCGGATATTTTTCCGCAAAAATCCAAGCAACGGCGCCCCCCCAATCATGTCCAGCAAGATAAAATTCTCCCAAGTTCAATTCTTCACTTATTCCTTTAATGTCTTCTATTAGAATTTCTATTTTATAGTTTTCAACATCCTCTGGTTTATCAGATAAATTATATCCTCTCATATCCGGAATTATTAGCTTAAATTTATCCTTAAGGAAGGGAATTACTTTTGACCAACAATACCAAAATTCTGGAAATCCATGAAGCAGGATTAAGGGTTCTCCAGTCCCAATTATAATAGTATGAAGCTTAATTCCATTAGTTTCGATAAAAAACTCTTTAATTTCATTCAATAATCCCAATATTTATACACCAACTATTTTATTTTTGAAAAAAATGATAGTATTATAAATTTTAGGAATATTAAAAATCAATAAATAAAGAATAATGGTTAGAAATAAAGAAAATAAAAACCAGAAATATGGTTTAACAATTTAAAAAATTCTGTTTAAAATTTTATTCAAAATAATTCATAAAAGAACGAGTAAAATCTTTTACATAAGAATTATCGATTTCACCGAACTTGTACCTTCCACGTGGCATTTTCTTTTCCCGAATTGAAAAGTAACGCTTTAAAGCAAGTTCAAAATCATTTATTGGCATACTATTTTCTTCCGCGAATTTTATCTCACCAAATTTTAAAAGAAAATCAGGGTTCATAATACTCAACTGTTTTTTCACCTCAAGTGATTGTGTTTTATTCAAATGTTTTTTTAATTAAATAAGTATTTTTATAAATAAAGATAAGTAACTATATAAATCTTTTCCTACACTTGCAAAGGGTAAAATTACTTGGTTTTTACCGAATCACCATTCACTGAATGAACGTTCATTTATTTTTTATTATCTTCATTATTCGGTGAATTAATAACGAAAGGATTTAAAAATACTATTTTTTCAGAACATCTTATAGACAAAAAAAATCCATTAAATCTTATGGAATTTGAAAATTAAAAAGTAATAAATTATAACATAATTTCTTAAGATCTAATAGTGTTTTCAATGAATTTTAATTTCACAAAAAATCTTAATTATCCATTGAGTTGATAATTCATGTCTCTAAGGGAGAAAAAATCTGAAATAATAAAGAGGGAAAAGAGAAACTTATTTATATTATCAGCTCTCTCTGTTTTTGAAGAGAAAGGATTTAACAACACAAGAATAAAAGATATTACAAAGAGAGCAGGTACATCGGTGGGAAATTTCTATAATTATTTTAAAAGTAAAGAGGAAGTAATCGAGGTTTTAATTAGAGGACTAGCTGACCTTATGATCAGCAAATTTAGAGAATTATTTGTTTATTTCAAAGAAAATAAAATTCCACCAATTTCTGCTGTTAGGAATCTATTTCGGGGATACGCAAAAATGTTCAGAGAAAAAAAAGAGACTTTTTTAATTTTCTTTGAGCAAATGGGAGGGATGGATCAAAAATACCGAATCAAAAGAAATGAGATTCTTGATAATTTTACCGATGAAGTAGAAAAAATAATCATAAAATTATCAGAATACGGAGCTCGTAATCAAAATCCTAAGGTAACAGCTAGAGTCTGGACATCTACGGTACTTGGGGTCTTTATTTGGTGGATTCGAAGTGATTTTAAACTTGATGAGGAAGTACTTATTAAAAACCTTACAGATGTTCTTGTTCGAGGAACTATGACAAATTAAATTAATTTTGTTTTTGCTTAAAGTTGATTTCAAAAATCTTTTTCTACTAATTGTGATGAATCTCTTCTCCCAAAACTCTGGGAAATATGTTTTAATCTGATATATCCAGAAATAGAGCATCTAAGAAGGAGTCTTTATTAATATTAGATTATTTACATATTTACTAAATTTCTGATGATTAGGAAATTAAGTAATATATGGGATATTGGTAAAAGCTAGAATGTTGAATAATAAATCTAAATTGCTAAATGGTAAAATTTGTATGGTTACGGGAGCTAATTCTGGAATTGGAAAAGCAACTGCTATTGGTTTGGCAAAACAAGGGGCCTCATTAGTATTAGTGTGTCGAGATCAGACTCGTGCTGAAAATGCAATTTATGAAATAAAGGAAAAAAGCGGAAATGAATCAATTGATTTAATAATAGCAGATTTATCATCTCAGAAAGAAATCCATAACTTAGTATCCGAATTCAAAAAAAAATATAATAATTTACATGTTTTAATAAATAATGCGGGAGTAAATTTGCACAAACATATCTTAACAGAAGATGGAGTTGAGACAACATTTGCGGTTAATTATTTAGCTTATTTTATGCTGTGTAATTTACTATTCGACACATTACAGAAGAGTGCACCATCTCGCATTATAAATGTGGCATCAAGTATTCAAGCAAAATCCTTTGATTTTGATGACTTAAATGGAGATAATCATTATCGCCAATTAAAAGCATACTCACAATCAAAATTGGCGGTAGTACTCTTTACTTATGAATTTGCTCGAAAGATCGAGGGAACTGGAGTTTCAGTAAATTGTCTTCACCCCGGATATGTAAAAACAAAGATGATACGTAATTTTCGTCCATTTGTCAAATATTTCTACCCATTAGTTGGTCTATTTATGTTAACTCCAAGAAAGGGAGCTAAAACCTCAGTATATCTCGCTTCTTCTCCTGAAATAGACGGTATAAGTGGAAAATATTTTAAAAGGAAAAAAGAAGCTGAATCTGTAAAAATTTCATATAATGAAGATATCTCTAAACAATTATGGGAGATAAGCGTTCAATTGACCAATCTTGATTTTAAAAATTAGGAACGTTTTTGTTTTAAAGAATCTGTAAGATTCTGTAATTCTTCTGAAATTTTTAGTTTAAAAATGTCGATCTCTTCTAGTTTCATATACTCTTTGGGTAATCTCTTAATATTGCCTGTGTAAAACTTTTGAATATCATCTATTTTGGGTAATTCTGTGATTAGTTTTCCATTTTTCATTATTGGAATCAGTAATGCTTCTGAATTGGATGGAGAAGGTTCATTTTCAAGTGATAGAATGTCTTCTTTAAAGATACCATCTTTATCGAAAAATCTATATATTTGCTTTTTTCCAGGATAAGTTATTTTTTCTTCACTGATTTTTATTTTCGGTGTTCCATTATATTCAATTAATTTATATACTCCAGAGATTGTTGGATCGTCCCGTGAAGTAGCAAGCTCTGTTCCAACACCAAATGCATCAATTGGAGCATTCTCATCAATAATCTTTTTTATTTTATACTCATTTAGATCTGAACTTGCCACAATTAGTACTTTTTCACATCCATTACCATCTAAAATTTTCCGAACCTTTTTAGCGTGTTCAATGAGGTCACCAGAATCTATTCTTACTCCCCTAATTTTATTCCCAAATTCACTAGAAATTTCAGCTCCTCTTTCTGTATCATATGTATCAATTAAAAAAATTGAGTTTTCATCATATATTTTATAGTATGACTTAAAACTTTCTAACTCATCATCGAACTTCTGGACAAAACTATGAGCCATTGTACCTGTAGAGTTAATACCCAATTCAAGATCTGCTATTACATTACTAGTGCCATTGAATCCCGCAATATAACTTGCTCTGGCAGCATATACTCCTGCAAGTGGGCTGTGGGATCTCCTTGTACCAAATTCAAGAAGAATTTTATCTGGAGCTGTAGCTCTAACACGTGAGGCTTTCGATGCTATTAGAGTTTGAAAATTAATTACATTAAGTAAATAGGTCTCTGCCATTTGAGCATGGAAAATTGGACCTTGAATCCTTAGGATTGGCTCATTGGGAAAGAAAAAATTCCCTTCCTTCATAGCCCACATATCGATTTTAAATTTAAATTTATGCAAGTAATCATCAAAGAAACTAGGATCTATATTTTTAAATACAGGTTTTTTTCGTAAAAATTCAATGATATTCTCTGAAAATTTAGCATTCAGAAGATAGTGTACCGCCTGTTCTAAACCAGCAAATATTAAATAATTACGATTTCTGGGCAATTTTCTAATAAATAGCTCAAATGTAGCAATATCATCTTCTTCTTTAACTCCATGTTCAAGATTATATTGGTAATAAGCTGCTCCCATTGTCAATTGATAAAAATCTGTTGCTAATATCATATTAAAATTATCAATAAAACCGGAGTATAGTTCAAACATGCCTTTTTCATCATCAATTTTCATTATTAATTAAGTATTTACTTTATTTTCTTAATTTTAAACCTTATTTATTTGGTTTAAAAACAGTTAAATATCAAATCTATTACTATGTTATTTAATCATAATTAGGGTTGGGATCTCGTTAAATGAAAAAATCAATACTTAACAAATTTAAAATTAAGCCCATTGATCTAGAAGAAGTTAGAAAACAGAAAATTTTAAACCTAATTTTAGTCGGATTAGCGATCATAGATATTATAGTTATGATTGGAATCTTCATTCTTGTATTAATTGGTGTAAATATAGGTGAACAAAAAGGAACAATATCAATATTTTTTATTACACCTTTATTTCTTTTTGTTCTTGGAATTCTGTTTATTATAAATAATTATATTGCTAGTGTGTTAGCAAATCAAATTTTTCTTGTTATTTTTACTGTTCTTATAATTCTAGCCGATAGTCCTATAGAATTAATAGAAGGAAGAAGTACAATATATTTCTATCTCCCAATTTTTTTCGCGGGAATTTTATTAAGACCTCTCTCGAGTTTTCTTATTGCGATAATTATAAGTTTTATTTATTTAATTCTTTGCTTCATTTGTATTTCTACACCGAATATTTTAGCAATTGGGACTTTCTTAGTTGTAGGGTTAATTATGTGGTTCTATGCCAAAGATTTGCAGCAATCTCTTTCACATTCAGAAGCAGCCTTTAATCGCTCTAATTTTTATAAAGATATTTTTTCCCATGATATTAATAACATTCTTCAAAATATTCTTAGTTCATCTCAACTTCTTTCTCGATATGTAAAGAAACCCATGAGAGAGGAAGAGTTCGAAGAATTAATAGAGATCTTACACGAACAGGTTACAAGAGGAGAATATCTAGTCTCAAATATTAGAAAACTATCAGAATTAGAAGAAGAAGAAATAACTCTAAAATCTGTTGACGGATTAACTGTATTAAATAATGTAATAGAAGGTATAACAAAATCATATAAAAGTAGAAATTTAAATATTCAGCTACATCATAGTTCTGATAAAATGCTTGTTTTAGCTAACGAGTTATTAAACAATGTTTTTGAAAATCTTCTAATTAACGCCATAAGGCATAATAACAACTCAATTATTAACATTTCAATTATCATAACAAAGAAACAAGTGAACCAAATTAGGTTTTTTAAATGTGAAATTCTTGATAATGGGATTGGGATAGTCGATGACATGAAGGAATTAATTTTTCTTAGAACTCCAAATTCAACCAAATATATTGGAGGATTAGGACTATCCTTAGTAAAACAAATTATCGAAAAATTCAATGGTCAAATTTGGGTAGAAGATAAAATTATTGGTGATTATACTCAAGGAAGTAAGTTTGTTTTATTAATTCCAGAAATTCAATAAATTTTAGGAAAGAAAGTAATTAATCTCTAATTAATCTGTAATTCTTCACCTATATAAATAATTTAAAGAAATTATAAATTTCCCAAATTTAGACTTGAATATAATATTATATGGCCTAGGAAAAAAAGATTTTTATAAAATTTAAAAAAAAGATTTTTGGTGTTAAAATTAACTTTATTTTATCTCTTGAACTAATAATGCGCAAGGTTTAATAAACTAAATAAAAAAATTTGAGAAAATGTATAATTCTCCATAAATTGATAGTAGCGGTTGCGAATAATTAGTTTACTAGTTTATTTACAAATAATATTATCAAAAGTAGGAAAAGTAGAAAAATATTTAAAAATCTTCAAATTGATCTTTGTATAAATACTTATTTTAATAAACATTAAAAATTTGGAGTACACAAAAAATGTATCATTTAGACGATGATGAATATTTAAACGTACCTTATTACAGAAAAACAAGAAGTGTTTGCCCGGAATGTTTGCAACCAATTGATGCCGAAATTTATGAAGAAGATGATCAGATTTGGATGAAAAAATCATGTGATGATCATGGTCCGTTTAGGGACAAAATTAGCTCGAGTGCTAAATATTATAAATGGACACATTGGGCTATAAAAGATAAGGACGGTAAGGTAATATGGAAATTTGATAAAGATGGTGAGGCGAATCCTCCTGATTGTGTTGGTGATGATCCAAGAGGTTGTCCTTATAATTGTGGTTTATGTGACCAGCATTTATCAACATGTTCACTAGCATTAATTGATTTAACTAATAGATGTAATTTCAATTGTAATTTCTGTTATGCTAATGTCCTCCAATCGGGTTATCTTGTAGAACCTACTTTAGAAGAAATCGATAGAATCATGAAACATTTTAGAAGCAAACCGATTCCTGCCGTAGCTATCATGTTTACTGGTGGAGAGCCTACTGTGAGAAAGGATTTCCCTGAAATTTGTAAAATGGCTAAAGACAATGGTTTTAAGGAGGTTATAGTCGCTACTAACGGATACGGATTTCAACAAAAAAATGGTGGTCTAGAGTGGACAAAAAAGGTAAAAGAGGCGGGTTTAGACACTTTATATTTCCAATTTGATGGTATAAACGATGCTACATATGAAAAAACTAGAGGAATTAAAAATTTAATGTCCTACAAACAACGAGCATTAGAAAACTGTCGTAAAGCGGGATTAGATTCTATAGTTTTGGTTGCCACTATCGCTAAGGGAATCACGGATATTGAAGTTGGAAATATCATCCAATATGCTATTGATAACGTGGATGTAGTACGTGGTATAACATTTCAACCTGTATCTCTATGTGGAAGAATAGCTTTTGAAGAAAGAGAAGAACTTAGAATAACAAATGCTGATGTTCTTAAAAAGATTGAAGAACAAACAGGTGGAAAAGTCAGCATGGAAAACGCTTGGTATCCACTTTCCACAATCGTAGAATTTGGTCGAGTTGTAGCTTACTTAGCTGATGTTGAACCTATAGAATTTACATGCCACCCTGATTGTGGTTTTGCTTCATACATGATAGTAGATCCGGATTCTGGGGAAATGGCACCAATTATGGATTACTTTGATCCTCTAAAAGTAATAGACTTCGCAAATCGCTTTTGGGCAAAAATAAAACATAAAGAAAAAAAACCACTTAAACTCTTTGAAGATTTGTTAGGGGATTTTGGCAAAACTCTAGATAATGGTCTCAACTTTTTGGACAAAACACAATTACGTGCCCGTTTCCTATTGGGTGTATTACAATACATGAAGAAACCAGGAAAGCTCATGGAAATGTTTTCCAGACTATTAATGAGAGGTGATTGGGAAAGTGTTAGCTCTTTTAGTTATGGAGCTTTATTACTTTCTAGTATGCATTTTCAAGATGCTTATAACATGGATCTTGAAAGAACTAAAAGATGTATTGTTCATTTCGGAATAGCTATACCTGATGGGAGTGTTAAAGAAGTTAGTTTTTGCACAATGAACACAATTCATAGACCTATTATTGAAAAACAAGTTGCTAAACAAATAACACCAAAAATTAGAAACGAGTTTGATACTACAACAGGTCAAGCAGCAGAAGAAATTGAACATGAAGTAGCCCATAATGGGGGAATAAGGGAAGAGGAGGATGTCTAGATGTCAGAAGAATATGTGGAAGATAAAGATGGGATGAAAATCCGAAAGTTAGCTGAGCTACGAACTGTTACAGACAAAACTTATGAAGAAGCTATGCTTAGGCGTGTAGATGAATTTAAGGCAGAAAAGGGAGAAAAGTCTCAGTTTAATGATATCCTTCAAAACACATTTTTTAAAGCATTAAGTACTGCTTTAGATTTGAAAGTCCAAGTAGATAAAGCCCTTGGAGAGGATAATTTAAAGAAACTTCATAAAGCTATTGATGATATCCTTTTATTAGGGCTCTAATTTTATCTTTTTATTTAATTTTTATTTCATATTATACTTTTAGCAGTTTTATTCCTAAAAGAAACAAGGGGCATTGAACTCTATGAAATCAAATAAAATAATGCTAATACTCTTTTTTTATTCTTTTATATTAAATACTTAATCTTTTTTTTTCAAAACCTATTTTTGAAATCATAGGTTAGTTTAGTTATATTATGGTTTACAACTTTCTTACATTACCAGTTACAATTTTTTATATTGGTAATGGATTCGCTCACATTTATTATGCTCTTAAGTTGAAAAAAAAATATTCAGACCACAATTTTACTAATTCATTTTTAATTTTCTTACTATGGATTGCTGCTGGTTTAGTTTATCCATTATTTTTTATAAGAGATACAAGTCAAGTAAGGTGGTTTGAAGGGCTAGCTTTTCAAATCATCTGCATATACGCCCCATTATTAATTTTCTTTATTTTATATTATCAACATCAATTTGTTTTAAAGAAATCTCCCCATCTAAGAAATAATAGAACCATAGAACACTTTATAGAACGATTTACTTTGATGGATATCAAGAACCTTAATAATAGGAAAGTTGCTTTAAAAACAGATATTCATAGGAAAGCATTCCATCTTTTGCCAGCAGTGATTATTATCTTTTTATGGCTTTTTGCAGTCTATATTTGGGATGGAATTTGGAATGCTGATCAATTTTGGGGTATTTCAGGTACAGAATATGGCAATTTCTTAATATTGACAGTAGGTTATACAGGAATTATCATATTTGCCGCTCTAGATTATATTCGATTATCACATATTTTCAATAAAAACAATATTTATCATTTACTTCCTACCTGTATCTCTAATACATTAGGTAAAACCTTAAAGAAAAATGAGATATATGAATTTACTAGACCTGTAGCATTAGTTTTATCCCTTATTCCAACATTATTCCTTCCATTTGGATTATTTACCACTGTAGCATTAATAGCTACCTTAGGTGATGGTGCTGCATCCATATTTGGTCTTAAGTTTGGGAGGATACATATACCAAAATCTTCAAATAAGACATTGATGGGGTACATTTCTGGATTTTTAACTTCTTTTGGAATCAGCATACTAATTTTATGGATATTTGAAAATCAGAACTTAACTATTTTAACAATTATTATTATTGGATTCAGTGGGGCATTAGTCTTTCTTTTTATAGACATCCTAAACCTTAAAATAGATGATAATATTCTAAATCCTATTTTTTGTGCATCTTTAATGAGTTTACTATATTATCTCTTATAAATAAAGTAGTGAAAATACGAAAAGAACAATACCACATAGGATAGCGAAAGGTGGAGATAACTTTTGCTTCATACATTAGAAAGAAATTATTCAAACCATCTGTATTTACTCGATCTAAATTTGAATCATTATAATGATCATCATTATTATCACCATTATCGTTATGTTCATCAAAATCTCTAAATGTATGGATAGATTGGATTGTAAACATAATAGTAAGTATTGAAACAACAATAAAACCTATTAATATAATCAAAAGTACTTTTTTCATTTAATCACCCCCAAAATATTATTAACAATTCAGTGTTTATAAGGAAAATATGAATTCCCAGAATTATTGATAAAGAAAGCATAATATAGTGAATTTTTATGAAATTCTTGTAGCCAAACCTTTTCATTTTTTTCATATCTCTAAAATAAAAAGCACTTACTGATACCGAAGCCATTATAATACCAAATAGGACACCTGTCCAAACTTTAGTCAAGAATAGGGGATATGGAATATGATTGTACTCCCCCCCAAAAATTAAATCACCCCAAGGTTCAGATCCAAGAAGTGTACCTATATGAACAAAAAAAACCACAAGAGTTATAGCGACATTTAAGCAATGCAGATCACGAGCGTTTTGATATGATTTAAAAAATTTAGCTATTTTTTTTGTGTTAACTCCAAATATGGTGCTAATAATAAACCAGATAAATGTAGTAAATCCAAATCCTCTACCCACAACCCACAGAAAACCAGTATCTTCTTCTAAATGATGCAAACAACTTCCTGTTTGATTTCTGCCTACTAGAATTAATGGTAAAAATATCGAAATTATTAATAAAAATACATCTAATAGAATAAAATAAGCAAGTTTTCTCGGATTCTTTATAGATTTTTCCATGTAGTGTATATTCTTTAAATTAATAAAAAAGTATTGGAAATAATTGAAATCGATTTAAATTTATTATAAAAGAAATTTCTTTGATAAAAGTTAGTCAAAATTAAAAGAAGGAATCCATTTTTTTAATACCTTTAATTTCATCATATGTTATACCTAATGCGTCTAATACCTGTTCTAAGGCAGACATTAAAAGTTCCTTATACTTTTTCGTATCAATATCTTGAAGTTTAGCTAATTCGATTGCTTTAGCACCGATTGTCCCTTTACTTTTAATAAAACTTACTGTTTCACCTTTCTGAAATTCTTTTCCTGTTACTTCTCTTAACTCAAGCGCAGCTTTAACATGTTGAGGAATAACTTTTGTATAATTTTTAAGATCCTTTTGTATAGAGATATTAATAGCATAATCTTCTAACCTGTAAGTATCAGGTTTACCAATTTTTTTAAGGTTACTTTTAACAATTTCTATTATGCTATCTTTTGCTTTTAAGAATTGTTCAGTGGTAGTAATATTCTTCAAAATTTCAATCATTTCGTTAAATACCTTCTTAATGAAATCAGGTGTGTTTTTCTTTTTAGCTACGAGTCCTTTAATATCAACGTAATTTGTATCTTTATAAATCCCGACGTAGTTCTTCTTTCTATCTGAGAGGGCTAGGAATTGATATGTTTTTTCCTCTTCTAAATCAAGATCTAATTCTTTTTTACTCCACTCAGATATAATATCCATTTGTTCTTTAGTAGGATTCAAGAGAAAGACGGAATCAGTATTATGTAATAATAGCATTCCACATGTATCTACAAACATTTCAGTATTTTCAATTGATAAGTCATAAACATATCTCTCTCTTCTGGGTAATTCAATTATTTTGGTTTTAATTGGATGCATTGAATCTACTGCCCTTTCTCGTTCACGGATTCTATAGACCTCTCTTTTATCATAATAATATATTGACGTATCAATATTCCATGATTTAAGTAAATAACATAAACCACTCACTAATTGAAGGGATTTAGTTGTAAAAGTATTTTTCCCTTGTTCAACATTCCCATCTCCTAATAAATAGTATTTGTATAATAATTCTTGATATTTCTTTTCTACATTGAATATAAAATGTGGTAAATGTTTATTTTCACTTCCAGAACCACATAAACTACTAAAAAAAGCAGTCCAAGTAGTACTATTCGTTTGAAGTTTATATGTCTTGTCTTTATATTTATACCCTTGAACAACTCTTTCCTTTTTAGTGGAACGTAAAATGTCAATATTATGATTGTAATCAATCCTTTCCATTATCTCCTTTATTTCATTTAAAAAGTTAGTATCTTTACTTGAGATTCCAGCAGTTGCTTTATAGCCATATTTACCTTTATGGATTGAAGAATGACCATCTGCTATATAAATTCCTAATAATTTGCATAAATCATTTAAATTACAAAATCTATTGATTTTTTGTTGGTTTTTCCTAATTGTCCAACCAAACCAGAGGAAATCATCATCAACTTTCCACGTATTTTGTTTTTTTCTATTCTTATATTCTGTTTCGAAAGAATAATGTCTTACAAGGGGGTATAAATCTATTTTTTCATCTAATATAGAAGGTTGATGATGATGAATTTTTTCTAAATATAAGATTTTTTTATCTCCAAGTTCTTGTGGTTTAACTGATTTATAATTTTCTGTAATCAATGAGTGGTCTTCTGTACATATCGTTTCACCATTTTTCTGATTAATTTTAAATATCTTTTTATTTGTTTTATGCCTAATGATCTTCTTTATTTTTTGCCAATCTCCATTTTTACTTAATGTATAGATTGATTGAGGTGTTTTTATCTCCTTTTTGCCAATCTTTTCAATTGGTTCATAACAATTTTTCCATAATTCTTCAATTGGTATTATATTAATTTGATTCTTCTCCTTTATAGCAATACAACGAGTACCCACAATACTATCTCCATAAAGAACTTTGATTCGGAGTTGTTCAGCTTTATTAATTGTTTGTTTAATAGAATACTGACCTATTGAAGTTGTGCTCTCAGCAACAGGTAGACAAAAAAGAGGAAAATTCTGAGAACCAAAAACTCCATATGAACCATTAATAAACACTTTAAGTGCTTGTTGAATAGTATAATAATAGCTTCGCTGTTTTTCTGTTAGGTTTTTGTCACCTGATTTTGGTTTAAAATATTTTACCCTTATATCTCGAAAAAATCCTACAACGTATGCAAAAATTCCCATTTTTTTAGTACATATATGGTAAGGTGTTCCTTTTACAAGATTATCTTCATCATCCTTATGAGGACATAAAACTGTCTCATAAGAAAGATTGTATTCCTTTATAATAGAAGGATAAAGTGATGCGAAATCCATCACCACTACATCAAAATGAATACCTGGAACGGGTGGAACCACATAGGCTCCAGCAAAAGCTTTTCCTTCAATAACAGCCTTAGAATATCCTCCTGTTTTCAATTCATTTATTTCAGATCTCCGAGGAATAAGAAAATTATTTCTTCTATGTTCAAAATAAAAGATATTTTGTATCCAGGTTGAAATCTGACGCCTTGCTGTTTCATGGATAGGCATTTTAGTTATCCGACATAACAAGAGAATTAGATTCCAAACAAGAGAATTATTAAATTTAGTTAGTTCTAATGTAAGTAATGAATCCTTTAAATTATACCATGTAAGAACATCATACTCCATTTCATGTATTTCTTCCTCATGTTCATATTTTTTTTTTCCAAGGAGAGCATCACTTATCGCATTTAATGAACTACTTTCATATGCTCCTCCAAAAGCATATCCTGAAATACTTCTGTTAAAAAAGAAATTGAATAAATCAAGATGAATCCCTTTTCTTAAATCGCAATCTGATGTAGATAAAAACCCAAAACCTCTTTTAATATGAATAGGATTCAAATCTTTATCTATTTTTAACTTATTCGCCCTATGAAACATATAATTTAAGTCAAAATTATCACCATTGAATGTAATTATTACAGGATATTCCCACAAAAGCCGAAAAGTTTCCGTCAATAATTCTTTTTCACTTTTAAAGAAAATAACTTTAGCATCAGAAGGAAATTTTTTATGTAATCCATGATAATTAAATCCTTCTCGTTCTAATACATAAACTAATTTTAATCCATCTGAAGCCACAAAGGATATACTGATAATTGCTTGTTTTGCTTGACGTGGATCTGGAATAATAAAATCTTCTGATCCTATACTCACTTCAATATCTATAGCTAAACGTTTCACATCTGGAATTGGAGTTAAAAAAATATCTAAAAACTTTTCTGAAAACTCTTGAATTTCATTAGATTCACCAATAAATAGATTTCGCAATTCTTTTGCCATTTTTTTAGATTCTTCGGAATCTTCCTCAAAACTTAGTTTCTTAATCTGTCCACCTTGAATGCTGTAAATCAAACCAGGAATAAGTTGTCTATCAAAAATATAGTTTAAATGGTACCTAATATCAGCTTCCCACGCTTTAATATCATTTGAACCTAAAATATTTCGGATATTAGTCCCAGAACCTCCAATATCCGAAGGAGTTTTACCAAAAATTCTTGTCATTGGTATTTTTTTATCTAATAATAAATCATATTTTTCTATTTCTTCAAATCGAGTAAATCCTTCATAATCTTTTAATTCAACAATATTCTCTAATTCTGGAATGGATTTTTTACTTAAACAATAAGGTTCATGATCGGTGGTATCAACCCAAATCTTAATATCATCAGTTTCTAAATCGTAAAATTTACAATAGGCCTTGTTTTGACCACCATCATAATCTACATCAAGTAGTAGTCCTCGTTCCATATCTTCTACTAGTTCACCCTTTTCAATCAAATAACGTATATATTTTGAAGATACACTTTCACGCTTGACTGTCGGTAATTTTACATTTCCCTCCTTTAAGCCAAATGGTTTTCCATTCCCTTTAAAAAACATATATTGTGGAATTTCTTTTGGAATCTTTTCTTCTTGAGCAGTCGGCTCTTTAACTATTTTTTCTTCTATAAGCTTAGGTTTTATGCTTGGTTTTTCTTCTTTTTCTTTTTCAATTTGAAGTTTTTTCGGTTTTTCTGGAGGTTTTTCCTTTGTCTTTTCTTTTTTTTCTACAAAAGTGAAAAGTGAAGTTTGAGATTTGTCATCTAGTTTTTTCTTTTTCGCAGGTGGCATGTTTACCAAATAAAGTAATATTTTACTGTCTAATATAAATAATTATTATAATATTTATTATAATACCCACTATTCCTACTTTAATATTTGAAGAACTAAATAAAATTGAAATAGAATTACACAGAAAAGAGAATATCTGAATTTAATTTCATTAAATTCTTTCACTAACTCTTATTGCCAATTAATTTCTTAATCTCTTCTAAAAGCAGTTGCTTCTCTGCGATATACCAATCAATTTGGCTTCTACTAGGATTTTCATGATGAATAATTTCAGCTACATTTCTAATTTCATCTTCGGATGGAGGAATCAATTGTCCATTAACATCCTCTCTTATTAAAAGAATTAAATTATCGGTTTCCAAGGGTTTAATATCATATCCATCTTTGATGTTATTATTAATCGTCACACATAGTTCTGCGAGTTTCCAGACGCTTTTTTCAACGTTTTGATTCTCTTTATAAATCTTGAATGCCAATTTAACTACATCTTCTTTTGTAAACATTTTTCTCAAACAGAAGTCAAATATTCTATAGAATCGATAATAAAGTAATTGATTATCAAAAAGAAAAATAAACTTTTAACTATTTGTGTTGGTTTTTTTAAGCGTTCAAAACCACAAAATTAAAAATTTATAATATTTTTTTATAAATTAGCTTTTTTAAAAAATGCCTCCGTGGCTTAGTGGTAGAGCAGCAGACAGTGGTTTATATATTAAACAGCCCTGCAATTGTAATCTGCCGGCCGTGGGTTCAATTCCCACCGGGGGCTCCATTATCATTTATATTAAAAGTCTTTTTCTTAAGTTTGACTATTCAAATATTGAAAAATCAATTCAGCCGCTTCTTCTATGCCACTTAAAGTACTAATTTCGGGAACATTATGAGAATACATGATTGGAATTCCAATTAAAACTGAAGGGATACCAAGCCATTTTTGAGCTTTTCCAGCATCAGAACCATAATATTCTAAAATACCATTTTGATATTTTAAATTATTTTGATCTGCTACCTCAACCAAGGTTTTGCATAATTTATAATCAAAAACTCCAGAACCTCCCGCTTCTTGCCATACAATTACAGGTCCATCATTCAATTTTATGTCTGAACTTACCATTCCAGGGAGATTTTCAACAATTCCAATATCTAATGCGATAATTTCATCTATTGATTTATTTCTAGCAAAAAATAATGCTCCTTCTGTACCAATTTCTTCTCTTGTGGTTGCCACAATATAAAGATCAAAAGGATTAATTAACTTACCCCTATCATCTATTATATTGTTGATTATTTTATGTGTTAATAGAATTAATCCTGTCAAAGCAACTAAATTATCCATTGAATATCCAGAAATAATGTCATCATTAAAGTCTTCATTCAATAGTTCAAACTCTCCTGAGAATACAAATGGAGCACCAATATGTATTTTAAATTTCTCTATTACATCTTGTTTATTCTGAGCTCCAATAAAGATTTCCATTTGAAGTGGTTCAATTTTTTCTTCTCCTCTTAATTTCGGTGGAGCTGTATGTGCGGATCTTCCTGCAATCACACCATTTATCCATTTTCCTTCCATATTTAAAATTGAAATTTTCTTAGAGACTAACCATCTTCCTTCATATCCACCTCTTTCAGAAAACTCTAAAGTTCCTTCTTTTTTTATTCTTCTAATAGTCCCACCAATTTCATCCATATGTGCTAGTATAGCAATAGCTTTTTTACTAGATTTTCCATTGATTTTGATATAATAATTACTAAGTGAATCTGTTTCAACTTGAATATCCTTATTAATCTTTTCTAATTCTTTTTTAAAAAGTTCTCCACGTGCTCTCTCTAACCCACTAGGGGCTCTAGCAGATGAAAGTGTTTTAATTATTCTAAAAATTTCCTTTTTCTCCATGATATTACACTTAATCGATTTTAAAATTTTTACTTTTGACCTAAATAGAATTAGGATTTATATTTCAATAAGATTTCGATTTAATGAAATTATTTATTAATTTCGAAGAATATGTTGTTATCAATAGTATTATGATTGGTGAAGGTTAATAAATAAGATCAATAGAGTTATTCTTTGCATAATAGATGATGTTAGATCTGAGCATTTCTTTGATTTTATAGAAATGGGTTTATTACCAAATTTAAAGAAATTAATGGAAAATGGTATTTATTCAGAGAATTGCATTACTGATTTTCCGCCCATTACTTATCCTACACAGGTTTCAATTTTAACAGGGACCTATACAGGAAATTTTAAAAAAGAGCTTTGTCATGGAGTTCCACTATTGAATTGGATGGAAAGGGATGTATCCCCACCACTTTTGAGAGAATATGCCTCTTTAGACCTTCAGATCTATAAATTAAACAATGATATGGGCAATAATTGTAGAACTATACTTGAAATGGTAGGAGATGGAAATACTGCGAGTATTGCACAGTTTATTAACAGAGGAGCTGATTATATTTTTCCTGAAAGAAAAACTAAACTCGCAATGCTTTATCTTATTTTAAAGTATTATCCGAATGTAAAAAAGAGATTAGTAAGATCAAATTCTATTCCCGCACAAAAATTAATTAAAGTATTTGAGAAACCAAAGAAATTTTTTGAAAATTCAGAACCACCAATTGCCTCCTTATTATGGTTCATGTCATCTGATATTTTAATGCATAAATACGGTTTTGACTCATTTATTTATAAATTAAATTTACTCCACATTGACAAGGTTATTGGTCTTTTAATTGATAGGTTAAAAAGAATGGGTTACTTAGATGATACAGCAATTGTTATAACTTCAGATCATGGAAATTATAAAGTGGGAACTATTGGAGATTTAAATCCCTTTTATAAGCAAAATAAACTAGTGAATTACCATCCACTTAAAAGGAGGAGAGGAAATATGGATCTTGCTTATTACGCAGGGGTTGGATTTTTCTATTTTAAAGGTAAGAATAATATTAATGATAAAAATGAATGGACTTATCCTACCATCAAAGAACTTGAAAAATATGGACCCAAAAGAATTAATTTATTGGAAGATTTATTTAAAATTGATGGAAGTCGTTTAATGTTTTATAAAGACGATCAGAACACATATAATAAAGGAACTATTCATCTTAAAAGAAAAATTGGGAATACAGGGAGAATAATAAAAGGGAAGATTGAGTATAAGGGAAGCGGAGTAGATTATAAAACACGCTATACATTAATCAATGGTGATATCGATATATTTGGCTTTAATAATGATGATTTAGCAAGTAAGTTGTTAGATAATAGATTTCACACGACTCAAGAATGGTTAGAAAACACATATCATTTAGATTACCCCATGCTTCCTGATTTAATACCTCGCCACCTTAAAAATCCTAGAAGTGCAGATATTATTCTTAGTAACAATGAATCCATTAAATTTGGTATACATCACGGAAAGCAAAAAAGTAAAAACCTTTATGATCATGATTTAGGTTTACGGAAATGTATGACAGTTCCTTTAGTTATAGGAGGATCGTTAGAAATTCCCCATAAACATATTAAAGTATGTAAAATCACAGATATAGTTCCATCTTTATTAAGACTTATAGGAAAAAGCCCGCACGAGAGCGTTGTTGGAGAAAGTTTATTCTAATAAAGTATCAAAGATATATATTTCTATATAGGATATATAGGATATATAGTAAAACTATTCAAATAACTCATAATTATCTAATTTTAAAAAGGATTATGATTTCGACCTTAAATAAAATCTATATAGGAAATTAGAAGGGAAATTTTATGAAGAAATGGATTTTATTACTAATCATTTTGATAGTGGGAATCTCATTTGGTATCTTGTTCGCATATATAGATAATTTTATTAGATCATTTATTTAACCTATATTAAATACCACTCAGAAGATAATGAATCAATTACGTAAAGTAAGAAAGCAAAATAAAATCTCAATTGCTATTGTTTTAATATTAGGGTTTCTTATTGGAAGTTTCTCAACTAGTCTTATACTTGGGACTGCTGGACAGAAAACTCATATAACAATTATATATAGTTCTGAGAAGGCTAGTTGGATGACTGTTGCTTATTCAAATTTTATAGAAGAATGGCAAAATACGCATCCGGACGATCCAATTAGTATCGATATGCATCCATATGGTTCATCAGATTCAATAATTTCAATATTAAATAATGAGATATCTCCAACGATATGGAGTCCTGCGAGTTCAATTTGGATGCCTATATTAAATAAAAAATGGGCAGATTTAACAAGTACTTTAGATCCTATAGTAAATATAAGTAGAGTAGTAAAGATAATATATTCTCCAATAGTTATTGCTACATGGGAAGCATTTAATTCAACTCATAAAATTAGTGGATTTGCAGATGTTCATGATCTAAATTTAAATCAAAACGTTAGCATTAGAATGGCTCATACTGATCCACGTTTGTCAAATTCTGGGTTCATGAGTGTTATTATGGCATTATCCGCAGTTTCCGGGACGCCCTCAGAAAATTTATCAATAAATGATCTAACTAATTCTAACAATCAGCAGTGGTTAAGGGATTTCGAATCAAGTGCTGTGTTATATGGAAAATCTACAGGATTTTTAGCCCGTTATATGAAAAGTGAAGGGCCAAGTGCCTTAAATATAGCTTTTTTATATGAAAATTTAATAAGAGATATTTCAAGTACTGCTAAAGGGGGTAAAATAATAGCTATTTACCCAGAGGAAGGAACTTTATATAGTGATCACCCATTTTGTATATTAAATGCTGATTGGATTACTCCTAAACAAAAATTAGTAGCAGAGGCATTTCTCGATTTTCTTAATAAGAATGAAACCGTTGCATCCGCATTACAATATGGTTTTAGACCTATTGATCCTTCAATTCCTTTAGATCCCGAAGTCTTTAACTATGAAAACAATGGAATTGCCTTCAATTTTACTATTCCAGAATTAAAGATTCCTAAGGATGGTGATATTTTATTAAAAGTTCCAGATTTATGGCTACTTTGTAAAGCAACAGCATAAGAGGTAATGGAGATTAAAACATACAAAAAAAATAAGAACGGAATTCAATATCTGGAAGAGAATTATATTGATGAGGAATTAAGGTTACCTATTAGTTTAAGAGTAGATAGATTTTTTTCTAAACCTATATACCGAAGAGGTTTGGATGGTATTGTTATAATTTTCTTTTTATTGGTTATTATAGGTCCTGTAATTAACATATTTTCTACTATTTTATTAAATATCCCTGCTATTAGTCAAGATGTATTTAATGATGAATTATTAGGAAATCTGCAATGGCTCAATATTTTACGTTCTCTTGGTTATTCATTCACTATAGCCGCAATTGCCGTTGGAATTGATATCATTATAGCATTCCCTATTTCAATTATATTAACACGTTATAATTTTAAAGGGAAAAAAATTCTTGATGCTTTAGTAGATTTACCTATGGCAGTTCCCACAAGTGCTTTGGGATTTTCTGTATTACTATTTTGGGGGATTTTTGGAATTGAACCGGGATTTACATTAATCCTATTTGGACATGTAGTTTTTACCTTTCCTTATATTGTGCGAAATATGAAGATTGTGTTGGAGAAAACCTCTACTTTATACGAAGATGCCGCTCGTACCCTAGGTGCACCAGGATTTACCGTTTTTCGTACGATTACATTACCAATGATGAAAGAAGGTTTAATTGCAGGAGCAATTTTAGCATTTACAAGAAGTCTAGGTGAAACAGGAGCCACTATAATACTTTCAGGTTTGGTTGAAACTGCACCTATTATGATTGTAGGATTTAGAAGACAATTAGAGATACCATCTGCTTCACTCTTGGCAGGGATTTTAATAGCAATTTCATTATTACTTCTTTTTTCAATTAAATTTTTGACTCGAAAAGTAGGATTTCCTGTGAAATCAGTATGGCCTAGGATAGAACGATTCTTGAGTCGTAAAAACTTAAAATATTTAAGAGATATTATAGCTTTGGTAATTCTTCTTACTTTTATTCTTGTTCCTGCTTTTTATATTATTTTTGAGTTATTTGGAGAAAATTTAATAGGTGAGATGTTTTTAGAACAAGATTATAAATGGGCGTATTTATACACGAGTTTTATTTATTCAATTGAAGTGGGTGCTTTAGCTGTCTTCATCAACCTTATCTTTGGGATGCCATTTGCTTTTATAATTACAAAAAGAAAGTGGGGTAGGATTATAACAGTATTAGATACTATTTTAGATATCCCAATAGCAATACCTTCAGCAGCTTTAGGTTTTGCAACATTTCTATTTTGGGGCCCTGCGGGTATAGGCTTATTTCAATCGGGATTTTTAATGATTCTATTTGTCCATGTAGCTTTTACTTTTCCTTATATGGTTAGACCTATTATAGGGGTATTGGAAACTTCAAACAAAGGAGTTGAGGAAGCAGCTCGAACTTTAGGAGCATCCAATTTAACAGTATTTAGAAAGATTACTCTTCCAAATATAAAACAAGGAATTATTGCTGGTTGTATCATGGTATTTACTCGTTCATTAGGGGAAACTGGAGCTACTATTGTAGTAATGGGGAATATTAGGACTGTTCCAGTCCTTATAGTTGACTGGGTTGAGGCAAATGCATTTCCAAGTGCCATATTTGCTAGTATAATTGTTATAATTTTCAGTGCCTTCTTGATTTTTACTTTACGAACAATTAAAAAAAAGGGAGGAAATTAATATTCCATCTATAGAATTAGTAAATGTCACCAAAACTTTTAATGAAGGGCAAATACTAGCAGTTGATAATATTTCTTTAAAAATTGATGATGGAGATTATGTCTTTCTTCTTGGACCTACTGGATGTGGTAAAACAACTACATTAAGAATGATTGCTGGGCTTGAAGAACCAACTAAAGGAGACGTGCTAATAGACGGAAAAAATGTAAAGGGAATTCCACCTGAGAATAGAGATATGGGTTTTATTTTTCAGCATTTCGAAATCTTTGAGCACTTAACTGTATGGGAAAATGTTTCCTTTGGATTGGAAATGCGTGGCTATGAGGATGATTATATTATAAAAGAAGTTGAAAAAGCATTAAATACAGTAGGATTGTTAGATTATGCAGATGAATATCCAAACATATTTGGAAACCCAGGTTTACAGAAGTTAGGGATCGCTCGAGCTATCGCAACTGGAGCTAAAATTCTAATCATGGACGAACCACTTGGTTCATTAGATCCAAAGGTATCAAAAGTTTTTCGCCATGAGCTACGAAACCTAATAAAGGATTTAGGTTTAACAGCTATTCATGTAACACATAATCAAGAAGAAGCAATGGCTATAGCAGATAAAATAATAATTATGAGATCTGGAAAAATTCTTCAAATGGGAACTCCATATGAATTATATGAAAATCCAAACAGTATTTTTGTTGCAAATTTTCTCGGAGAAACTAATTTTCTTCAAGGTTTTGTATTGAAACTATTAGAAAATGAAAAGATTAATGTATGGATTCGATTAGGTGGTCCAAAAATAATTTGTAATAACATTAGACAACAATTTAATCTTGATGATAATGTTGTTCTTGCCTTTCGTCTTGAAGATGTTTATTTATTTCCAATAGATTATAATTTCGAAAGTAGTCAATATGAATGGTCCAAAATGCAATTTTTTTCTGCTATTATGCAAACTTCAAGATTTATAGGTTCAACTAAAAGATTTTATCTAATGTTAGATAATGGAGATAATTTTATGTCATTAAAGCCTGGAAATTTTGAGGAAAACTTTATTCCAGGAGAAGAATTGACTATTGGTATTCATATGGATGATATATATATATTTCGAACTCCTGAAAGTTTACTTAATGAACTTTCTTTAACATAATAGAAATAGTGATAAAAAATGGTTAAAATTGAATTAAAAAAGGTCTCGAAATCTTTTAGAAATTTTCAGGCTCTTGAAAATATTTCACTTGAAATTAAGGATAAAGAATATTTTATAATTTTAGGTCCAACTGGAGCTGGTAAAACTACTCTACTCAAAATTATTGCTGGTCTTTTAAAGCCAGATATGGGTAAAATTTTATTTGATGATAAAGAGGTAACCAAGTTAACATCTGGTGAACGTAATTTAGGTTTCATGTTCGAAAATTATGCTCTGTTTCCTAATATGAATATCGTAGAAAACATATCTTATAGTGGCAGAGTTCATGCTCGAGATTCAAATCAAACACAAATTCTTGTTGATCAAGTACTAATGATGACTTTACTAACAGGAAGAAATACTGCAATACCTGATGAGTTAAGTGGAGGAATGAAACAACGGGTAGCTTTATGTCGAGCTCTTTTGAATTTAGAACAATCAAAACTTTTAATATTAGATGAACCCTTAAAAGCACTCGATGCGGGACTTAGAATGAATTTACGACGAGAATTATTATTAATGGCAAAGTCTAAAGAATTAAATTTGACAGTTATACATGTAACCAATGAAGAAGAAGAAGCAATGATGGTTGCTGATCGTTTAGCTATAATGAATCAAGGAAAAATTATACAAGTTGGAACACCTGAAGAAATTTATTATAATCCAACAAATCTATTTGTCGCTAACTTCATGAGTGAAATAAACATTTTTGAAGGAAAATGCATAAAAAACAGAGCCCCAACTTGGGATATTTTTAAAAAATCTAAACATGGCGACAAATTTTTTGCAAAAATTCATGAAGAATCGGTTCCTGTCTCATTAGATATTGGTTTTGATGATATGGTTGCTGCTTATGTTAAGAAAGAAAAATCTAATATGTTAAATCATGGCGATAAGATAATATTGGTTGTTCGAGCTAATCATTTAAAGTTAAGATTAGGAAATCGAGTAGAACATAAAAAAAATGCTGTCTTAGGAAAAATAAATCGCCGAAAGTTTATGGGAGTTTTTTATCGATTTGAAATTATAATTAAAATAAAAGGGCAAGAAAAAATTCTGATTGTAACAATTCCAGCAACCAAAGAAGTCCATAATACATTCCTAGAGAATTTGGAAGTTACAATTTATTTTCCTAAAGAATTAGGTATTATCTTTAAACACCCAGGAGATCAATATATACAAGAAGTTTTAAAATTAGAATAAAATTAAATAAAAAAGAAGAGGTCTTAAAAAAATGAGTTCATTATTTAAATTTTTTCAATCAAGAAATCAAGAAAGTGCAATTAATAAAACACTAGTCCATATGCAAAAAGTTCTTGAGTGCGTGGTTGAATATGAAAAAGCAGTATCTTATCTTATTGACGAAAAGAACATTGACCTTGCATTAAAAGTATTTTTTCGTGTTGATGAGGTTGAACATCAAGCAGATGGAATACGTCGGAATATATTAAATATGCTTTCAAAGGCGGAAATTGCTCCTACAATACGAGAAAATTTGATACATCTTACCCAAAGAATTGATGATATTGCAAATGCAGCTAATGCCGGAGCAAGAATATTTATATATATGAATCATACCGACTTTTTGAAATTGGATGAAGAAGTTCATAAAAAATTCTTAGAAATGGCAAGGCTCTCCGTAGATTCCGTTAAGAAAGTCAATATTATGGTTAATAAATTATTGACTGCTACTGAAGAGGAGATCCATCAATTAGGTGAAGAAATTAATATATTAGAACATAAATGTGATGAATTACGTCATGGAATAAATAGAATTCTAGTATCAAATAATCCGGATATTAATCCTTTTAGTGCAATTGAAATTCATAACTGTGTTTCTACTTTAGAAGCAGTAACCGATAATGCTGAAGATGTTGCTGATTACATAATCATGTTGACAGTAGCTAAAAAAACTTAAAGAAAAATTAAAGCAAGTGGCCTTTTAATAATTCTCAATTTAAATATTTACTTATTCTTTTCCATCAAATTGATTTACTTCTATTAGGAACATAACTAACAATATTTATACTATATTAGGGAATATAAATTCTATTACATCTAGGCCATATTTAGAGATTAATAATTCAACAAATAAATTAATCTATATATAGAAAATTAATAGAAAATATATAATACTATATAGAATTAAAAAGGGAATATTTTTAAAAATGAAAAAGGTTGAGGATGACGATTTAAAGAAGCTTAGCATTGATGAGTTAACTCAATTATTCATGGACAATATAAATGAACAAAATTTAAGACTTATAGAAGGGATTGAATTTCTTGTTCAAGAGAATTTTAAAAAATTTGAGGAAAATATGCATTATGTTATAGATACAAATACTGAGGTTCAAATTAAAAAAAAATTCGAGTCTAAAATATTCAAATCAAAATTAATGTTTTCAAAGGCAGATCGATTAAAACTGTTTAACAAAATAAACGATATTAAAAATATCGGCGAATTTTTAGCTAATAAGATGTTACTTTATAAAGCTGTCTTCCCTGATGATGTATTTAAAGCTCAAATTTTAAGCATCCTTAAATCATTAAGAAATATTTCTAATAATTTATCAGTTGCTGTGAAATCTATTGGCACTGATCTGAGCAAAGCACATGATATTTGTGAAGACGTAAAAGATGAAAGACGTAAGATGAGAAATGAGGAATGGCAGTTATTAAAACGTCTCTACAATTATGATATGGATTATTTATCTCGTACATTCATATATCTGAAAGAATTTATTGAAGATATAATGATGTTGGCAGATCATATTAAAAATTTCTCGGAAAATATCCAGTTTCTTGCAATTAAATATCTAATTTTTGATTAACCAATCATAAGTCAAGAAAAAAAATGGCTGAAGAATTAACAATCATCTTAGTCATAGTTTTAATAGCTATGGCAGTTGGGTTAGCGTTTAGTATAGGGGCCAATGATGAAACTCTTGCTTCTTTAGTTGGAGCAGGTGTATTAAAATTCAAATTTGCCTTAGTTCTAGGTGGCATAGCAATCTGTAGCGGTATGATACTTTTTAGTAGAGGTTTTGTCCCAGAAACCGTAGGTAGAAGTTTATTAGGTGAAGGCTTAGAAGAAAAATATACCAACTGTATGCTACTAACTGTATTAATAAGTAGTATTGTATGGTTAATAGTTGGAAGTTTTGCAGGTATTCCTTTAAGTAGTACTCACTCGTTAATTGGAAGCATTGTTGGGGTTGTTATAGTTTACTCAATATTTCAAGGTGGGGTAGAAATAAGTACAGCATTCAATTATGAGAAGCTAAGAGATGTTATTTTGAGCTGGTTTATATCGCCTATATCTGGTTTATTAATTACATATATACTTTTTAAGATAATTGCTAAATTTTTTCTATCTCGTCTAAGAGGTTTAAATCAAATAGAAAAATCTGAAAAAACATTTAAATGGTTTTTATTAATTGCTGTTTTATTTGCTGAAATTTGGGTTGGGGCTAATTCAGGAGAAGCTGTAGGGATTCTTTTAGGTCTAAGGGAGAATAATTCTATAACTGGAGGTCAATATCTTATTTTTGCAATATTATGTGGATTTTTTTCTTTTCTAGGAATTTATTTTGCAGCGCGTTATGTAATTAGAAATTTAGCTTCATATATGATAGATACTCGCCCGAGTGAAGGTTTCATTATTCAGATGAGCTCAGCGATTATTTTAATGATCGCCACATTATTTACATTACCAATTTCCCATAGCCATGTGATCGTATTCTGCATAGTTGGTATGAGTCTTGCGCAAAAAAAAGAAGTTGATTATAGAGGCTTAGGTAAAATGGGCATTTATTGGGTGTTAACATTTCCAATAGCTGCGATTTTGGCAGGATTTGTTTATTTTGGATTAAGTATGTTTGGATTTTCTTAATGAAGGTAATATGATAAAAAGATATATATTTCTATATATTCTATATAGTTAAAGACCTATTACAAAAAATGGTGGATGAAATGGGTACATTGATTGAATATTTGAAAAGAGAAACTGCTTTAAATGCTTTAGAAAAAACTATAAAACATGCTCAAAAGGTACAAGAATGTGTAAAAGAGTTAGATCTTGGGCTTCAAATTTTATTAAAAGAACGGAATCTCGAAAAATGTTATGAAATTTTTCATAAGGTTGATATTTTAGAGAGAGATGCAGATAAATTAAGAAGAAAAATACAACAAGATATTTCTAGAGGAGAATTAGATCCTAGCATAAGGCAAAATCTTTCTCATTTAGTTAAGAGAATGGATGACGTCGCAAATTGTTGTACTGGGGTAGCCCGTAGAATAGCAACTATACCAGTTAAGTTTTGGGAACAAAGTAGTGAGGAAACAATAAATTTAATTAGTCAAATTATGAAAACTACAGTAGACTGTGGTCAATTCTTGGATAGAATTGTCATAGATTTAGTAGAAGATAGGAAAAATGTGAAAGAAATAGCTAGACAAATAAATGAACATGAACATAAAATTGACTTAATGAATATCCAATTAAGAAAAAGTCTTCAAGACACTCATTATGATGTCAATTTTTTTACTATTTTTACAGCAGGAAATACATTTGACATTTTGGAGGCAATTTCTGATTCAATTGAAGGTGTTGCAGATTATATCATGGTTCTACTGACTAGTGAAAAAGGGATCTGAAAGTACTTTGATTCTTTTATTATTAAAAAATCACCAAGATTTCTTCAATTCACTTAAGAAATTTATCTTAAACTACTTTAAGCATTTATAGTGCTTCTTTCTCATTTCATTTAGCAGAAAATGAATTATTAGAGGATTTAAGGATTTCTTAATAGTTTTTGTTTTTTTACATTTTCTTTTATAAGAATAATTGCTTCTTCTCTAGCTTTCAATATAGTTCTCTCTTTGATCCCTTTCATTTCTTTAGATGGTAAAACTTTTTCCTTAATCACTTTTTTAAAGAGTAAATATTCATTTTTAGTTGTAATAAAGGGGTCGACCTTCTCCTCATGAATAAATTCTTCTATAGAGGTATTTTTGCCATTACAGTTCCCTTCAGTCAGATCGAAGTGGTTATCTTTATATACTAAAAAGCAATGTATCATGGGTACATAAGGAATTTTATACTTTCTCAAAATTTCTCCAGTGCCAGTTGAGATTTCCTCAGTGAATTTATAAACTCCAACATGCTTGGAAAGAGGAATATTTAATTCTTCAGCTAAACCTGCAATGACGGCATGTTTAGATGTACAACTTCCTTTTTTTTCTTTAAAAAAAATAAATTTATCATCATAGTTGGTATTATATCCATATTCTATATTGTGTACATAATTACAAGCATCCTTGAAACTATTAATACCAAGTTCCAAAAACTTATTTGATATCTCTCCTACAGGTTTAATTTCTGCGTCTGGCAATTTATCATAGGAATCCATAAAAATTTTCTCAGATTTTCTAATTTTGTTTAATAAATATCACTTAATTTTTGTTTATAAAATTTCTTTCTTATTTTTATAAGAAGCATGTATAAATTTCTCACGTAATCTCCTTATGTTCACCAGTAACCATATAATGAACTTTTTCAGCGATTTTACATGCATTATCTCCACTCCTTTCTAAAAATCGTGCTATCATGGAAAAGAAGGCACAAGGAGAGATAGTTTTAGGATCTTCCATCATATATGTTAAACATTCTCTAAATATAGACCATCTCATTTCGTCAATTTCGTCATCACGCTCTTGAAAATTCTCTATATACTTTATATCAGCTTCATCAAAAGCTTTAAGTGCATCCTGTATCATTAATTTTGCATGCTCCCACATATGTTGCAAGTTAATAAATGGAGCTGGATATGGCTGTTTTTTTGAAATTTCTTCCACAACTGAAGCAATATCTTTTCCATATCTCCCTATTCTTGCTATATAGGTGATCATCTTTAATATTGTTGCTAATCTTCTAAGATCAATTGCCATAGGCTGATAAAGGGCTATTAATTTCAATGCTTTTGCCTCTATATCTGCATCCATTTCTCTTATTTTATGTTTCTTTTTCTCTGTAGCTATAGCTAATTCTATATCTTGAGTTGACAAAGCTTTCATAGAATCATCTAACATTCCTAAAGCTAAATTAGCCATTTCAACAACTTCCTTTTTAAGTGCAAAAATCTCTTTATGTAATTCTTTTGCCATTAAAATACACCTATCCAAATCTTCCTGTAATATAATTTTCTGTTAATTCTTCTTTTGGGTTTTCAAATATTTGAGTAGTTCTACCAAATTCTATCATTTTTCCTAAATACATGAATCCTGTATAATCACTAATCCTTGCTGCTTGTTGCATATTATGGGTCACAATAATTACAGTCCATTCTTTCTTTAATTCAAGTATCAATTCCTCAATTTTTTGCGTAGCAATTGGATCAAGAGAAGCAGTTGGTTCATCCATTAGAAGAATTTCAGGTTCAACAGCTAAAGCCCTTGCAATACATAATCTTTGTTGTTGACCTCCAGATAATCCCATGGCAGACTCATCTAATCTATCCTTAACTTCATCCCATAGAACTGCTCTTTTTAGGCTTTTTTCCGAAATTTTGCTTAATACATTCTCATCATCTATTTTATAAATTTTTGGACCATATGTAATATTATCAAAAATAGTCATTGGAAACGGATTCGGTTTCTGAAAAATCATTCCAATTTTCTTTCTATTCAATCTTATATCTGCATCTTTTGCATATAAATTCTTACCTCTAAATAATACTTCACCTTCAATCTTACACCCCTCAATTACATCATTCATTCGATTCAAGCATCTTAATAATGTACTTTTTCCACATCCAGAGGGTCCTATAATAGCAGTAACTTCATTTTTTTTAAATTTCATATTTATATCTATTAAAGCTTGAGTTTCATCATACCAAAGATTCAAATTCTTACATTCAATTACAATGTCATCTTGGTTGGTGTTTATCCCATTCAATTTATTCCTTTTTTCACTTTTTGATTTAATTCTATTGTTTATTTTTATAACCAAGCGATATCACCATTGCTTTCTTTTTTCGTATCTATTTCTTATTATAAATGCTATTCCATAAATTATCAATACTAATAATAATAAAGTAAGAGCTGTGCCAGCAGCTTCTTCTATTGAGAATAATGCTTCAGTAAGTAATCTATATAAATGATATGTTAGAGCCATTACAGGCTCAAAAAAGGACATAGTTATCCACCATCTTGAAGAGGTTCTGACAGCAGTAAACATTATAGGTGCCGTCTCTCCAGCACTTCGTCCCATTCCTAAGACGGCTCCAGTAACTATACCCGGTAATGCGGCAGGTAATACAATTTTACTAATTCCTTGCCATTTACTTGATCCTAAGGCTAAGCTACCCTCTCTGAACGATTGAGGAATTGCTTTTACCGCTTCTTCTGTAGTTCTTATTATTGTGGGGAGTATCATTAACCCTAGAGTTAACATACCTGCTAATAATGATTTCATGAGTCCTAAGAGAACCAGAAAAAGAACAACTCCAAATAGGGCAAAAACAATTGAAGGCGTACCATTTAAATTATCAATTCCAGCACGTATAATTTTTGTAATTTTATTATCAGTAGCATATTCAGAAAGATAAATTCCTGCACACATACCAAGTGGTAAGGCAAAGGCAATAGAACCTAACGTAAGTTGAATAGTTCCTGTGATTGCAGGAAGTATTCCACCCTCCATTGAAGTACCTGTAAGAAAATTTGGGCGAAATATAACAGGAAGACCCCTAGCTATAATATAATACAATAACATACCTACAGAAATAATTGCAATCGAAGAACATAGATAAATAATCACAAACCACATTTTTTCTTGTCCTACAGAAGAAATACGTTTGATTATGAGGTTGATCCCAATAATTAGAGCACATATTACAATAGATAAAAATATTCCAATCCAAGTACTAAGCACCCATTCGACAAACAATAAGACTACTCCATACAATATCCATTTTTTATAGTTTTTAGGAACTGTTTTATAAAGATAAGCAGCTATACTTAAACCAGCACAAATTAATACTCCAATTATTTTCGAAACAAAATCTGGAAATAAAAGTAGCATTAAGCCAGAAAGAATTAAAGTTATTGAAAGTTGTCTATGTTTTATAATTATGTTGAACATTGCGGTTTTTTTTAGTTTAGCGTACTTTTCTTTGGGTTTTTCACCAGTAAATTTCCTTTGAATTTTAGACAATATGATATTTGCAATGGTATTAACAAAAAGTGTCATGATAAAAAGAGTAATTCCCAAAGCGAAATAACTCCTCCATTCTATACTATTTGTCTCAGTTGGTCCTAATCCTAATCCTATAGTTGAAGTTATAACAGCTACACATGAGAACATATTTGTTATTGGTTCAGGAAGGACCTTACAATTACCAATTACCAACATCATTGCCATAGTCTCACCTAATGCTCGTCCAATACCTAGTATCATCGCGGCAGTAATACCAGACATACCAGCAGGAACCACCACTCTACGTATTGTTTGCCATTTTGTTGCTCCCATTGCATAGGATGCTTCTCTATAATAATCTGGAACAGCTCTAATTGAATCATCACAAACAGATACAATTGTTGGTAGAGCCATTATAGCTAAAATTAATGAGCCAGATAACCATGTATTTCCATGATGTAACCCGAAAAAGTCTCTTATCCATCCATTCAAGACAACTAGTCCAAAGAAGCCATATACAATTGAAGGAATACCAGCAAGAATTTCAACGCTAAATTTCATAATCTTCCTAAGTTTTGGAGGTGCCAATTCTGCAATAAATATAGAAGTCATTAATCCTAAAGGTAAAGCAATGATAATAGCTCCTAACGTAACTAAAAGAGTATCAACTATTATTGGTAAGGCTCCAAAATCACCGTTTGTTGGTAACCAATTAGTACCAAAAAGAAATTCAATAAATGAAACTTCAGCAAAAAAAGGTGCTCCAATTGAAAACAAAAAAATTATTATTAAAAATACAAAAATAGTTGCAATAGACGCAATGAAAAACAGTATCCATTTTATTACCGGATCTCTATTTTTTTTTAAGAATGAATAATCTTCATCATTTATATATAGATTATTTTGAAGAACTGTTTCAGTAGACATAAAACTCTATTTAATTTAAGGTATAACACTCAATTTTTAAGCAAAAGAAATTAAGATTTTTTATATTTATAATCATCATAGAATATAGTCGAATATTTATTCTATATAAAATATAGAGAATTAAGAGATGTTGCAGTAATCGGATTTTCTAAAATAAGCTGAGTATTTAATAAAAGATTAAAAAAAAATTTAAAAATTTTACAATAAAATTAGAACTTTAAAACCAAAGTCTAATGAATCCTTCATCTCCAACAACTGTTTGTCCTACTGGGCCATAGATAAAGTCTATAAATGCTCTAACCCATCCAGTAGGTTCACCATTTGTTGTAAGGTGTAGAGATCTAGAAATTGGATAGGAATCATCTAAAATCGTAGCTATTGAGGGAATAACTCCATCTACAGGGATTGCAATTACAGATGTATCCACATATCCAAAACCACAGTATCCGATTCCATATTGATCTGCACTCACAGTTGTAACCATTACTGTATTAGAAGCTACTTCTATGTATCCAGTTACTGAACTAGTGTATCCAGAATTATCTCCGAGTTCTTCAGTACCTCCATATAAAACTAATTCTTCATATGTGGCTCTTGTACCAGAACCATCAGCTCTGGTATGAACATCAATTGCTTGGGATGATAAAGTACTGTTAATATCGTCCCATGTATCATATGTACCATTATAGATTAAAAAGACTTGATCCATTGTAAGTCCATTTGATTGTAACCAGGCTGCATCAGGATGACCAGCATCAATAATCACTGCAATACCATCTTTCGCAAATTTAAAATCTGTTAAATCATTGCCAGCTGAAGTATTTTCAGATGCTTTTATATTACGTGATGACATACCAATATCATTTTGTTCATCAATGGTGTCAGAAATACCATCTCCAGAACCAGTCCCTGAAACAGAAATGTCAATATTAGGATTTAATGCCATAAATTGAGTAGCACATTCAGTAATTATTGGTTCACATGTAGTAGAGCCTGTTATAATGATACTTGTTGTTCCTGTCCCACCTGGAGCAATAAGAGAATTAGTACCCCAGCCGACGAAGAACATTGCAATCATACCAACAGTAGCAACTATCCAAATACCTTTTTTTTCCATATTTTTTTCACAAATAAAATTTTTAGTATTTTTGTTGTTAAAATTTGGTTAATTAGAGATATCACAGAGAAAATATAAGAGATTACGATATAGATTATGATGATTTATTTACTCTATATATTTTATATAGAATCTCTTTATTTAGCATCCTCCAATCGACAATAAAAATATTATTGAGTTAATAATTCAAAGAGAACTAATCAAAAAGGTCAACTATATAGTTTAATAATATTATTAATTTACTTTTTTGTAAAAAAATAAATAAATATTGATAGTGATAATAAATAAAAAAGATATATATAGAATATAGGATATATATAGAGTATATAGTTGAAGTATAAAATAGATTGATTATTTATTCTATATAACTAAATTAGCCTAATACATTAATTTAAAAATCTATATAGATATAAAAAATATCAGTGGATATAAATGGGTTTTCATATTGAGACACGTAAAGTTCAGAAAACAGGGGGTTCAAGTTATATTATATCTCTTCCAAAAGTATGGATTGATAAGCACGGTGTGGAAAAGAATGATACTTTAGGAATTCTTTCCCAACCTGATGGTAATTTACTTATAACTCCCCAAATTGATAATGAAACAGCTATTAAAACAAAGGAGATAATTGTAGATGATTTTGAAGATAAAAATTTCTTGTTTCGGGTTTTAATTGGAGCATATATAATGGGATTTTCAAGAATAGTTTTAAAATCAAGTAGAAAATTTGAGCCTTTAATAAGAGACACTATTACCAATTTTACACAAATTGCCATTGGTCCCGAAATAGTTGAAGAATCCAACAATTTTATAGTGATTAAAGATCTACTCAATCCAAAAGAAATGCCCTTCGAAAAAACTATAAAGAGAATGTACATCTTAGTCCAAGGTATGCATGAGGATTCTATCAATGCATTTGAAACCCAAAATAAAGATTTAGCTGAAGAAGTCATAAAAAGGGATAATGATGTCGATAGATTGCATTGGCTAGTAGGTCGTCAATCTCATATCGTATTGAGGGATATTATTCTATGCCAAAAAATGGGAATAACCCTAGAACAAGCGAGTCATTACCAACAGATAAGTCGTTTCCTCGAACGTATAGGAGATCACGCAAGTAAAATAGCTAAGAATGTCTTAATTCTTATTAAACATAAATTGGATCAAAATTTGATGGAAGAGATAAAAGAAGTAAGTATATTGTCATTAAATTTATTGAATAAAAGTCTTGATGCTTGGCTTCAAAAAAGTTTAGTTTTAGCTAATGAAAACATTGAGGACATAAGAAATTTGATAGTTACAACAGAAAAAATTAGCCTTAATGCTATTAACAGCGCTGAGGTTTCAATAGCAGTAGGGTATATAATCGAAAGTATACGAAGAACTGCAGAATATTCAGGAGATATATCAGAAATTATCATTAATAATTTGGTTTAATAGCAAACTCTCAATTTTCTAATTCATTACTTATACCTTAAATTTTATTATTACTCTTCAATTGATAAATTTTAATTATATTTAGTAAGAAAATTAAGTAATAATTCTTAATTTAACAATAATAATTTTCAAATTTTAAGGTATAAATTAAAGGAGATTTAATATATGAGTGAACAAATTGCGGAACAAGCCATTAAAGATTCATATGACGTCGTTATTATTGGAGCGGGAAATGGTGGATTAACTGCTGCTACAACTCTTGCCATGAATGGAGCAAAAGTTCTCCTATTAGAGCAACATAATTTACCTGGGGGATTTGCTACAAGTTTTGTAAGAGGTAGATTTGAGTTTGAAACGTCGCTACACGAACTGGATGAATATGGTCCAGAATCGAATCAAGGAGCAGTTAAGAGATTATTTGAAAAAAGATATAACTTAGATATTGACATGGTAAGAGTACCAGAAGCATATAGATTAATTATCACAGATCCAGAAAATAAAGTAGATGTTACAATGCCATTTGGCGTTGAAACTTTTCTGGATAAATTAGAAAGAGAGGTTCCAGGATGTAGAGAATCGGTGCAGAAATTTTTCGATATTGCTCGGGAAATTAGAGATGCATTTTCATATTTTATGAAGACACGAGGTAAACCTGATCAAAAAGTTCTTTTCAAAGAATATACAAATTTTCTAAAAACAGCTCCGTATACTACTCAAGAAGTTGAAGATGTTCTAGGAATTCCTAAAAAGGCACAGGATATCCTTAATGCTTATTGGTGTTATATGGGACTACCAACAAATAGAGTAACTTTTACGTTATTTTCTATGATGATCTTTACTTATTTAGATTTTGGAGGTTATATTCCAACAAATCGTTCACATGGATACACTACTGCATTAGATGCTAAAATAAGAGAATTTGGTGGAAGAATTGAGTATAATACTAAAGTTGAAAAGATTTTAGTAGAAAATGGTAAAATAATTGGTATAGAAACTTCAAAAGGAGACAAAATCAAGACAAATAACGTAATTTCAAATGCTTCTCCAACATTAGTGTACAATAGACTTATTCATCCAAAGTCGGAAGTTCCAGAAATAGCAATTAAGGAGGTTAATGCTAGGGTCCATGGACTTGCTGGATTTGTTGTATATTTAGGTCTAGATGCATCAGCAGAAGATTTAGGCTTAAAAGAATATAGTTATTTCATTATGGGGGGTAATAGCGAAATACTCTATGAGTCCTGGAGTAAACTTGAAACTCCAAAAGGTCAGGCAACGGTATGTTTAAATAATGCTATCCCTAATTGTTCTCCTCCAGGTACATCTATTCTATTTATTACAACTCTATTCAAACCTGAAGTATGGTATGATGTAAAACCTGAGGATTATGTAAATTTAAAAAATAAAATTGCTAAGGAATTAATTGAACAATTTGAAAATGCTACTGGCGTTTCATTAAAAGAACATATAGAAGAAATTGAAATAGCTACTCCTGTAACTTTCGCAAGATTCACAAAAACCTATAATGGTGGTATATATGGATATGAAATGGAACCATGGGATTCCATTATAGCTAGATTCATGTCAATGGAAGCAGATAAGCATATTGAGGGTCTTGAATTTGCTGGAGGTTATGGTAGAAGAGGGCATGGATATAATTCCTCAATTGGCTCTGGGAATGTAGCTGCTTTATACACTATAGCAAAACTAAAAAAAGAGGGTGTAATAGAATGAATGAAGAAGATAAGGAAAGGTTTGTGATCACAGTTAAAAGTAATACAAAAGATTTATTTGCTTTTACTAAAATGGTTCCGAATAGAAAAAAAAGGATTGAAAAAGCTTCTAATGAACCAATAAAATCTGATCCAATAAATGCCCTTGCTCGAATACTACATCCTGAAAGACAATACTTAATTATAGATGAAATTAGAGATGAAACAAAATCAGCAAAAACTTTTAAATTAGTCCCTGATTCGGAGTTAGGAACAAGTGAATTAGCATATTTCAGAGCAGGTCAATATTTAAGTTTAAAAGTTAAAGTAAACAATGTAGAAATCACGAGACCATATTCAATTTCCTCCTCACCTTCGGATGCATTGGAAGGATTTTATAATATAACTATCCGAAAAGAAGAACACGGATTCTTAACAAACTATATATGGGATAATTGGAAGGTTGGCACGAAAGTGGTAAGTTCTGGCCCTGAAGGATTCTTTTATTTTGAACCTCTTCGAGATTTAAAAACTATAATAGGTATTGCAGGTGGTTCTGGTATAACTCCTTTTCGTTCATTAGCGAAAGCAATTGTAGAAGGAACAATGGACGCTAAGTTAACACTCTTATACGGAAGTAGCGAAGAAGATGATATTATCTTTTATGATGAGTTTAAAAAACTAGAGGAAGAACATCCTGATAAACTAAAAGTTATCCATGTATTAAGTTGTGATGTCGTTTCTTTAGAGGGATGCGAAACTGGATTTATCACTGCAGATATTATTGAAAAATATTGTGATGTAAAAAATTGTATTTTTTTTATTTGCGGACCTCAAATAATGTATGAATTCGTAATAAAGCAATTAGTGAAATTTGAACTTCCTCAAAAAAGAATTCGAAGAGAGGCTTTTGGAGAAATAAAAGATATTATAAATTATCCCGATTTTCCAAAAGAAGTTGCTGAAAAAACTTTTAAAATTAAAGCCCAAATAGGAAATGTAACAAAGGAAATTCCTGCAATGGCTACTGAGTCTGTTCTTGTTGCCTTAGAAAGAGCGAATTTAGCCCCTCCATCAAAATGTCGATCTGGTGAATGTGGATTCTGTCGTTCGCTACTTATATCAGGAGATATATATATAAGTCCGATTAGTGATTGGAGAAAAGCAGCAGACAAAAAGTTTAATTACTTTCATCCATGTTACTCTTATCCTATATCTGACATGGAAATAAGAGTTCCAAGACAACTATAAAAATTAAAATTTTACTTTTTTTTCCATTTTAGCAAGGATATAATAAGATTTTCTCTAGAAAGGTCATTTTGGGTCAATTTACCTATGATGCTTTCTCTACTGAATAAATTCTTTATTATTTTTTTCATCAGTTTTTTCCCAGAATAACCCTCTTGATGGAATTTGTCATTAAATTCATGAGCTTTAACCCATAAATTGTCGATTTCTTCCATTTTTTTAAGGATAATTTCTCTTCCATGTAATACCCCATTCCCAGCAGAGAAAATTAATAACTCTTCCATATACTCAGTGAAATCATATAGATCAGAAAGAGATTGATATATTAATGATATATCCTCTTGAATATCACTATTTTTTCCAAAGATCATTTTATATTTTGGTTGTACCGCATCAGCTACAAAAGCCCATTGTTGTTTTTTTTCAATTAATGCTACTAATTCTGGAGCATGTCCAATCATAGGAAATAATTCAAGTCTATACTTCTTTGATTTTGTTGTAATTGGCTTATCAACAATTGTAGCTTGAACAGGTAATAATTCTGGACCCCATGCCACTTGCCGATATTCAGGATATTTTTTACCTTTTTTTAAAAGATCCACAGCTTTTCTACCTGCAAATATTGGTATTCCAAATTCATTATTTAACATATGAGCACCACCAGCATGATCCTCATGTGTATGCGTAATAAAACATTGGTCAACCATTTGATCATGATTAAGAGATTTTACAAAATCTCTAAGATCATTCTCTCCCCCAGGAGCGCTTGAATCAATAAGAAGTCCATCAATTAAATAGCAAGAAGTGAAAAAAGGATATGGTATTAAGTCATTATCAGATGCCCATTCCCATTCCAAAATTTGGTTATTACAATGAAAAGTTTTACGTACAACCATAAATAGAGTCTGCTATTAATTTAGTGAATTTTTAAAATACACTTATTCTATTTCAACTTTTTTAGGAGGTATAAATACATGTCTGGGTCCAATCCTTACAAGTTGTATAGCTTCTTCAGGACAATGATGGGCACATACACCACATCCTATACATTTATCCTTATTAACATGAGCAATGCTATTCTCTAAATCAATTGTTTCCATAGGACACATTTCAACACATGTTCCACAACCTATACATGAATCCTCGTCGACATTTGCTAAATAAGAGGACATAGTGTGGATTGGCGCTGCACCACGATAATACATATTGATCACACCACAGCAACATTTACAACAATTACATATTGCCTCAATTCCTCTATTAGTATCTGAATGAACGTGAAATACTTTATGAACTAATCCTTCATCTTCTGCTTCTCTCATTATCTTAATAGCTTCTTCCTTTGAAACACGTCTACCGAATCCTTGTTCAATACCATATTGAGCACTTTTATCAATTAAGAAGCAATTGTTTTTTGATGCTCCTAATTTACATGGATCATTAACAAGTTCCTTTTCATGTCGACAATAGCAATTAACTAATGCTATATCATCATATTCTTCAATATATTTTTTAATTTCCTCAAATGGTATTACAGTATCAATTCCAACTTCTATTTCTTGTTCAACTGGGAGTGTCCTATCAGTAGGGGGTAATTCTTTAAACACATTTATTATACTCCCATAATTCCTCTGAGTAGCTTCACTTATTTCACCAAAGAGTTTTTCGAATAATACCGCTAGGTTTTTTTCTCTTTCTGTACTTCCACCTCTTAAGAAGGTGTACTCAAAAATCCCCCGCCATAAACCCATTAGACGATAAACCATAACTCCAGTGCTTTTGCTTCTTGTACCTACAATGATTCCATTGTACATCAATGTATTAAGCATTTTAATGATATTCTGCTCTTCCATATCGATTTTTTGCTTAATTTCTTCAAGTGTCATTGAAGGTTTTTTATATAACAAAATAAAATTCGCCTGTTCTTCAGTTACCAGAGCTTGTAATAATTCAAACAATGTATCACTAATAGGTACGGGAAAAACTCCAGCCTTTATAAAAGTCCTTGCCACATTATACCAGAATTTATCTGTCATTTTACTTATAACCTAATTTAGAAAATACTTTAAAAATCTTTTAAATGATAAAAAAATTCATAATTTAATTATATTATGAGTAAGTAATTCTAAGACGCTATGGCCTAATAAACAGATTTAAATAGCAAAATTCCATAAAATTTCAGGACTCTCTTAATTTATTAATTAGGGTTTCTTCAATCGATAATAACACTAAAATTAGGCTTTGAGTGTAATTTTATCATGGATGATGTCCAAAAAAGGATAGATAGATTGGAATTTTCGATTAATCTTTTACAAGAGCATCTACTTAAATTTGGTCATCTCATACAACCTAGACCTCTTAGGTTTATTAGAAGCCAAATAAACCATTATAAACGCGAGTTGGAAATCAGAAAAGATTACCCACCCTAATATCTAATCTTATTTTTTCTAATTTAGTTAGGAAGTACTAATAAGTATTCTATTTTATCATAAATTTTCACCTAATTTCTTCTTTTTACCACTAATATTTTTGTCAAACCTTAAAAACATTAGATACGAATAATAATAAGACCTTTTAAAAATCACTAAAAACAAATTTAAAAATGGGATTTAATATGGAAATTCATGATGTAGAATTAAAGAGATATTATGTAGGTGTTTTTTCGCTTAATTACTTCGTCCAAGGGATGAACCAATCGATGTTTACAACAATAATCCCTATTTTTTTGTTTTACTTATTGTCACCTGCCCCTGTAAATGCTGGTCAAATCGCTTCAATGATGTCAATTATCCTTCTTCCATTTGGGGTAAAATTTCTTTATGGAATCCTATCTGATAAAATAGGTTTCAAAAACTTAGGTAGGAGAAAACCATGGATAATTATTGCTTCATTTTTATCTGGTTTAATTTGGATATTATTTCCATTTATTTTGACACCTAGCAATGCTATGAATTTAGTAACCCTTTTAGGGATTATAATTGTAATTGGAGTGGCGATGGCGGATACTGCTATTGATGGATTAATCTTAGATTTATATCCTAAAGAAAGACTTGGGCGAGTTCAAGGAATTTGCTGGGGATTTAGATCAGTAGGAATAATAGCTGGTGGACCATTATTGGTAATGTTAATTTTATTGACGGGAGGAACCACAGAAATTATCTTTATAGGATTAGGTATTGCAATGATGATTTTCTCATTTACTACTTTGATTGTTAAAGAAAAAGTAAAGAAAATTGAGGTAAACGCAGTAGAAAATCTTAAAGTAATCTTTGGAAAGATAAAAAATTGGAAAGTTTATGCTTTCTCTTTATTTAATGCTTTTTGTGATGGAATAATTTTCGTGCTTATACCTCTTTTTATACTTATTCAATGGGGTTTAGTTAATGCTACTGGAGCATCAATGGATATTATTGGTGATCCAACCCAACAAAATTTATATGCTCCGCAGGCTTTAATTGCTTTTACAATTGGTTTAGGGGTAATAACTGGGGCTCTTATTGGAGGGAGAATAGCCGATTTGCATTCTAGAAAACGAGGTGTTGTAATAGGATTTATTCTAACTACAATTTCTTTCTTGATATTCATAATACCAATCATTTGGCCGGTATTAATACTATTCGCCTTAATACTAGGTTCATCAGCGGGTTGGAGAAATTCTGCCTTTTCTGCCGTTATTGGTCAAGAATCTCAGCAATATCCTGAGATGGATAGTACTTACTATGCTACATGTAATTCATTTACAAATTTAGGATCAACAATTGGTTTACAAACAACGAGTATTTTATTTGTAATCTTAGGAGGTTTACAAACTTTTTGGATTTTCGCAATTACTTTTTTATTTTTGGCTATTATTATGAATATTGGTTTGGGTATGTTCTTTATTTTAGATCCTAAAGACTATGAAGTAAATATCGAAAGAAACTGATAAGAGATTTTTAACTAATTCTTTTTTTTATTTATTCTGTTTTTCGAAAAATTTTTATCATTTTATACTGATTAATTTCACATATTCTAAAGCAAATTCTAAAAGAAGGGTGTTTTACATCAAAAAAGAATTTTCTGAGAGAGTGAAAAGACTTCCAAAATATATTTTTGTAGAAATCGAACAACTTTTAGTAGAAAAGAGAAAGCAGGGAGTTGATTTAATTCCGCTTGGTATTGGAGATCCTGATTTACCCACTCCTGAGCTGATAATCACCGAATTAATAGAACAAGTAAAAAAACCTGAAAATCAGAATTATCCCGCTAGTATGGGAGAAGATTTTTTTAGAGAAGCAGTATCAAGATGGTATAAAGTTAGATTTAATGTGGATTTGGATCCAAAAGAGGAAATTTCAAATGTTCTAGGGGGGAAAGAAGGCGTCGCCAACATAGCAAGAGCATTTGTAAATCCGGGAGATGTTGTACTTTGTCCTAATCCTGGATACCCAGTCTATGAGAATGGTGCAACAAAATTATGCGATGCAGAACCTGTTTCAATGCCTATATTGAGTGAAAATCAATTCTTACCTGATTTAAATAAAATAGAAAAAAAATACGTTAAAAAAGCTAAACTCATGTATTTGAATTACCCTAATAACCCGACCGGGGCAATAGCTCCAAAAGAATTCTTAAAAAAAGCAGTAGATTTCGCAGAGGATAATGGCTTTTTTATTGTCTATGATAATCCATATTCAGAATTTACGTTTGGAAATTATATTGCTCCATCGATACTGCAAATCGATCATAATCATGTTGAGATTAACAGTGCTTCTAAAATGTTTAATATGACGGGATTTAGATGTGGTTGGGTCGCGGGTGACAAAGATATTATCAATGGACTAAGAAATGTTAAATCTCAAATAGATTCTGGTTGCCCAAAGTTTATACAAAGAGCTGTAAGTAAAGGATTGGATGAATACAATTCGAATAACAAACCAGATATTGTCCAAGAAACTGTTGATATATATGAAAAGCGAAGAAATATTCTTGTTAAAGGTTTAAATGATTTTGGTTGGAAAACAGCTAAACCAAAAGCAACTTTCTATGTTTGGACTCAAATTCCTAAAAAATATAGTGACATCGGATGCATGGAATTTGTTAAAAAATTAATTAATATTGGAGTTGTTATTACTCCTGGAATCGGTTTTGGCCAATATGGAGAAGGTTTTGTAAGATTTGCTTTAACTCAACCCGAAGAAAGATTAAAAGAAGCAATAGAAAGAATAAAAACAATATTATAAAAAAAAATTTAAAAAAAAGATTAATAAATTGAGAGAAGATTGTTTGTACTTCTACCCCAGTTTCCTTCTCATTTTTGACCTCAATGCCTTAATTCTTTTCTCATCTTCAGCTTCAAGGCTTTCTGAGAATTCATTTGGAACTTCTAAGGACATCATAACTGGAGCATTATAAGAATCCCAATCTTTATAATAATCTAATATCAGATCCATTTTATCTAATTCCTTATTCAAGCTTTTTCACCTCCTTGTTTTTTTGAATCCTTCACAGGGAGAATTACATCTGATATTGACCTATTTCAAATAAAATTCAATGAGTTGTAGTGATAAAAGAGAACAAATCAGTAAAAATTATAAGAAAAAGGTCAAGAGTTTTGATTTATTCTCCTTTAATACCACGGATTAAAGGTAATACTGTAGTATGATACTTAAACCAATAATCCATAGTATATTGTGAAAAACTCATTATTTAAATTAAGATTAAATCACTTTATAAATCTTCCCATTCCATTCCCATTTGTCAGATTATTTAGACGTGTAATTTGACAAGTAAGTATAACGAATATTTGAATGAAACCTATCAAAACTTATTAAATCTATAAAGCGTTTGATCAAATAAATTAACTTTCTCTAAATAGTAAGGTTTTTAAGAGCGATGAATAAAAAGATTGTTTTAATTGGAGCGGGATCAACCTCATTTGGGCCACCTATGTTCAATGATATTTATTTAAGTGATGTTTTGGAGGGTTCAACAATCGTTCTTCAAGACGTTGATAACGAGAAGTTAGAAATTATTTATGAACTTTTAATGGTTGAAAATAATAAGAGGGATAACAAATTCAACCTTGAAAGAACAACTGATAGAACTAAAGCACTTAAAGGTGCTGATTTTATAATTAATTCAATAGAAGTTGGAGATCGAATGGAATTATGGCGGCAAGATTATGAGATACCGAGAAAACATGGTTCCACACAAATTTTAGGGGAGTGTGGTGGTCCTGGTGGTACATTTCACGCTTGGAGAATTATTCCCCCAATTATTGATATTGTCAAGGATGCAGAAAGGATATGCCCCAATGCATTTTTTATTAATTTTTCTAATCCCATGGCTCGTGTATGTTTAGCAATTAAACGAAGTGTAAGTAAATTAAAATTTATTGGATTGTGCCATCAAATAGGGTCAATGATACGACATTTGCCTATTTTATTTAATAAATCCATAAATGAATTAAAAATGAAAGTAACTGGGCTTAATCATTTTGGTTTTTTATTGGATTTAGAGGATTTAACTAATCAGCAAAATTTAATGGATTCTTTTAATGCGGATGCACTAGAATACTTTAAAGGCCACGAGTTTAAATGGGAATTTTCAAAACTTACATTTGAAGTTTTTAGACGTTTTGGATATTTTTCTTATGCTGAGGATAGCCACTTAGGGGAATATCTACAATTTGGTGAGGAATTTACTAAATCTCAGGATATGGTTGGTTGGATAGATTATATTGATGCTTTAGGTCATTATCGTTATAAAAAATATCTGAGAAATTTTAGAAGGCTAAAAAGAGGAAAGTATCCAAAAAAAGGAATTTTGGACAAAATATCTTCGGGAGAACGAGCAATACCCATAATCGAAGCGATTATAAATGATAGTAACTCTTATGAAACTGCAGTCAATATACCTAATGATAACATAGTTGAAAATTTACCAACAGATTTAATTTTAGAGTGTTCGACAATAGTTGATAAATATGGTGTGCATGGTGTAAAAGTAGGCGCTTTACCAAAGAATATTGCTGCATTGCTTCGTATTGAGGCTTCAATTCAAGATTTATGTGTTGAAGCTGTTCTAAGAAGGTCGAAAGATATCGCAATCGCTTGTTTAGCTATTGATCCGAATGTAGGAAGTTTTGAAATGGCAGATAATATTTTTAATGAGATGATTAAAGTACAAAAAGACTTTTTACCCAACTTTAAATAATTTTAGGTATTATAAATTAATCCAAAACTCAGGAGAAATATAACTTAAATTTTTGCCACTAAAATTTCGAATCTACCACTAAAATTTAAATTATACCAACAGAATAGGATAAAAGCTTTTAAACTTACCTTGCAAATTAGTAATTAAACTCTAATATATTTATAAACTAATATTTACATTATTCTCACGATACAACAATAATTGTGTTGGGCGATGATGTCAGTAAATAGTGATAATTCACAAGAAAGGATTAGAAAAGCCACAGAAGTGCTTCAGAAATTCTGGTGGTTTGCATTCTTTTTAATTATAGCTCCGTTAATAGTAGCAATAGTCACTTTCTCAATTTTTAATTTTATAATAGGCAATACACTCGTCGTAATATCTTTATCAGTTGTAAGCTTTATGTTCGCTTTACTTTTTTTTTATAAAGCATTTGACAAATACAGGAATAATCCGTTTTTTCTCAATAAAAGGAATAATCTTACAGCAAGAATTCATGTTCTTTTTCTAATCTCTATCTTATCGTTTATCTCTACCCCTATTTTTATAATTATTTCGGGGTTTGGTTCATTTTATCACCTTCCAGTTATAAGTTATTCAGTTATTTATAGTATTGTTTATTATTATTACTATTTCCAACCAATAGATTTTTTTAACTTATCTGAGGGGGAATTCAAACATGCAGGTAGTTTTGGGTTATTAGTCAAGCAACCATATAATTTTTTCGTTGGTATTAATCATTTTATTCATATTATTTTCTTAACGTTTACTGCATTTACAAATTTTTCGTGGCTTTTTGCTCTTACAACAAATTTAATCTTTTATTTCATCACATTAACAAGAACAAAGAGTCAAGTTAAAGAAATCAATGAATGTATAGAAAGAAAAGCTCCGGTTTTAAAAGAATTAACAGTTTATAAAAAAAAATTTGTAGTTTCCATCATTGGTCTTATTTTTTTCTTATTGATTCAAATGCCCTTCATCATAATTATAATTTTTAGCTTGTCAGGAGTTCAGTATTCAAGCTTAGATCTCATAAATAATTCTTTTCTAACAATAATATTTATCTTATTCTACTTTAAATCCAGTTTTTATGTAAACTATTACTATGGCTCAAAATTCGATCTTTATGAAAAGCCTGAAAAATTTGAAGATTCTGAGAAGGCTGCCCCGCTATTAAGTAGTAAATATCAGAAGTACAATTCTTATATGTCTATACTTTTGATATTCCTAATCACTTCATTCTCTTTTCTAATTCAAATACCTTTATTAATGTTAGTTATTCTTCCATTCATCTATGTACTACTGCATTATGAACAAAAGTATAACCTCTGTTCAAAAAAGTACAATAAATCTGTAGTTTTATTAAATTCTATTGCTCTGTTGGTATATATCTCTTTTGGTATCATTCCCCCTGTAATAGATACTGTTTTGTTAAATGTCCTTGTATTTTGCATTTCATTATATATCGTTTTACAAGTATTTGTTAAATTTGAGTATTTCACGAAAGAAAATGTTCTAATTGTCCAAAATCTTCTTGCTGTTGCTAGTTTTACTTTATTAGTATATACGTTTTTTCCTATAATTATTATTCAATACATATCTTACACAACAGATCCGTTTTTAATTCTCATCTCGAATATTCTTCTACATTCACTGATTATTTCAGTGGTCTTTTTAATCTCCCAATATATCATGGGGGTAAGGTATTTTTATGGAAAATCCCCAAAATTGTTCAGAGCCCTTGTTTTATTAAATAGTTTTGTAGTTGAATTGTTTGTTTTCATATTTATTTTATTTAGAATTTATTTCTTGATTGAATTAATACCTTTTCTACAAGGAATTTTAATAACTTCTATTTTGTTTCCTATTTTTTTCATCTTCTTTCTTTATATAAATTATAGTTTCCATGTATTTCCATTGAAATATTTCCTGAAATCATGTTATTTTACACTCTGGATATTTTTAACTGATTTTTTCACATCATTATTAATTATATCTCTATCTACTACCTACTATATTCTAATCCCTATAGATTGTATCATTACATCTGTTCTTTATTTCTTTGTATCAAAGTTTGGGTTAAACTTGGAGAGAATAAATGAAGTTAAATTCAAAAAGCGTGTTAAAGTAAATTCTTATTTGTTAACAATTGAACTTTTTTCTCTATTTACTTTACTATTTTTTAATGTTTTTCAGGTAATTTCGATATTTGAGAATATAGTTTATTCTACATATTTAGCATTAGCATTAGTTTGTGCATTGATTAATCTATTTTCGAAAAAAGAGATATTTACTGAAGATCTTTATATCAAACTTAATACATTTTTTCTGCTTTATACCTCTCTTATAGCATTTTACTATTTTCTATTGCTTACACTTGATAATTTATATGTTTATATAATTCCCCTCATGGTTTCTAGCATAATAATTTACATCCCTATTTTATTTCTAAGTAAGAAAAAATTATATCCTAAGTTCATTAGCAAATTTATAATACTTAACGGCATTTTATTGTCAACCACGATATCGTTAATTCCAACAATCACAGGGTTAGAATTATTTTTCTTGGGTATGTATTTCGATTTAGTCTTCTTAATTATGACAGTAATAAATTTTACATTATATATTTTATTACTAATTTCCACAATCGCAAATAATGTACTAAAAAAACCCAATAATGTCGAAAAACGCTCAAATGGAATTCAGAAATTACAAATATTCATATCATTTTGTATAAGCGCAACTACAGTGTTTTATTATCCCTATTTCTTATTAATTAACTTTATGCATTTTAATATTATATTATCATTAATTTGTACTTCCTGTTTCATATATATTCCTCTAAATATATCATATAAGAACAAAATTTTCAATTTCGAGCGTATAAAAACCCTAATCATCTTAAATACTGTTATTCTGACAGGTTTTGTAACTTCAATCCCAATATTAATAGGTTTGAATTTACTTTGGTTAGGTCTTGTTGTTGATTTTAATATATTTGTATTAAATATTTTGAATTCTTCCATCTATATCTTTTATACTTTCTTGTTGATTCTTATTAGTATATCGAGAAAGCTCAAGATAAAGGAAAAATATACATTAGATTTTAATCGTTTGAAAATAATTTTATTATTTTGTATATCTGTTACAACTATCTTTTGCTATCCCTTTTTCTTCTTAATCAATACTCTTTATGGAATATTTATATCAATAATTTCACTACTTTTTTCTTGGTTCTTCCTGTTTTATTATTCTTACAAACAGAAATATTTCAATTTAGAATTAACTAAGAAAATCACAATCTACAATTTTATAGCGTTCTCTTGTTTGATTGTTTCTTTACCAACTATTATAGGTTTAGAATTGACGAGAATTGGATTAAGTGCAAATATAATAC
>JAHPYZ010000018.1:0-54845 GCA_019058425.1 Promethearchaeota archaeon
TATTAGAGGTGGTACAGATGGAGCTAAATTAAGTGCTAAAGGAATTCCAACACCAAATATTTTTGCCGGAGGTCTATTGTTTCATTCAAGAAAAGAATACATTCCAACTTTAGCCCTACAAAAAGCTTCTGAAGTTTTGATATATCTTGCCCACTTATGGACTCAATCATTATAGAAGTAGTAACTCAACAAAATCCATCTATTCTTAACATTGTGACCAATGCAATTTCTCCTTCAAGTTCTACACATTCTTTATATCGGTCTTCATTATAAGAAATTTTCCACCCTTCAAGAGGATTATAATAACTATAAAAAAATGCCCCGAATTTAATATTATTTTGATTACAAATAGTTGCGAGAACATTAACCTCTCCATTTTCCATAGAAATACATCCTTTTTTTTGTAATTCAAAGATTTCTGATTTCTTAATCTGATAGAATGCTTCTTTACAAAAATTCTTCCCAATATGGTAATTTTCAGTTCTTTTTATAGTTTCTTCAACGTAAATTTTTACAATCTCCTTGTTTAGTTCAATTTCTTCATTTAATTCTCTTCCATAATGTATACTTGTTCCATCCATTCCCAAACCATGTGTAGGGATGAGATAATCAAGTAAGTTTACATTATTGCCTATTCCCCACGAGCCACACACTAAAAAAATAGTTTTTGCTCCGCAATAGATTAAATCTTCTGCAATTGAAGCCATAGGGGACGCACCCATGGGGGGTATCAAAACAGTAAGTTGGATATCTTGATATTTACCTCGATAGATGTGTTCTGGCGCAACATAAGGATGAAATGGTAATATCCATTCAATTTTTTCTAATTTGGCTTTTTTCATTAGATAATTCAAAAGAAATCGAGAAAAGATTATCATAACATAAGGATCCACATTAAAATCTTCCTGATTTTTATCAGAGGACTTTATGGCTGCCTGAATTACATCCTTAGATGTACAACAAAAATTATTTTTCATTGAAAAAAACACTTAAATTTGGAAAATGGTTATTTAATCTCTTAAATTTTTTATATATATAGATTCTCCTTTTTTTGGATAAAATTTGTAGAATCTGTCTTAAAAAAATCTAGAAGAAGCATTTTATATCTTATTATACTGATAAAAAATTAAAAAAAAAAAATTATTAAGATTTTTGAATTTTCACTCTATCATTCTTTATACATCTAAATAGTAGCAGTCTCTAACCCAATAATTGTCCTGAACGTTATAGCATACTTCCTTTAGGTCTGCATCATGTACGATCATAACCATATCATTTCCAACAGCTAACTCAACATAGAGCTCATTTAGTGCCCTATTTTGGATTTTATAAATCAAGTTAGCTCTAGTAGCTGTATCCAATGGATCAGTCTCTTCATATTGGACTAACCAATCCATGATCTGTGCATCTTGGAGTTGAAGGTGATTTGCACTAGACATATTATTCAATAATGGCTCAATCATATTGAATGGATCTAAGTAATCTGGACCCCAACCAGTATGATAAAGCTCAAGTCGATCAGGATAATGTGTGGAAACATCTATGTAAGTCTCCCAGTCCATGATATCTGATGTAAGGGTAATACCAATTGCATCTAGATTATTTTTAAAAGCTATATTCATATCTATTCCAGTAGTCCATCCTTCATGCTCTAAAACTTTATATGAAGCAAGCTCTAAGCCTGACCAAACAGCATCATTAGCAGAATTCTCCCCAACAGCTTCATTAGTACAACCTGCAGCTCCAGTCTCAACTGGGAAGGCATCCATCATTGCTTGTCTAGCAATTGAAGTATTGTAATATGGTGCTTTAAATGATGCATTATAATATGGAAAACCTGGTGGTAAGAATTGTTCAGCTCGAATCATAAAGCCTAGACGGATTACTTCAAGGTAATATGTATAGTTGTACGCGTATGCAATAGCTTTCCTTATATTAGTATTGTTGATCTTATTATTATTAATTCCCCAATATCTATAAATGGTACTTGTCTCTAAATTTACAAATGTTATATCAGGATCCGCTTGAAATGTTGCAATAAGAGATGTTAATGGGTTTCCAAGATAATCAACTTCTCCGCCTAATAAAGCATTGTTAGCGGTTAAATCATCAGGATAATACACCCAAATAATTTCATCCCAATATGTTGAAGGTCCCCAATACAGATCAAAGCGTTTAAACTTTAGTTCTTCACCTGCTATATAACGTACATATTCAAAAGGACCAGTTCCTACAAGAATATCAGTTCCAAGTTCTAAATATTCTGTTGCGGAAGTAGTTTCAGCAGACAAAATTGCGCACGCATCATAAGATAATAAAGGAATAAAGACACCATTTGGGTTGTTCAACACAAAAGTAATATTGAAATCATCATTAATTATAGTTTTGTTAAGAATTGGTCTACCTCTCATATCGAAGAATAAACTGGAAGGATCACAAACATGGGATGTTCCTGGTAAATCACCCGTCCAGTTAAGGAAATACGTAATTCTATCAAAGGTAAATTTAACAGCCTCTGCATCGAATGGAGTTCCGTCATGGAAAAACACATTTTCTCTTAAAATGACTGTTAATTCTGTCATTGTAGCATCCCATGTTGGATACTCCGCTGCTAATCGCATTTCAAGAGCAAAATCAGGGTCATATAGGTCATAATACCATAAATTATCACATACATGTCTTATCATGTCATTTGAAACACTATCCCATGAATCAGCGGGATCTAAAACTGCTGGTCCACTAGATTCTGAATCTGCGTCTCTAAGTACATTCTTGGATACTGGTTGTTTTAAAGCACCTCCAGCAATTCCGAGGATAACATTACCAACACCAGAAGCAGCAAGGACAACAGCTAAAATTATTATTGCTAAATTTTTTTTCTCCATTTCCATAGCAATTACACTTTTTTTTGTTTGTTTGTTTGTTTTTATTTAGTAAAAAAAATTGCTCTTTTTTACATATTTTTTAAATCTAAATTATAGATTAATTAAAACACGATTTTCTCCTATTTAAAGTTTTAATTTAGTGCTTTAAGTTAATTTGATTTTCCAAAGTTTTGAGATACTATGTAAGAATTGGTTTTTCCAATATTTCAAGATATTAGAGAACAAATAGAAATCTTCACATTATTTCAATATGTCAAGAAATTAAGATTTTGATCAACTAGAAAAACCTAAATATTGAAGAATTCTCCTAGAAGCAATACTTCTAGGAGAATTAGCTTTATTCTTCAATATAAAAATGGAAAAGAAAAGGGAGAGTTGATAAAATAATAAGCTTAAGCAAATTTTTATCAACTTATTAGCGTCCAGAGTAATATTTCTCGATTTCATTACTTATTGTTTTCACTTTTATCTTTAATTTTTTCTTATTTCATTTCTTTGTTAATATTTGTTGTTTCAAGGATTTTACAATAAATCCTTTATCTTCATAAGAAGATACAATTTTTTTTTTTAATTTTCACTAAATTAAATCATTAAAATCTGCTATTTAAATCCCTGTTATCGCATTTTTTAGAAATATTTATTTTTTAAAATATCATGATATCAGAAAGTACAGCGTTTTTCAGATTTTTCACAATATTAAAGAATTGTAAACTTACTTAGGAAATATTCAATCTGAACCAAGATATTATCACTAGTCAAAATATCAAGACTTTAGGTTTACAAGCTAAATTTATGGTAATAGCAGGTATTCATTTTTCTTTTTGAATAATTTTCGAAAAATCCGTAATAACAAAGACAAAAATGCATAGAGTGAGCAAAATTGAAATATAGAAGAATGCCCAAAAATACGAGAATAAGTCATATATTAAACCAAACAGGAGTGATTCACCCATTGAGATAAGTCCAACAGAGAGATAGTAATAACCATATGCTCTACCTCTTTTGTTTTTACCCGCTAAATCAGCAATATATGCTCTTGAGATAGGATCTACTGATGCTAAATAGATTCCATATAATCCATAAATGATTATTATCATAAAAAGAGAAAAGAATGAAGATTCAAAAGGAACCGCTAAAATAATTGTAGAAAGTAAAAGAATTGATAATCCACTAACAATTACAGGTTTACGACCTATTTTATCTGATAATGAGCCCATTATAGGTGATAAAACCATATATACTACGTTTGTCAGTAAATAAAAGATAGGTATTAGAAATATTAATCCAGAAGATATAAAATCTCTTGATCTAGCTTGGAGAAATACGAGATCTAGGCTAGCAAATTCAATAACTCCAAGAATAATAATAAGTTTAATAAATTTCCGATCAATTTTATCTACTTTTGGTTCACCGTAGTGTTTTAGCTTAGTTTCATCTATTTTATTAGGATCAACATCTTTTACAAAGAGAATTAATATTATCGCACATAGTCCAGGAAAAATTGAAAAAAATATAATTTCAGAATAACTCCATGCCCAAAATAAAAATAAAAATGCTAGAAGCGAACCAACAACAGCTCCAAATGTATCCATTGCGCGATGCATTCCAAAAGCTTTCCCCTTCTCAACCGCATAATAAGAAATAAGTGTATCTCTGGAAGAAGTTCTAAGGCCTTTACCAAATCTATCAGTTGCTTTTAATCCCAAAACAAATTCCCAAGAAGGGCTAAAACCAATGAATGGTTTGGAGAGATTAGAAACAGAATATCCCGCCACTACAAATGGTTTTCTTTTATTGATTTTGTCGCTCATCCAACCAGATAGTCCTTTTAAAATGTTTGATAAAGCAGTTGTAATTCCTGCGATTAAACCTAAAATAAACGTGGGATTAGTTTCTACTAGATCTATAATAAATAAAGGTAAAATACTCTGGATCATTTCACTTGAGACATCCGTGAAAAATGATACAAGTCCCATTAAAAAAACTGGAACTGAAACTCCTAAGATTAGATTTCTCCTATGATCAGAGTCGTCTTTTTCTACCATAATTTGGTAAATTTTTTTATCGAATAAATATAATAAAAATAATTGAATAATATAAATTGTGATTCCAATGTCAGATGATAATAAAACATTAAATGTTATTGATGAGACTATTCAAGCTGCTGAATCAAGTTTTAAGGAATTTATTGACGTATTAGAAACCTCTAGAAGTGCTTTATTGAAACTAGAAAATGATAAAATAGAGTTAAGTAAGACTAAAGAGACTCTTGAAAAGGAAAAAATTCTCTTAGAAGAAGAGAAAACTAAATTAGAATCTGAGAAACAACAATTAGAGATCGATAAAAACAAATTAGAAGAAGAAACAAAAAAACTTGAAATCGAGAAACAAGAAAGAGATCAAAAGATTGGCTCATTAACAGAAGAACAAGTGAAACTATTAGATGAGTATCAAAAAGTCAAGGTTGAATTAGGAAAATTTATGCAAGCAGCTTCCGAAGCAGAAGAAGCAGAATATAACTTTGAGAGAGTTCGTGCATTGCTTTCAATTTATACTGTCTTGGTGTCAGAAATATGGCAAGGACAGCCGCATTATAGAATTTTAATGACGTTACATGGAGAAAAGGAAGAAATGACAAGGGATCAAATAAAAACTACAACGGGAATAGGAGGAGCTTTTGTATTACATTCAGTTCAAGAATTAGCAAAAGTAGGTTTAGTAGAATATGATATGGATACTAGCATAGTAAAATTAAAAAAGCGTTTATTTCCAAAAAAAGCATTAGAGGAGAAAAATTAATATTTCTGATACTTTATTTTTTTTTTACTTTGTGATAACCATTTCGTGAAGCGTGCTTCCTTTTTCTATATCTAATTGTCCCTCATTAATTATACTAAGTTGAAATTTTGAATTTAGTCGAAAATAGCCTGGTCTTAATTTTAAGAGATTTTTTGCTAGAAAACGTGTGATAGATCCCAATTCATAAAGTAAATTATCAGCATCTATGATATCCTGAACTTCGAGAATAATTTCATGTTGATTCCCTATATTAAACTTTAGGAATTTTGGATACTTATTGCCAGCTTTATCATTATATTCAAAATTCTCTTCAATTAATTCATATTCACCAGTACTGTGAATTATATTTTCATTTTTAGCTAGCATTAAAACTTTTATTGGATAGTTATCCATTTTTTTATTGCATTTGATATAAGCAAAAATCACAGTATAACTCTCAGAATAAATTCTACCCCAATACCAATAATCAATTATCATCGCAAAATTGAAATTTAGCCAATTGTGATCATGATATCCAATTCCTTTTACTTGAATCGTCTCATTATTTACTTTAATAGTACCTTCAACATCTGCTCGAGGCAAAGCTACAACCCATCCGAATTGATTTGATTTTCCAAATTCAATATAGCCTTTTCCAGGCTTCCAACCAGGGACTTTAGCAACGTACTTTAAATGAAATCCATAGTCACCTTCTTCAAGGAAAACTTCGTAGATAGGTAGTTCTTTGTTAGAATAATCAACTTTAACATAATTGTTTCCAATTTGCACATCTGGCACAGTATTAGAAGCTATAAGATCAGAATGAAGGTAATCGATTACTTTTTGTATTTTTTCTCCATTTGGTTTATAAATCGTAATTTCAACTCCGGTTTTACCAGTTCGTTCATGTTTTGCTCGAAAAAATCCTACTACGGTATAGTTATTATCAAGACGAGCATCAAAATACCACCATTCTCGGGTTGCTTTTTTTTCCATATCAATGTGTAATGCATCATCTTTAGATTTGATGGGTATAATTTGACCATCTTTTCTGCCAGGGCCTAACCAGGCCTCTTTAATTTTAGAACTCATAATTAATCTTTTTCTTACACCTTTTTTAGATCAATATATAATTTATTCACTATTACTTGTCAAAAATTTAAAAATTTTTAATAAAATGAGTAATTTTCTTATTCCACGCATTTTTACTTTACGTGTTAACCACATTTTTGCAACTCCAAATAGAGAAAGGCGATTCATAGCAATAGCAAGGAAAGTTTGCGTATCCATCTCCAAATAGGCATTCCACCCTATTTTTTGCTTTTTTAAATTTTCTTTTGGTTTATTTGGAACACTCTCAACTCTTAATAATCCCCTGTTTACTATAATAATTGCCGCATGATTTAAGTTGGAAGCATTTAAGAGAATTTTAACAGTAAGATTTCTAAATTTTTCCTGATATATCTTGTTTTCATTTAGAGGTGCTAGGATACTATTGATAAGAACTGCGAAACCCCTTAATTTTTTATTCACATTGTTTGATTCTACCATATTTTTGTTCTTAGTCTCTATTTTTTTATTAGTTTTGTGGTGAAATGTAAAATCCAGAATCAGATATATTATTTGGGTCAAAAGCTTCTTTAATTTTTCTTAGCCATATATGATAATTGGACATATGAGGACCAAATAGTTCATGCATACGTGTGCCTTCTACGAAAAACGGAGCACCAAGATGTTTTAATAAATCCAATTGGTTGCTCTTCTCCATATATTCCGCCATTCCCTTCACACTACTCTCTTCAGTTTGATCAAACATCGTAGGGGATTCCATATGAAAATAATGTCCTGATTCATATGATGACATCCATGTTCCCTCCCCAAAATCATTGGCAATTACTTCTTTTTTGAGAAACTCCTGTTTTAAGGAAATATTCGATTTAGTACTTCGAAGACAAACATTTGCAGTATCAGCAACTCCTTTTGACGATTGGAATCCTCCAGTAGCTATAAACCCATGTAGTCCCAAATTTGAACGGAGGGCTTCAGCATAAAAGATAGGATTTGGAGTATATATTTTTCCAATAATATTTTTTAGTTTAAATTTCTGTATTATAAATTCCATTACCTTTTGTTTATACTCAAATTCTCCACTTGTACGAGCTGTTATAATTACAACTAAGGGTGCTTTCATTTGTCCTATTGGGATTTTATCCATTAGGCTTTCAATTGAGTTAGAAAAAATCGCCATAACTGCAAAACCAGATAAAAAACTACACATAAAAGATAATTCTTCTTCCTCTACTCTCAAGATAACTTCTTCGAGTCTCTTGAAATTTCGGCAATCCATAACATATAATTTCATAAAATCAGGAATATCAAATTCATAGTTGGGAGAATAACCTTTAATATTATAATCTGTCTTACAGGGGTAGGGAAAAAGCTTTATAGCAACTTTTGTAAATACACCAAGTCCTGATTTAGTGCCCGCCCAACCTCTCATGATACCACGCAAACTAGGTCCTGGACCATCTCCATGAAAAAAATCTGGATTGTTTTTTAGACCAAAAGAACCTAATCTCATAATTTCTCCATTTGGTAATACCCATTCAACTGCTAAAACGTTTCTAGCACTATGTCCCGTAGAAGGAGATGTAAAACCCGGACCATTCATAGATGTTGCGCTAGCAAGAGGTGAAACCTGAGGTCCCGCACCGGGCATGTGACAATTGAGCCCATATTTCATTATTTCAACTTGTAGCTGGGATCCACTAACATATGGTTCTATTACAGCATATAAGTTTTTTTCATCAATTTTCACAATTTTATTCATTCGGCGTAGATCTAAGATTATGGAGTTATCTACAGAGGGTTGATTCCAAGGTCCAAGTCCCGTGCTTTGAGCTTTGAATACTATCCCATATTTGTTACATAATTTTACTATTTTTGAGACTTCTTCGGTAGTTGATGGCATAATAACCGCATTAGGAACTGGAGAAAAGGGAATTGGTTCTTTACCTTCCATATAATTTATAATTTCCATACACCAGTTATAAGCATATACATTAGTAATAACATCACTATCATCAATATTACCTACGCCAACTACGTCTTCAAATTCTTTAAATATTTCTTTCTCCAAGACCAATTAAGTTACCTCCATCGATTTCTCTTTAATTGATTTGCTTGAAGATTCTATTGCCATTAATAATAACTCACTTATATCATAAAACTTCAAATTAGAACCTTTTTCAACAATTCCATCATTCAAGTTTGTAGAGCAAAAAGGACAAGCTGAAGTTATTATTTCTGCTCCTGTATCCTCTGCTTCCTCAATCCTATTTATAGCAGTTTTAATAGCAAATTCTGGAAAAGCTGATTTTACACCTCCTCCAGCACCACAGCAATAAGAATACTCTTTTATTCTTTCCATTTCTATGAAATTAAGACCTGGTATTTTATTTAACAAATTCCTTGGAGAATCATAAATTCCAAATTTTCCACATCTCTTTGGTTTTTCAGGCATATTGATAGATACAAGAGGTATCATCTGTAATACATCACCATCCCATTCTTCATATGGTTCAGAATTACGTCCTAAATGACAAGGATCGTGATAAGTTACTTTTAACGGTATTTCCTTTGTTAAATTTAATTGCCCTGTATCAAGTAATTTATTAAATAATTCTGTTGAATGGAGTATTTTGAAATTATACTCTCGTTCTAAAGGATAGTCCACTTTAAAAGTATCAAAACATCCCGCACAACTAAAGACAACCGTTTCTATTCCTTCATTTTCAATAATGTCAATATTTTTGTTTACTTGATCTATAAATGAATTTTTATCTCCTGTTCGTAAGATAGGGCTTCCACAGCAAAATTCGTTTTCAGTAAGAATTTTAAATGGATAATTCGCAGCATTTAATGCCCTAGCAGTAGCAATAGCTATTTCATTTCTCCTGTACGATGAGGTGCATCCTACAAAATATATAGTTTTGGCGTTGGGATCTATCTTAATATCATTTGGTAACCAATCTAACCTATTTTCATGAGGTTCATTATAAGGATTATTGTTGCTTTTTATCGATTTAATATATTGTTTTTGTTTTGGCATGGGTCCATATCCCATGGAAACTAATTTTTCTCTGAGTTTAACAATAATTTCAAGTGGTTCCAAAGTATTTAGAAATTTACAGGAAACAGCACAACCACCACATTCAGTACATTTATATACTATATCCATTAAATCTTGAGAAGGTTTAAGGCGTCCCATTTCTAGAGCTAAAGCTATTATTATACGCCCTCCACCACTATATGCATGGAAATTGAACATATCAATCGAAGGACAAATTGTAGCATACTTTTGACTTTTTATTTGTAGTTGTGGTATCCATTTACATATAGAGCAGCGTAAACAGCGTTTTATCATTTGTTGATATTCTTGCTCATTCAAGAATAGAATAAATCCCCTTTTTATACATACAACTAATTAAATAAATATTAGATTTTAACAGTGATGAATCAAATAAAATGATATCTATTAAGAAATCTAATAGTTTAAATTAAATTTAAAAAAATTTCTAAATACAACTCTATTATGAGAAAATAAATTTTTACACAATTAGCAAAAGCTTTTCCCAACATTCTTTTATACTCCAATTTCTTTTTGCTTTTATATTAAAAGCAATTTTTTTCAGGATCTCTCTGATTCTTTCAGAATTTAGATAATGAAAATTTGGAGTTATAGCACACACCATAAATGTTCCTTTTCCACTTTTAGGAGCTATTATTGAATTTTCTTCAATTTTGTCTATCAAACCATATGCATCAATCAGATCCTTAACAATCCTCATAATAAATTGATTTTTCTCAAGAACCTGTTCAAACTCATATATTTTTATTAAAGTAGAATACAATTGAGTAGTAAGCTCTTCAAGATTAAGTGATGGTATTAAGTTTTTAGGGAAATAATCTAATATTGCAGGTCCTTTTCCATCATCCCAACTCAAATAAAAAAGATAATAGAAATCTGCTTTACTACGTGTATCTAGAGATGGTTCTTCATACTTTAAGATGTCTTTAAGCTTTTCCTCAAGCAGTTTAGAGCTTTTTTTAATTTCTCTACTCTCTTTAATTTTTTTTGAAATTTTTTCCAATAAAGCCATAGGACTAAAAGGCTTTGTAATGTAATCATCTACTCCAAGCATTTTACCGAATCTAACATCATCAGGTTCAGTTTTACCAGATAAAAAGAAAAATGGAATTCTCGACCACTCTATATTTTCTGAAACTTTCATATAAAAGTCATAACCATCCATTATAGGCATTAAAATGTCGCTTATTATAATATCAGGAGGATTATCTAAATTCGAAAGAACTTCCAATGCATTTTTTCCATTTATAGCATTTATTAAATCATATTCATTCATTTCCAGAAATATCTTGAAATTCTTTACAAGAACTTCATCATCTTCAACTAAGAATACAAGTGGTTTCATCATTAAAAACTCGGCTAATATTGGTACTCTCTTATAATAAAATTAGAAATATTTAATATTTTTGAAAACGAAAATAGTACCAAATTCAATTTAATTGAATTATTCGATCAAAAAGGACTCGAAAATTGGTTGATTTAAGGATCAAAACATAACACTCCAGGATTTAGCACATTATTAGGATCGAATATTTTCTTCACTTTTCTTAAAGCTTTTTGAATGGAATCTTCCTGTCTTTTAAAAACTTCTTTTGCCCAAACTCCATAAGGACGATTGAAAAATGCTCCGGATTCCATTAACTCTAAACTAATTTTAATAAATTTTTCTTCAATCGAACTAGACTCGATTTTATTGTTTGGATTATAAAGAAGATCAAATTCACAATGATAAGAAGTTCCTTGATTTATAGCTTGAATATATATACCGAGATCCTCAGACATTTCATTCTGTACTATGTTAATAAACTCTTGAATTCTTTCATAACTCGTGATAAAGAAAATATCTTGAAAGCTACCTTTTAATCTATTTCGCCATGGATATGAAGTTGATTCACTTAAAGCATAATTTATTTCACTTTCGGAAATAGGACTTATTTTTTCTAAATGATCAAGTTTAAGATCTGCAATTATTTGATTTATATCTCCTTCTTGATAAGATATTTTATCATCTGCTAAAGTATCACGACCTGCTAAAACAAAAATTAAGTTCCATTCTGCCAGTGAATTACTTAACTCTTTAATATGTTCGATTTTCTGTTTAACTAAACATGCAAAATTAATATTATTAAGAATTAACATTTCGTCCCCTAATCGGTATTTTAACAATTTTTGTTGAATCTTCAATAAATCTTGAAGATTATCCGATTGGAAATGAATAACTTTTTGAATTGTAGGTTTTAGTTCCAATTTTAGGGTAGCCCATGTGACTATTCCCAGACTTCCTTGAGCTCCTTGTATTATTCTGAAAGGACTAAATTGAGTTGGACCCATTGGATTAGTTTGAGCTTGACCAGATTTTTTTTGTTCCTTGATAGATCCAGGACCTGCAGCAGTACCAGTCCTAAAGAGATCTCCTGTGCCAAAAACCACTTCAGTACATAATAAGGGATCTGAACTATCCCATTGATAACGAGGAATTGTGGTTGGCACTCTTTCAAGAGCTGCTGTTAGAACAGATTTACCATCCCGTGGATGTAGGGGTTGTACTAACCTTAATCCTTTCTTTTGAAGAACTGGAAGTAATTGACTAAATACTACTCCGGGTTCAACCATGACTACTCTATTTTTTCTATCAATATTGAGGATTTTATTCATCCTAGATAAATCAACAATAATACAATTATCTTTTTGTGGAATAGTATCTCCATGATACCGTATGGGTGAACTAGAGCTCACTGGAATAATTGAAAATCCTACAGAATTTGCTAATTTTATGAGTTTTTCAATTTGTTTTGATTTATTTAGCCATATTACATATTTTGGCTTTTTCCCTTCAACCAAACTTAAATCAGTGGAATATTCATCTAATAATTCGGGATCTTTAGAAATTAATTTCGATCCAAAGATTCTAACTAATTGTTGATAAATCTGTTCTTCAATCATATTAATATTCAAGAATGAAAATCTTTTCTTCCTAAAATATTTCTCTCTATCAAGAAATTTCCATAAAAAACTAAATTTTTAAATACCAAAAGAGCATTATTATTCAATTATTATTCTAAACGATGTTTATTTAGGGATTTTTAATGAAGACTTTTGATTTAATTATAGTTGGTGCCGGACCAGGAGGCTCTATGGCCGCAAAAACTGCTGCGGAAAAAGGATTAAAAACAATTTTTTTTGAGCGTAGTCGTAAGCCAGGGGAAAAAAATTCTTCAGGGTGCGGTTTGGGACCACGCATGTTTAGAGATTTCCCTGAAATGATGAAAGGTTTAACTCCTGATAAATGTCCCTCAATGAGAGCTGGAGCTGCATCGCGTAATTATTTTGTAAATAAAGATGACATTGTGGCAGGCTATATTATGGCACGACCTACAGAATCTGTTTCATATGAACCAGCGAAATCATGGATTACTATGAATGTATACCGTAGTGAGTTTGATCCTTGGATTGCAAAATTAGCCACTGATGCTGGCGCAGAATTAAAAAATTCTACATTAATTATAGATTTATTGAAGGAAGATGGCAAGGTGCGTGGTGTGATTGATGAGAATGGAGAAAAATATAGTGCTCCCATTGTTATTGGTGCTGATGGAGTTATATCAACTGTGGCACAAAAATCTGGCTTGAGAAATAAATGGACTCATGATCAAGTTACATTAACACTACAGTACGATTTTCAAGCACCTCCGGATAAAATCTCTGACATTATGGGTGATGAAACCTTAGCAGTTTGGTGGGGTTCAAACTTTCCAGCGTCATATCAGGTTTTTTTTAATGATGGTTTTCATCAAGGATTTGGGAACTGGATGAATTGGTGGGATAAAAATCCATTATATTATTTAAATCGTGTCATTAATCTAAAATATTATCAAAGATTGTTAAAAATCCTCGATGCTAAGCCACGAGAGCTTCAAGCACACCTACTTCCTTGGTTAGATTATCCATATAATACCCATGCTGATGGCGTTATCTTAATTGGAGACGCTGGTGGTTTTCCATGTCCTCTAGAGGCAGAAGGAATCTATCCTGCTATGGTAACAGGTAAGATAGCCGCAGAAGTAGCTTCTGTAGTAATACCATCTGGAGATGTATCTAAAGCAATTCTTAAAAAATTTGATGAGGAATGGCAAAAATCAAGTATTGGAAAAGAATTTGAAGCCGGTTATGAATTATGGAAAATATGGAGTGCTTTACCATTTAGCCCAAAAGAAACAATGTCTTGGTTTGTTCCAATGATAATGGAAATTTTGGGTGGTATTTTTGACTGGTCTCAACCCCATGCCAAGAGGGTACGTCAAATTGTGAGCCATGTCAAATCTTACATGCCAAAAGCTACTCCATTTATAATGACATACGTTTTTCCTTTAATTGCAAAAATTTTTGAAGATGACTTGGATAAAATAATGGATCCTAAGAAAATCATGAAAGTGTTGCCTAAACTTTTAGATATGCTTCCACAGAAAAAGAGAAAAAGAGGGGGATAATAATTATGAACATAGAAATTGAAGGATTGACAAAAAGAATTCCAAATACAGGTGACTTCATTTCGATAGATTATGACAAGTGTAATAATTGTGAACGTTGTTTAATTATATGTGTTATGAATTTATGGCGAAAAAAAGAGGGAAAGATCTATATTATAGACGAATATCAATCGAAATGCTTAGAGTGTGCTGCTTGCTATCAAGTTTGTGATGCTGGCGCTATAAATTTTCAATATCCTAAAGGTGGGACAGGAATAGTCATTGAAAAAGGATAAGTGTTTTTTTTAAATATATTGTGCTTGTCCTGCTGAGCCCAACGTATCTTTATTTCTTTGTTTTATCATATCAATCAACTCCTGACGCGCTAAACCTAAGTACTGTCTTGGGCCAATTTGATCGGGATTCTCAGCTAGATATTTTCTTATCATAGCTGTAAAAACCATTCGACTATCGGTTGCTATATTGATTTTACAGACTCCATATTGAGTTGCTTTCTTCAATTGAGCTTCAGGTATTCCAAATGCTTTTGATAATGTACCTCCATATTCATTTATTATATTAGCATATTTTTGTGGTATTGATGATGATCCATGCAAAACAATTGGAAATCCTTCTAAACGTTTCTTAATTTCTTGAAGAATGTCAAATCGTAATTCTGGTATGTTTTCCTCTTTTTCTACTTTAAATTTATAGGCTCCATGGGAAGTACCGATTGCTATTGCTAATGAATCACAACCAGTCCTGTTTACAAAATCTTCTACTTGATCTGGGTCAGTATAAAAATGCTCAGTTGCTTTTACATGGCCTTCAATACCTGCAATAACACCCAGTTCTGCTTCCACACTTACTTCTCTTTCATGAGCGTAAGACACGATTTTTTTAGTAATTTTGATGTTTTCTTCATATTCAAGATGACTTCCATCGAACATTACACTTGAAAAACCATCATCTACACAGACTTTTGCTAATTCAAATGAGTTTCCATGATCTAGATGTAAAGCAATTTGGATTTTAAATCCCAAATCTTTTGCCATTGCTACTGCTCCTTGCACTAAATATCTTACCATTGCCCGATTGGCATATTCACCAGCTGCTGGACTGTTTTGGAGTATCACTGGTGAATCAGTTTCCCCACAACCTATAATAATAGCCTGTAGTTGCTCTAAATTACTAAAATTATATCCTGGAACTGCAAATTTTCTCTCGAGAGCAACGTTAAACATTCGTTTTGTATTTGATAATCCCAATTCTTTGTATGAAACCATTTTATAATCAAAATGATTATGATTTAAATTTAAATTTGGTATACATAATGAAATATCTATACTAATATAAATATCGATGCCTGAATATATTTTAAACTACTATTTAGATCTACATTAAAAAAAGATTCTAAGTAGGAATTGTAACATTTAGCTTATTTTTCAATTCCTTATATCTTGAACGAAGAGTTACTTCTGTTATCCCCACAGATTCTACAATTTGTTGTTGTGTAGTTTCTTTATTTCTTATTCTGCAGGCTAAATATATAGCACCAGCACATATGCCTTTTGGGTCTTTTCCACTAACAGAATATTTTGAACTATAAGCTTTTAGAATTTTAGTTGTTAATTGTTCTATTTCTGAATTTAATCCTAATTCATTAATATATCTTGGAATAAGGGATATAGGATCAGTAGAAGGTGATTTTAAATTAAATTCCCTGATTAAGGTAGTATAACTTTTCCTTACATCTTTAGCATTTGCAGATGCTTCATTTGTTATTTCTAGAAGTGTTCTTGGAATTTTTTTTCTTCTACATGCTAAATATAAGCACGCAGCAACCATTGCATTAATCGATCTTCCCCTTAACAATTTTTTTTTAAAAGCTTCTTTATATAGCCGCATTGCATCCTCTCTTACATAGTTAGGTAAATTCAAATTAGTACTAATCCTTTTTAATTCTGTGGATGCTATTAATAAGTTTCTTTTTTGCCATGTTATGCGTGTATTCCATTTGGCAGCTCTCTTTAAATCCGGATTGTTTATTTTACTTCTGTCTATAGTTGTGCTTAATCCCATATCTGGTAATAATATTGAAATTGGAGCACCAGTCTGTTCTCTATTATTTTTTTCTTGACTAGTATAAGCTCTTCTCCCATTATGCGAAAAATCTACATTTTTCTCATTAATTACTAATCCACACTGATTGCATACAACATCTCCAGTGTTCATTAATGGAATTATTGATCCTCCACATTCGGGACAAATATTAACCAACACATTATTTTTAGTATTTAACCCCATTTTAAGAACCTCAATATACTTATTTTATTTAAAATTATAAAACAATTGTAGACCAATTCTTAATATATCTACAACATTCCATTTTTTTTTTCTAATAATTATTTAAACACCTAGCATTTGTAATTTTTCTAATAATTCTCTCTGATTCTTATTTAATTTTTCAGGGACTTTAATCTTGATTTTAACCATTAAATTTCCTCTTTCATTTGAGTTTATTTTATAAAATCCTTGATTTTTTAGTCTTAATAATGACGAGTCATTAGTTCCTGGAGGTACGGATACATTTAATGTATTTTCTACTCCTTCAACTTGAATTTTTCCTCCGAGTGCCGCTGTAGTGAAAGGAATTTCTTGTATAACATAAATATCATCATCTTTTCTTTCAAATTTAGGATGCTTTCTAATATGTACTGCTATATATAGATCTCCTTGAGAACCTCCGTTTTCACCAGGCATACCTTTGCCTTTTAGGCGTAATTTTTGATCGTTTTTGATACCTCTTGGAATGTTTACATTTAAATTCTTCATTTGACCTGTGGCAGGATCTTTATATTGAACTTTTTTCTTTCCTCCATTAAAGGCATCCATAAAATCTATTTCCATATCATATCTTAAATCATCTCCTTCTCTAGGGCGATTACTATAATTTGGAGATCTTGCCCTTGTACTTCCCATTCCTCCTCTATTAAAAACATCAAAAATATCTCCTAAATCGTTAAAAAAATCGAATCCACCGCCTCTACTTCCAGAATTATTACGATTGCCAAAAATTTCATTGAAATCAAATCCTCCTGGTGAACCCGACGTAGAATAATAATAGGTTGTACCATCTGGACTTCGATGGACACTTCCTCCTCCAGGAGTTCCACCCCAATTTTGATAGGAAGATGTGTCTCCTTCTACAACCCCAAACCTGTCATACATATCTCTTTTTTTATCATCACTTAATATTGTATAAGCTTCATTTATCTCTTTAAATTTCTCTCCTGATTTTGGCTCATCTGGATTAACATCAGGATGATATTTTCGAGCCATTTTACGAAATGCTCTCTTAATTTCTTCCTTTGAAGCTCCTTTATTTATACCTAATAATTTATAATAATCTTTTGCCATAATTTACAACCTCTTCACATAATCGTAAAAAAAAATTTGTTTAACGTTTATTTTAAAAAAAAAAAATTAAAAAAAAACACGGACTTAGTCATACTCAGCATCAACTACATTATCATCTTGACCTGTAGCTCTTCTGAACTGCTCCTCTTCGATCTCATCTTGAGTTTTTCCGTATGTTGCACCCGGTGGGACATCTCCCATACCTCCAGGTGGGGCACCTTGATAGGCTCCTTGAGTAGGTCCTTGTTGTTGTCCATACATTCGAGATGAAACTTCATGTAATGAATTCTGTAAAGCCTCTGTAGCACTTTTAATTCGACTGACATCATCAGATTCCATCGCACTTTTTAGGTCAGAAATCTTATTAAGGATACTTGATTTTAAGTCTCCAATTACACCTTCATTTTCTTTAAGTAGCTTTTCAGTTTGGTAAATTAATGATTCTCCATGGTTTTTTGCTTCTGTTAACTCTTGGAATTTACGATCTTCTTCAGCATTTCTCTCAGCTTCTCGAATTTTTTGTTCAATATCATCATCAGACATCTTTGTGGATGCAGTGATTGTTATTGATTGACTTTTTCCAGTACCTTTATCCTTTGCTGAAACATTGAGGATCCCATTTTGATCAATATCAAATGTTACTTCGATCTGTGGCACTCCCCTTGGCGCTGGTGGAATGCCATTCAAATGAAACCTTCCTAATGTTATATTGTCTGCTGCCCTTGGTCTTTCACCTTGTAATACATGAATTTCTACTGCAGGTTGATTATCTGCTGCTGTCGAAAATGTTTCTGCTTTTTTGGTGGGAATTGTAGTATTTCTTTCAATTAATCTCGTAAAAACTCCGCCTAGTGTCTCAACTCCTAACGATAAGGGTGTCACATCGAGTAATAATAAATCTTCAACTTCACCAGTTAACACTCCGCCTTGAACTGAAGCACCCATCGCGACACATTCCATTGGATCAATACTACGTTCTGGAGGTTTACCTAGTAAATTTTCAAATTTCTTCTGAACAACGGGCATTCTTGTTGGACCACCAACTAAAATTATCTTATCAATATCTCCTCTTGCCATTCCAGCATCTTGTAAAGCTTTTAAGATTGAAGTGTCCAATCTCTTTAATACTGGTTCAATTAGTTGTTCTAATTTGGCTCGTGTCAGTGACATATTAAGATGTTTTGGACCTTCGCTAGTTGCTGTGATGTAAGGTAAATTAATGTCTGTTGTAATAGATGTAGATAATTCAATTTTAGCTTTTTCTGCTGCTTCGAGAATACGTTGCATTGCCATAGAATCTCCTCTTATGTTTACACCTTGATCTTTTTGAAACTCAGAAACTAAATAATCAACAAGTATCTTATCCATATCTGTACCTCCTAATTGAGTATCTCCTGCTGTAGAAATTACCTCAAATACTTGATTGTCCATCTCCATTATCGTCACATCAAAAGTACCACCACCAAGATCCAATACTGCGATTTTTAATCTAGCATTTTTCTTGTCTAAGCCATAAGCTACAGCTGCAGCAGTGGGTTCGTTAATTAAACGTTTCACATTCAATCCAGCGATCCTTCCCGCATCTTTTGTAGCTTGTCTTTGATTATCGTTAAAATATGCTGGTACAGTAATTATTACATCAGTCACTTTTTCCCCTAAATAAGCACTGGCATCTTCCTTGATTTTCCTCAGAATCATTGCTGAAATTTCTTGAGGTGAATAATCCTTTCCATCAATTGTTACCTTGTAAGATGTACCCATCTTCCTTTTGATTGCTGTAATTGTGCGATCTGGATTTGAAATTGCCTGTCTTCTTGCAGGTTCTCCAACTAATCTCTGACCATCTTTCGTAAAAGCAACTACAGAGGGAAATGCCTTGCCACCCAAGGTTAAACCCTCAGCACTTGGAATAATTGTTGGTTTACCACCAATTAATACTGCTGCTGCAGAATTTGACGTTCCTAAGTCAATTCCTATTATTTTTCCCATATTTTTTCACTCCTTTTTGTTTTTTATTTATATAATTTTGATTTTTTTGAGATTTTGACCTTCGCAGGTCTTAAAATCTTATCTTTTATATAATAACCTTTAGTTATTTCTTCTAAAATTGTGTTTTCTGGGAGATCATCTCTACCTTCTTCAACTAGTATAGCTTCATGCTTATATGGATCAAATTTTTCACCTTCCGAATTCATTGGTTTCACATTCTCTTCAAAAAGAAGTTTTTCAAACTTCTTCACTATTATTTCAAATCCGTTTTTAATACCTTCCATGTTATCAAGCATCTCAATTAATTTAAGTGCTCGAGCAAGATCATCATAATGTTCAATTAATTTCTTTAAAATAGTCTCTGTAACATACTCTTTATACCGGCTGTTTTCTCTCTCAGAACGCTTTCTATAATTTTCAAAATCTGCCCGTACTCGTAAAAGTGAGTTCAAAAATTTTTCCTTTTCTTCCATCAATTCCTTGAATTTTCTACTATCATCTTTCATATCATCAAGTTCTTTCAATAAACGGTCGTTTTGAGTCTTTATTTTTTTATGCTCTTCCACTAATGCCTCATACTTATCTGCCTTTGCTTTAAGAAGTTTATAATCACTTCTTTGAACTAATATTTGATTTGACAATTCACGTGAAAAACCGCGATTACCATTAAATCTATCAAAATATTCTTCAAATGTCATAGGTCTTATATCTCCCCTTTCGTTTCTTAATTTATACGTCATTTTTTTATTTTTTGAGTTTTAAACTCCATTTTTTATATGTAATGTTTTCTTGTCAAGAAAGACTTTACATACTTTAATATAACAATATTAATTTGCCTATTTAAAGGTTACGTTTTTGAGAAATAAACAAAAAACAACCTTAAGTATAGTTAAATGGAGAGAAAGGAGAATTTTTTTTTAAAACAAAATGGAAATATATTTAAAAATTTAGCTCTTGTCTTTTAAATTATAGCCCTAAGAAAGATTTTTTCTATATTTTTTAGAGGATTTATTAAAAAATTCAAATTATTGTCATTATATTATGGATTATATAAAAGTTAATGGTAAAAAAGTTGCAATTGGTCAAAATACTCTGTATTTAGAGAGTTATAGCATAAATAGGATCAGTGATATAAAAAGATTAAAGAAACTTACTGGCTTGAAAGGTCTCTATTTAGAAAAGAATAATATTAAGGCAATCGAAGGTTTAGATAATCTAATTAATTTAAGAAAACTTCATTTAGAGGCAAATCAAATTGCAGAAATCAAAGGGTTAGAATTACTCATCAATTTAGAAGAGTTAGAATTAAGAGGAAATAATATTTTAAAAATTGATGGTTTGGATAACTTAAGCGAATTAAAACGCTTGGATCTAAGCAGAAATAAAATAAGTAGCATTGATGCATTACACAATTTACATAAACTTGAAAGGTTAGATCTAAGCGACAATAAAATTGAGATTATTCCAGAATTCATGATAAATCTATCATCTTTAAAACATTTAGATTTAAGTTCAAATCCTATAAGGAGTGACTCAAATAATACTAAAATTCTCGATAAAATGAAAAATAATGGAGTTGAAATATTTCTAAATAATTAAATTCCAAATCTCTAATTTTTAAAAAAAGAAAAAAAAAATTATTTTCTATAATAGTCAAAAATTACTTTTCCTATCGCTACTCCAATCACTATTAAGACAATCAAAGCGGTATATCCTACAACAGGACTCGATATAATTGGCTGTTCGAATATTTGTTTTATGAAAATCCCCAAAGTAGACCATATGCCAACAAGACCATAGACAACATCTTTGCGGAGCAATACTGTTAGAACGTAAATTAAGGCAACTACAACTAATACGATAACGGCCCAGATTTCTTCAGCGATGCCAAATCCATTCCAGTTGATTGAGACTAAGAACGCTGTGATATTTGCGACAGTGGCAGTGGTAATCCAACCAAAATATACGCTAATGGGGACATGGATAAATCTCTTCTCTTGCTTTGATACTTCTTCCTTTCCTATCCCTAATCTAAGATATAATAACAGGAGAGAAGCAAAAAGCACAAACATAATGATAAGAGAGATCAAAACTTGTTCATAATGCCAGAATAAAATCCATAAGACATTTGCAATACTGCTTAGAATAAAGAAGTAGCTAATCTTATCTAGAAAAGTTAAATCTTCTTTTTCTGATTTAAAGAGATCTTTTCCCTGATAAACTGAAAAGATACCCAATAAGATATAGATTACACTCCAAATCGAGAATGTTATACCTGCTGGGACGAATAAATTTGGAAGATTGTCTGATAATTCTTGTGTGGTCTTATCATTGATAGGAAGACCTACTGCGAGAAAATTAACAACCACAGTTGCAATAAATCCAATAAAGTTTATAATTTGCATTAATTGTTTCTTTATCATTTCTAAAATTCACTCTTTTTTGTTATTCAAATTTAATAAGTTTCTATTAAAAAGTGGATATCTAATTAATCTTATGGATTCTTATTATTTATCTATTCTATTTGTAAAGAATAAAAAAAAAAGAGGAAATTAAACTATTGTAAAGGAATTTTCAATAATTTATCTATAATGTAAAGATTTGTGTGTGTGTATTAAATGAAGTTTATTCAATATTGAGAATATTTATTTTTTTTTTAGAAGATTTAAAAGACAACTTACTCCTTAATTTAATATTTTCTCAATTTTAAAATCTAAATATTGATGATCTATGACATATAAATTAGATGCGTATTGCGGTCTTTATTGTGGGGCATGTTTTATTATGACTGCCTATAATCAGAATCGTACAGATTGCATTCCTAATGAATGGTTAAGTTCTATTCGTGATATGGACTTTAAATGTCACGGTTGTAAAAGTGATATTTTATTTGAAAACTGTCAGGGATGTAAAATTCGCCCATGTGCTCAATCAAAAAATATAGAATTTTGCAATCTATGTTCTGAATACCCTTGTGAGCAATTTAAAAGAATTGAGTCCTATAATCTAGCACATCATAATGTTGCTGCTCAGAGTCTAAAAGAAATTGATGAAATTGGAGTTCAGGAGTGGTTACAACAACAAAAAGAACGTTGGTTGTGTTCTAAATGTAACCATCCTTTTTCTTGGTATGAAGAAAACTGTACTAGGTGTGGAAGTGAATTATTTAACAGCGTGAAAGAAGATCAGAATCTAAAAAAATAAATAAACTGATTATATTAAACTTAAGGTAAATTGAGATAATTATTTGAACTTTTTTTTTTTATTTATATAGAAATTACAACATAGAAAAGTTAAAAATTTAGAATTAATTTTCTCTTTTCAAACTTGAAAATGTATAGAGAGATTTAATATGGATTTTTATGAAGTAGTAAGAAACCGAAGGAGCTTCCGAACTTATCAACCAGAAATGCCAGAAAAAGAAAAAATTGAAAGAATATTAGAAGCAGCGCGTTTAGCACCAACATGGGCAAATTTACAAGGTGTTCACTATATTGTAGTACAAGCCCCTGAAAATGTTAAAGCTGTTTGGAATGCGATTGAACAAGACCCAAAGTTTATTGAAACCCCAATGTTCATAGTTGGCGTTATTTCCCCGAATGGTTCTGGTACAAACAAAAGTGGCGAAAAATACTATGCAGTTGACTTTGGAATTTGTTTTGAACATTTAATTTTAGCAGCAGCAGCAGAGGGATTAGCAACTTGTTGGATAGGTTATTTTAATGAGGAAAAAGTTAAAAAAGTGTTAAATATCCCTAAGAAATATAAAGTAATGGGAATAACACCTTTAGGTTATCCAATTAAACCAAAAGGACAAGTAAAAGAAAGAAAATCTATTGAGAAAATTGTTCATTATGAACAATTTTGATTCAAATTATATGATTTTTAAATAATTTTTGTCATATCTATGCGAATAAGAAAATGTTTTAGATGTGAAAAGGATTTGGATTATGAGAGTTATATTAAAAATGGTAACTCTAATAATATTCAACATTTAACCGAAATTTGGGAATGCGATTATATTGAATTATACTGTTGTCATTGTTATTGCTTGAAAATAAAATATCAACCTAAAATAGAAACAGAATATTTCTATTATTAATTACGGACACTATATTAATTTCGGTTTATTTGAATTATTTTCCTTTAAATAGTTCTGATTTAAATTTATTTCATGAATTATATATCGGAAGTTCTATGTGAGATAATATTTTTCGATAATAAATACCATTGTTTAACAAGCCGAATAGGAACAATTGATGATTCTCAATTATTAAATTATGCTAAAAATTTAAATGGTTTTATTATATTTAAGGAGAAATATAAAGCTCCAATATTAAAATCAGATATTAAAGAGATTATAGTTTATCAAAATATAAAACAAGATTCTTTTGAAATAGAATATTCAGGGATTAGTAAATATGTAAAATTTCAAAGAACTGTAAAAATTAGTTAAAATTATAAAATCCAGACTAATTTCTATTATCTATCGATAAGAATAAATCATTTTCTTTTCAGCTTGAAAAGGATTTCTTCAAGTATTTTTATTACTTTTTCCGTATACTTTTGCTGATTTGGATAGTTATAACTAAAATTCTTCCAATAGGGACGTTTATGACCTATTTTAAATTTTACACCTTTCATAGAAGTCATATAAGAATTATTATCAATTTTAGTTGCGATCTGGTCAGCGATTATATACCAGTGAAATTTTGTATTTATAGAAGCTCCAGTATTATTCGGGGCAGGTTTATTCCTTGTTTTTATACTTTCAAATTGAAATTCCCACTTATCAGGCTCTAATTTAGTTTCATACCATTTTGCATTAGTGTAATTCCAGTAATGAGAATTCCCTATTTTCATGCCTGTATATATTTTATTATTAAATTTCTTAAGAGAATTATACATTTTATTCCATTCTGATTTTAATTATTACATGAGTTAAAAAAATAGGTTTATATAAATACAATAATAGTCTTAGAATTTCTTTTAAAACTGAAAAAAAAAAGAAAGAGAAATTAATTTTTGTTTTTCAGTTTTCCAATTGTATGGTTTTGGGCCAGCAATTATTAAAATTGAAAATGTTATTTTAACTATTTCACTTTTCTACTATTTTTAAGTTTTTGATTCAAGTATTTCTCCTACATAATATAAACCTACTAAGTTTCCTCTACGTTCAAATTTTCTTGAGACTAATAGAATTATTACATGTTCATTTTCATCTAGCAATTTATTATTAACAGCGTGTTTAACCGATTGCTCTATTATTGCTTCAGCATCCATGTTAAAAAAATCAATATTTTCAATTTGAATACCTTGAACCGCCCATACCAAATTTAATTCCCTAGCAGTTCTTTTATGCGGGGTTATTGCAATAATCGGTAAAGGAGGTCGGTATTTCGCAATCATTCTAGCTCCATAACCTTTTCTTGTAATCACTAAAATTTTACCTCTAAAATTTAATGCCTCCATTTCAGACGCTAATGAATAGATAGCATGTCCAAGAGTCTGAGTATGAGTTAGTCTATCTGAATCGAATTCATCCGGAGTCCTTTTTGGCATGTTTTCAGTTGCCGTCTTTGCAATTTGATTCATATATTGGACTGCATTAATAGGATATTTTCCCACTGCTGTTTCTGCTGAAAGCATAACTGCATCTGCTCCATCCATTACAGCATTATAGACATCATTTGCCTCTGCTCTAGTAGGTATGGGGTTAGAAACCATTGATTCAAGCATTTGAGTTGCAACAATAATAGGTTTTCCTTCACGATTACTTTTATAAATCATTTCCTTTTGCCATAAAGGTACTTTATCTGGATCTATTTCAACACCTAAATCACCCCTGGCAACCATGATTCCGTCGCTAACTTCTAAGATTTGATCAAATTTGGTTAATGCAACAGGTCGCTCGATTTTTGAAATTAATTTAATTTTAGAATTTCCATAGTTTTCAAGTATTCTTTTAACATGCAAAACATCATCTCCTCCTGATACAAATGAAATAGCAACATATTCGGGATCAAGTTTTGCGATAAATTCAAGGTCTTTAATATCCTTTTCAGTTGGAACTTTTTGAGATAATTCTCCAGCAGGAATATTAACTCCTTTTCGATTACTAATCGTTCCTCCTGACAAAACCTCTCCTACAACATGATCAGATTCTTTCTTGATAACTTTAATCTTAATAATTCCGTCGTTTACAAAAAAAGAATCACCAACACTTATTGATTTAAGAAAGCCCGCTAAAGGAATTGAAAATTGAGTTTGATCACCTTCAATTTCTTTTTCATAAACTTTTACTTCATGACCAATTCCTAAGCTATATGCCTGATCTTCTTTAAATTTTCCAACCCTAATTTTCGGTCCTTGAATATCAGCTAAAATTCCAATATATCTAAGATTTTCACTTACTTCTCTTATTCTATCAGTTAATTCTCGTTTTTCCTCATGAGATCCATGTGAGAAATTTAATCTAAAAATATCAACTCCTGTGTCAATTAATTTTCTAAGCATTTCTTTTGAACTTGAAGCAGGACCAAGAGTGCTTACTATCTTCACCGTATTTTCTCGAAATGACATTATTTCAACCCATTTATTATTTTAAAACTAGTTTGGAATTTAAAATCTAAACAATTATAGTGATTAATATAATTATTGTGTATATACTTAAAAATTATTCATTTTCTACTAAATTCCTTACTTTTCCTAATTTATTACGAAATTCTGTTCTATAAAACTTCAATTTTTCAATAAGAGCAGTATGGTCCTCAACTTCTTTAATTTCTTTTAATAATAGTAATTGGATTCGAAGTGACTTTGGAAAAATTGAATATTGAATTAGTTTGAAATCATTTTTAACTGCAAAATCTCTCGCTAATTGAACTAACAAATCAGAACTACTATTTGCTAATGAAATACCTAAAAAATACCTTAATTTTGGTGTTTTTGAGAAATTCTTAGCAATAAAGAAGTAAAAATTTTTATAATTTTCACGTAAATCATAAATTTTTTCTATAGCTAAGGTTTTTGGAATATTATCGACAATCTCAGAGATTGGTGCATGCTTTGCTTTTATTTTTTTGATGTTTTTAATTATATCATTTTGGATGAATGATTTCAAATCTGTTTTGGTTGAATTTTTCATTTTTTAAATCATTAACCTTTATAAAAGTAAAAAATAAAATCTCTTTAAATATAGGTTTAAAAAATCATGAATCAATATAAATCCTTTATAACAAATCCTAAATTGAGTTCTTCAAGAGTTTCTTTTAATGGATATCCATTCTCAGGATTCCAACCCATTTCGCTACAATACCCCTTAAAAAATTCTTCATATTCGATTGATATGCCTTTTGTTGGGCCTCTTTTATCTGGAGGGTGTCCAGTAACTCTACCAGGTAGATTATTATTAGCGACTTCTACTCCTTCACGTATAGTGAATGCTTGTCGAAGAGTTTGAATTCTAAGTCCGATTTTTATTAAGTCATCCACATTAATATTCCAATCAGTAAGCATATTAATAAGATCTAAAAAGGGATATGACCCGAATAGTGTTGAAAACATACATAAACCAGCGCTATTTATAACTTGATGAAAACAGGTGGTTAGCATTTGTCCTACTTGCTTTTTTTTTTCATTCTTTTTCCAACCTTTTGGTAGTCTAAATCCTTTCTGAAATTTATTAATAGGCCCTATATCAATGAAATCAATACTAGCAGCAGTATGCCTTCCCGGTGTTGGATCATAATTATATGTGAAAGCTAGGGAAGGAAATACTCTTGGATTATGCATAGCAATTTCTGAACCTAAAGAGGTAATAGCATAGTTTATGGACTCTTTCCCAATTTTTTCTGCTGCTATTTTACTTCCATCAGCTAAAATATCCCCAATTCCTTCCCGATCAATTATTTTTTTTAATAATTCTACAATGGCTTTTGAGTTTCCCCAGGTCAGTTCTAAACCATCAGTTTCTTCTTGAGTTAACAGTCCGTTCTCAAAACATTCTATCGCAAACGCTATAGTCGCACCAGTAGAAATTGTGTCTATAGCGGCTCTATTGCATAAGTCATTTATTTCAAATATAGATATTAAATCATGATTAAGTAGAAGAGCACCAAACGAACAGCAGGTTTCATATTCTGGAAGGTGTGTTTCATCTAGATTGATTTCTGGAACCTTTAAAATTCCACCACATTGAACTGGACAACTGAAACATCCATACTCTCTGATTTTGTATTTTTGTATCTTTATTGCAGATAAATTCTGTGATTTATTAAATGGAAAATCATACATCCCTATAGCATTCCAATTTTTTATTGGAGAATCATTTGTTTCAGCTGAAATTGTGTTTCCAACGCTTGTACCAAATGATTTATAGATTTCTCTTATCATTTTTGGAGGCCCTGCAAACCCTATTCTAAATCTGCGTATAGTTTTAGCTAATCTAGGAACATTTTTTAAAATTGATCTAATTAATCTATTTGGTGCTTCCTGTGTTCTACTTTCATTATAATTTTTCACTAACTCTAAAAATTTATCTCTATTATAGATTGATATCTTATTATTTCCTTTTAAAACAAGTGCTTTCAGATTTTTTGATCCCATAATTGCTCCTAATCCTGCTCGAGCAGCAATTCGACCTTTATCATTAGCTATACCTGAAATTTTTGATAAATTTTCTCCAGCCTGTCCAATTGCAGCAGTTTTAATGAATTTACCATGCTTTTCTTTCAATTTGAAATCCGTTTCAATTATATCCAAACCCCAAATACCTGAAGCCTCAAGTAATTCCTTTTTATCTTCTTGAATTAAAACATATTTGGGTGTTTTTGCAACACCTTTGAAAATAATAGCATCATAACCGCATTTCTTTATTTCAGGACCAAAACTCCCACCACTATTAGAATCTCCCCAGGTTCCTGTTAAAGGTGATTTTCCTGCAACCATATACCTTCCAGAAAACGGTGCTGCAGTCCCTGTAAGTAACCCCGGAAAAAAACCAAAAATCGATTCAGGATCTAAAGGATTAATTCTCGCTGGCATTGTCTCATAAATTAACTTTACAGCTAATCCATATCCTCCAAGATATTGACGATAAGTCTCTTCGGGTATTAGAAGTTCTTCGAAACTTTCTTCTGTAAGATTAATCCATAAAACTTTTCCAAAAAAACCAGTTCCCATATTCATTCTTTAGATTTCTTTTAAATTTTAATAAAATCAAAATTAAAAAATCTATCGAAATTGAGTTTCAAAGTTATATTTATCTAATATTAATGTTGATATTAACAAAAAATATAATAAATATTGTTTTTATGAAAAAATAGCATGGATTATTAAGTTTCTTGAATAAAATGCTAATATTTTATGTTAAGCGATTAATCTTGCTTTAAATATTATTAGAGAAACATTTAAATATACAATTTATTATACAAATAATGCTACAGATTTCAGCGACCATTCAGAAATAATCATTTATATATTATTTCAATACAATTCCAGCGTTCCATAAGGGTTAAAATAACAATTTTATACTATAATAAAAATTGAATAAATTTCTGTAAAAATTAGAATAATGGCTATGTCTTTACTCCCAACAGTAAAAAATAATCAGATTACTGTTCAAAAATTCATTGATTGGGATAAATTTGAGAATGTTTTTTATAATAATTTTTATTTAGATAAATATAAAATTGTTATCAAGATGCCTCTTGTTCCAAAAAAAGAATTAAAAGATCAGATTAAAATAAAAAAGTTTAACCTTGAAAAATATACCTTTCTTATTTCTTATGATTAAATGTTTATAAAATTGTAAGTAAAGCTCATTTCTCCTTTGTTTTCTCACTTTTAACTCGATTATATTTATTCCAGCATGAAAAACATATGTAGTCTCCGTCTTCTTGCAAGACTAAATCTTTAGTTGCACGTATCATTCCACATTTGTAGCAAGTCTCGATCATAAAACTATTAAAAATAATTAATTATATTTTTAAGAAAAGTATAATCCATTCCTTTTCTTTATATTATTTCATATTAATAGAATCGGCAAGCTTTTTGATTTCGGTTCGATCAAGTTTTCCAGCTTTGGTTAGGGGTAATGACTCAACAAAATGTATTATACGTGGTTTTTTATATGAGGCTATTTTGGAGACACAAAAGTCAGACACTTCAGACGAGGTCATTTTTTCGCCCGGTTCCAGTGTGATGAAAGCAGTAATGATTTGACCCCATTCATCATCCTTTCTACCAGTAATAGCAATGTTGCTGATTTTTGTATGCGTTCTTAGAACATCTTCTATTTCTTCAGGAAATATCTTTTCTCCACCTGATATTATTAAATCACTCGTTCTTCCAACGTAATATACATTTCCCTCATTATCCATTTTACAAAGATCACCTGAATGAAGCCATCCATCCTCATTGAAGACTTCCTGGGTTTTTACATCATCTTTATAATATCCTTTCATTATACTCTTCCCTTTATATATCATTTCACCAGCTTCACCAACTGGAACATCTTCACCTTCCTCATTAATTACTCTCATTTTAACACCAGTGACTATCTGACCAATATAACCTTTTTTTATTTTAGGAATATTATCATGAGTCATAAATGCAATTGTCGAAGTACCTATTGTTTCAGTGCTCCCGTATCCATCCACAAGAACTTTATCAGGAAATTTCTCTAAAATTTCAATTTTCATTTCTTTTGACATTTTTGCTCCACCAGAAGTAATCATTGTTAGTGAACTCAGATCAAATTTATCTAAATCAGAAAAATTTAACCAGAGTCGATACATAGTAGGAACCATGAAGACCGTAGCTATTTTTTCATCCTGAATGATTTGGCATATTTCTTTGGGATCAAAACTCTTACTAACAGGGAAAATCATTAAATGTCTCATTCCGAGATTAGTTAGAACAGGCATTAGACCACTCACGTGAAAAATCGGTGTAGGGATTAAAAACTTCATTATCATACCAGGTGGAGGGATTAAAGTTTTTGCTGGAACTTTCTTTTTTTTAACTAATTTCATTCCATGTGTGGGAGTTAAATAAGTTGCATTATACAGATTAGAGTGAGTTAGCATTGCACCTTTAGGTAATCCGGTTGTACCACCAGTATAAAGTAATAATCCTATACTATCATCATCAACTTGAAGTTCAAGATTAGATGTTTCTTTATCTTTAATAGCTTCTTCATAGTTGATCATTCCATCAAAAACTTCTTCTATCGGTGTACCAACAACGAATATATGCCTGAGGTTTTCAAATTTGTGCTCATCAATAAGTTTATGTGTGATTTCAATAAAATCTTGATCTATAAAAACTCCATGGATGTCAGCATTCTCATATATATATATGAATTCTGTTGATCCATATTTTACATTTATGGGTACAGGAATACCTTCGATTTTTTGAAGTCCAAACATTATTTCCAGATATTCTGGTGAATTGTAAAGTACAATACCATATTTATCACCTTTCTTCACTCCTAGATCTAATAAAACTCTAGCTATTTGATTTGCTCGATTATTCAATTTATTAAATGTATAAGTATTATTTCCGTGCTTTACAATTTCAAGATCGCTAAAATTTTCCACTAATTTTTCTAACACTTTATTTGCATATCCCATATTAAAATTCCCTATCTGATAATTTTAAAAATATTAAATTGTAAATTTGATGTCTTAATCAAATATATAGTAATAAGAGCAAAAAATAAATCAATCAATCCAAAAATCAATAATCCTAGTCCAATTGTAGGAATTAATACAATATTTATATATATTACTACCTGGATGATTAACCGTAATATGATTATTAAAATAATATTAAGTAAATACTTCTCTACGTTGTAAGCAGAGAAAGATAACATTAAACCAATAATAATGGCTAACAAACCGGCTGTATGAGCAAAAATAGGGTAGTCTAATTTAGTTATATTTAGACCTAATAGATTTAATAATGGTATTATGAAAAATATCAAAAGAAATCCAAAAATTATTTCATAAATACCTCCAATGAGAGACACTAACTTGAGTTTCTTAATATTACTATTTGACATTTTTATTTATCTATAACATTTTATCTGCCTTGAAATTTTGGCTCTCTTTTTTCGAAAAAAGCAAGTAATCCTTCTGTAAAATCTTCAGAATCAAACGCCTTAAATAAACTTTCAGCTTCTTTATCAAGAGCTTCTATAGTTTTTTGTTCAAGAGTACTATTGATTGCAAGTTTTGCTAATCCAATCGAAAATGTTGGGCCATTCGCTAATTTTTCTGCGATTTTTAATACACTTTCCATGAATTTATCCTTAGGAAACACACCATTTATTAATCCTAGCTCCAAGGCTTTTTGAGAACTAAATCGATCTCCGAAGAAAATTAATTCTTTTGCTTTATGGATACCAATTATCCGTGGTAGTATATACGTTGATGACATTTCAGGAATAATTGCTCGCTTCATGAAAAAAGTTCCTAATTCTGCTGCATCCGAAGCATATATTAAATCACAATTTAAAGCTATGTTCAATCCACCACCTAATGCTAGACCGTTAATAGCCGCAATAAGAGGCTTTGGTGTTTTTTGCATCTTCATTACTAATCGTTTTTGAGAGACATCTATCTCTATCTCTCCTGATTGCATTTTTCCACCATTCTCAACCTCATCAACATCACCGGCCATACCTTCACTTGCCTGATTAAAATCACCTCCAGTAGAAAAAGCTCTGCCTTTTCCTGTGATTATCGCTGCTCTAATTTCGGTATTGTTAGTAACTTCATCTAATGCTTCATATATTTCATCAAACATTCTACCATTTATCGCATTCAATTTGTATTCCCTATTGAATGTGATAATTGCAACATTATACTTAATTTCAAATAAGAGATACTTGAATTTCATTTTCTTATTACTTCTATGTACTAGTTATTATAAAATAAAAAAAAATAAATTATTTAGTTTTTCATTTCATTAGCATTTGTAGTTTCAGCATATCATTCATGGGTCCTTTTGCTTTAATTTTTCCTCCCATAAAAGCTTTTGTTGGGCTCAGTTCTCCATCCATGATATCGATTATAACTTCACTATTGGTAGTAATAGTCATGTCAGGTTCTTCAATCTCACCCTCTTTTATTTCACACTTCGCGTTTTTAAACACAAGATAATAATTGTCCGTATCAGTGAAATTGAATTGTAATGTTTTATCAAAATCTTTGAAACGATCTTGATACGCTGGATCTTCCAACTTGCTAACCATTTTTTTAATTCCTTCAACTAATTCTTCATTTGCCATAATAAATTCCTCCAATTTTCTTGCTATAAAAATTCCACTATTTTCCCTTCCATTCAGGTTCTCTATTACCTTCCATAAAGGCAGTAAAGCCTTCAATTACGTCTTCACTCTGAAAAAGTTCTTGGAATGGTGCCCAAAGAGCTCCAATACATTTACGCTGTTCTAAGTGTCCACCTTCAAAGAACCACTTTTTAGTCCATTTATGGCTTAAGGGTGCTACTTTCTTCATATCATTTGCCATTTCCATAACAGCATCGTGTAATTGTTCGTGAGATACAACCTTATTAACCAATCCTATACGATAAGCTTCTTGCGCATTAATAACTTTGCCTGTCAGTAACAATTCCTTTGTATATCGTAATCCTATCATTTCAGGTAATAGAATCATAGCAAGTCCACTAGCGAGACCTCTACGATTTTCCCAAAAGCCCATAACAGCATCATCGGCTGCAATAGCAACGTCACAGAATAAAGTGAGTTCTAATCCCCCCGCATATGCAACCCCATTAATAGCTGCTATCATTGGTTTTGGATATCTTAACATTATTTCGTTTGGATCTAATAAGATACCGAGAAATTCAGCTAAACTTCCAAATCCTGCTGTAGACATCTGTTTAATATCTAATCCTGCAGAAAAAGCTGAACGCCCTTTAATTTGGGTATCATTTCCTGTTAAAACAATGACCCGTACGCCGAGGTCGTTTTCAGTATCAACTAAAACTTGCATAATTTCTAGCCATACTTCTCGAGCGAGAGCATTTCTTCTTTCGGGACGGTTTATAGTAATCCATCCAACTTTATCTTCAATTTCAAATGTTATTGCTTCAAATTTTCCCATTTTTTTACCTCCTTCATTATAATTTATCAGCATCTTCTTTTGTTGGTCCTCTAACTGAAGGTGTCAACATCCGTTCATCGACATCCTGCATGAACTCATTCCGACCAATAAATAGTTTTAATATATCATTTGATCCTCCAGCAATTTGCATCAAAGCAGCATTCTTTAATATCCCACCAATACCGGTTTCTTGGAGATAACCGTCACCACCACATATAAATAAAGCGTCTAATGCCATCTCTGTCAAAGATTGGGTTCCAAAAATTTTCGCAGTAGAAGATTTCAGAGCAAAAGTAAACATATCCGCTTCTCCAGTATCCAATAAATGAGCCAAATAATAGAGATATACTCGTGTAAGGTTTATTTTCATGCTAATATTTGCCATTCTTAACTGAACACCATTATATCGTGAAATTGGATTCCCAAACTGTACCCTTCTCCGGCCATAAGCTCTTGATGTTTCCAATAAGTTTTTGGCTGAACCAACAACTCCTGCTATTCCTAGACGTTCTATATTTAGGGCACTTGTCATCACTGTCCATCCATCACCAGGATCTAATATCATATATTCTTCTGGAACACGGACATCTTTATATCTTATGACAGAATTTGCCATTTCAACATCACCTATAAGTTGATTTATTTTTTCGAATGTAATACCATTGAGAGTAGTTGGCACAAAAAATGCTGTTAAGTGGCGGTGGATCCGTCTCATATCTGGATCTGTATTAGCATAAAGCATGTGATAGTGCGATAATGGTCCGAGTGTAATGAAGCGTTTCCATCCATTTAGAACCCACTCGTCACCATCTTTTTCTGCATGCAGTTGAATCCCAGCAGCATCATTCCCTACATCTGGTTCGGTAACAGTAATAGACGCCCATTTTTCACCCCTTACTAAGGGAGTCATAAATTCTTCCTTTTGTGCTTCAGTTCCAAACAGGTGCACTGGTCCAGCTCCAAAAACAGATGTAAGAAGCGGATTAATATTTATCATTGAACGTCCAACTTCTTCATTGAGGATAGTATATCCTGCATAACCTTTATTTCTTCCACCATATTTTTCTTCAGCTAAAACCATTAAAGGATGAAAACCTTTATCGATGCAGATCTTTGATGCCTCCCACTGAATTTCCATGGGATCCTTGTTCTGTTCTAAGAATTTTATTGCGCGAGGTTGGAGTTCCGTATCACAAAAGTTTTCAACTTCATCAGCAAACTGCTTTGTCTCCTTATCCCACCAGGGCATGTAATCAAACATTATCGATATCCCTCTGCACTGTAATTTTTATAAGCATCCTTTCCCATACCATATTTTAGATTTATATCTCCGATTTCATTCAAACCTTGCCATGAAATTTTTGCTAATTTAATTTTCTCTTTTTCAATATAGAGATTTGCCAGATTAGCATCACCTAAAGTTTTTAACACAGGTTGAATGTCTTTCTTTTTCACTCCAAGTAAAGATGCCATTTGATCAGCTTCCATATGAAGGGCTTGATTGTATTCAAAATTTTTTGCTAAAAGCTTAAGTGCTCTTAATTCTAGTTCTTCGTAAATTTATCTTCACCTTCAATTTTTTAATATTTTTGATTATATATTTTTACAAAAATTTGAGAATTGTATCTTTATAAAGTTATCATAAAATCGTTAAAAAATAAATCCTATAACTATTTTAAATCATTTTAGAATAAGTTTAATTTTCTCCTAATTATTTAAATTGATTTAAATTATCCTTTAGATTATAGTATTTATATAGTAGAAAGCAAATTAGGAATAATGATTTAATTTTGAACTTAAACGATCTATTGTTTGAATTTTCCAGTAAAGAAAGATTTGATCTGCTTAAAAGTCTGTATAATAAAAGAAAAAAACATAAACAAATCCAAACAGAATTAAAGATTCCCGGATCTGAAGTTTCTCGCCATTTAAAAAGGTTAATTGAGAAAAATCTCATTCTAAAGGATATAAATAATGAGTATATGATAACAAATATTGGCAAAATTTTTCTTAAAATGATGGATATCTTTGAAGTTTCATTAAATCATACAGATTTCTTAAATAAACATGACATAACGTCAATACCTGTACATCTCATATTTCAATTAGGAAAATTAAAAGACGTAGAATTTGGAGATAAAACTATGGAAAATTTGGAAATATTTGAAAATTTGGTTGAAGATTCTGAGGAGTTCCTTTATGTCATAACAGATCAATATCAAAAATCACTTTTGAAAGAAGCTGAAAACAAAATGAGAGCCCATTCCATCGATATTAGAGCTTTAGTTGATAATAGCCTACTGAAATCTTATAACATCCCAGATGGGTGGTCAAGACTATTTCAAGATCCAAAAATATTTTTTAGAGAAATGTTACAGAAAATTCGGATTTTGGAAGAAATCAAAATCTCTTTGGTAGTTACTGACAAAGGTGCGATACTTTTCTTAAGTAAAGATGATGAAATTGATTATAGTCAATGTTTAATCGATAATCATGAATCTTTTATCAAATGGACAAAAGACTTATTTGAATGGTATTGGCAAAAAGGAAAGAGTTTACAACCGTTTATCAGAAAAGCAATACGCTCTAAACAGTAATTTTAGTTTATCCTTGTTCTTTTAATTTTAACCTTTCCTCAAGAATTTTATCATAAAGTTCATCCATAGTTTGAGGAGGAATATATTGTTTTTCTTTTTTTCGGAGCATAATGGCTTCAGAAGGGCATTTTGCAATACAATTTCCACAACCTATGCATCTAATTTTTTCAATTGAGGAGGCATTGTCTAATTGAGTAATAGCATTCATTTGACAGCGATCTATGCATATCCCACATCCAGTACATAATTCAGGATCTATTTCTGCATAGTAATTTGAAATTGCATAATTATACGGATCGGGTAGCTTCAATAGGTTTCCAATACCTCCATCACAACAATAGCAACAACTGCATATAAAATCAAAAGTTTGAGCATTATTCGGGCGAAAAATCAGACCCTCTTCTTGATTTTGTCGTAGTAAGTTAAGAGCTTCTTCTTTAGTAATTTGTGTACCCCAGTTTAGATCAATAGCTTGTTTGGCAATATTTCCAATTCCTAGACAATTATCGTTATGCTTAGTCATTTTACACGGTTCTCCTAAGAATTCCATTTCTTGACGACAAATACAATTGATTTTCACAAATGGTCCTTGACTTTCTTCTATAACTTTTCTTACATTATCAAAAGGGGCTATAAAATTTTCTGGAACCACATCTATATCAACAGGTATAATACGGATTTGATTATATTGGGTTGGGTTAGCTTTTTCCCCCCAAATTTCATTCAAATATTCATGAAACGCATCTAAAAAGTCTTTTGTAAGTTTATCTACTTGATTTTCATAAATTCCTATTATTAATGCTGTATTACCATAAAATTTCTTATTCCCTTCTTTTTTATATGTAATTGAACCTTTTTTTGTCATATTATCTAATTGTGTTTCTAATTCTATTAAGGAAATTCTTGTATGCTCAATTCGTTTATAAATCTTATCTAGTGGCTCAAAATCTCTATTCCAAGCAAATTTTAGATATGTAGCTATTTTTGCTTCTTCAGGAGTAAAGAGAAGTTTTAATAATCTTATATCTGAACCAGATTCTGCTCGAGGGAATCCTATAGGCATCTTATCAAGGTGTTCCTGTAATTGCCTATAAACCTCCAAATCTTCATTTTTTGAATTAAATACCATTCAATTTCACCTTAATATCTTTAATTAGTAATATTAATTATTTTTTTCCTAAATAAAGCTATTTATAACTTAACATCCCAGTTGTATTATTATTTACTAAAAAAATTTAAATAAAATGGAGTTTTCTAAAAGTACTTTTATCAAAGTTTTACCATCAGTTCTTTACGTTGGACTAAGTACTCTTATATTTCTATTAGATTTTAATATATGGATTGAAGGATCTGCTGAATATCCTAGATCTTATATTATGCCAATAGTTTATTCACTGCTTTTTCTAAACTCTATTTATTACTTATTACTCTGTTCATTAACTCTGATTTTTCTTTGCATTACTCTATCAAAAAGTTTGTCCATTGAAGGATAAGGAGTAAATTGTCTATCCTTTTTTATCATTCTAATAGCTTCTGATGGGCATTTAGCAGCACAATTCCCACACCCTATACAACGTTTTTTCTTTATTAGAGATAAATCATCTTTAAGCTTAATAGCTTTCATTGGGCATATTTCTACACATGTACCACATCCTGTACATAAATCAGAATCCACTTCTGCAAAATAATTTGCTACAACAACATCAGCAGGATTGGGAAGTAAAAGATAGTTGGATAAGTTTTCGCAACAACAGCTGCAACAACTACATACAAATGAAAATATTTGTGAATTATCTGGTTGCAATACAAGTCCTTCTTCTTGATTTTTTTTCAATATCTCGAAAGCCTGTTCTTTAGTTATTTCACGTCCCCGTCCTAAATCAATAGTTGCTTGTGCCATCATACCCGATGCCATACAAACTTCTCTACGGTCAGTAGCTTTACATGGATCTTCTAAAATATCTTTTACTTGCCTACAAACGCAATTCATAATTGCGAAAGGCCCTTCAGAGGACTCAAGAACTTTGGTAATATTATCATAATTACTAACATTATGTTCGGGTTCTATACTTTTTTCAACAGGAATCGTACGAAGTTGTGCAGCTCTCACCCTAAAAGCTTCTGGTAAAAATCCTTGAATGTAATAATCCTGAAAATCCTTAATAAATTCTTTTGTCAACCTATTCACTTGAAACTCAAACATGCCTATTGCTAAAAGAGCATTTCCATAATATTTTTTGCCTTCCTCTTTCTTACAACTAATTGATCCTTTCGATGCCATTCTATCTAAAATACTTCCTAGCTCTTTGAGAGAAATTCCAGTATCTTTTGCTCGTTCGTAAATAATCTCTAATGATTCTAAGTCTCTATCCCATCCGAATTTTAAAAGCATAGCAACTTTTGCCTCTTCAGGTGTAAAAAGGTGTTTTAATAGTCGTATATCAGCACCCGATTTCACAGAGGGGAATCCAACAGGCATTTTATCTAAATGCTGTTGTAATTTCCTATAAATATCAGAATCTTCTATTATCCCTACATCTGTCATTTCTTTTCTCCTAAAAATAATATGATTTTAGAATGAATTATTATATGATAACTTTATTTTTATTATCTTTTTTTTAATTTGAAAGTGATTATTGAATAATCTCTTATCTAATCATCGTGATTTATTATATGTTCTGGATAAGGCTTAATATCTTTCATTGATTTACGCAGAAATAAGGGATATAATCTTAATTCCTCTAATTTATTTATATCAACCCATTTAAAAATTAATTGAAGTTCTTTTCCATAAAATTCATGATTTTCAAAACCTAATTCGCGCTCTTTTCCAGAGAATGTGTCATTTTCTAAAATTAGTTTAGCATTTGGATGAAATTCCATAAGATAGAATATGGATAATTCGTGATAATCCTTTTCCTCAAAATTAAAGAAATTTTCTACAAAATATAGAGGCCTAATTATCTTAATCTCAACATTAAGCTCTTCTTTCATTTCTCTTATAAGTGCATCTTTAGAAAGTTCAAAAAATTCACACCGTCCTCCTGGTAAAGTCCAGAAATCATCAAGAATACTTCTATGTATAAGTAATTTTTTATTATTAATCGCTACTCCAGCAACTCTGTAAACAAAAATATTACTGTCTTTTTCAAATATTAACATTTGAATACCTTAGTTTTATACTCTTAATAAAGTTAAATCATTTTCGTTACATTTTAATTAGTCTAAATCTAAATCAAAAAATAAGAAAAAATAAGAAGTATTATTAAATATTTAGTCTCTAAAACCATAATAAGCGTTGATAAGCAATAATAAAAAGCCTATGAGAGTTAAAGAATAATCAGACAAATCCAATATAGTTAAATCCCAATTAAACGTAAAACAAATTAATGAAATAACGACTATTATAAACATAATTACTGAGAGAATATTTCTTCCTTTTCTTTTCCACCAACTAGTCTCATCCAACATTAATTTCTCGATTATTTCAGCTTCCGAGAGAGAAGCATCCATATTAGCAATTCGATCTATAAGTTTCTTCTTTTCTCGCGAATTTGATATAGATCTTAAAGAGGCACCAATAATGAATAATATAATTATTATAAGTAGATCAAAAATGGTGTTTGTAACTTCAAAAGGAACGGGTTCTCCACTATAAATTGTAATTAAAGTTATGATTAACATCAATACTACAAGGAATCTAACAGAATATTTAGGTAAGTATAAGGGCATTTTTTGTTTTTTTGTATCTTGAACGTATAAATCGGGTGTTTTTATTTCTTCAACAATAGTCTTTATTTTATCATGCTCACTTCTTCTTGCTTCAAAGTAAAAAGCGACGACAACAAATATTACGTTTACTATCAAACTAGGAATCGCTTCACCTTTTAATATATACCCAAAAGGAAATGCAACAATGAGTAAAGTACTTAGACCTCTGACAGTTCCTCGTGGCATTCCAAGGGGGTGTCCTTCGATTTTACCCCCTTCGCTAAATCGGTTAATTAAGACCCAAGTACCAAAAATTGCAAGTAAAATAAAGGAAATCATTAATTTTTTCGCACCTTTTTTTTCCATTCAAATAGATTTTGAATAGATTTAATAATTTTATGATATAGTTAAATTTAAGATTTTTAAGATTTTGGTAATTATTTAATAGAAGCTCTATAGAAATATATATACTGAAAATATACCTTTTTGAATAATACTTCCTTAAATGGTTGCTTCCTTTTCATTCAATAAAATATGGATTTTAATACTGTTTTCTAGAGTTTAGAATCTCCGCTCGTTCAGCTAAAATATTATTAATCTTCTCGTGGTCTTTTGGAAACCATTTCATTGCAAGAATCCACAGTATTGCACCAGGAACTATACAGAAACAAACAATTAAGACTGTTAATTGATAATTTGTATTTGTAAAAACTAATAAAAAACCACATAGTAATGGCCCTATACCTCTTCCAAATTGTTCTAGAAATTGGTTCCAGGAAACTATTTGACCTTGTGCTTCAGGTAAGTTGATCTGTTGTATTACTGGACTTTGATTCACGATATATAGAGAAAAGATACTTCTTGAGGTAAAGAATAACGCACCCATCAACCACATAGTAGGTATTGTCATAATATAGGCAATATTTCTACCCTGTTCAGGACTTAAGGGTATCCACGGAAAGAAAAAGAAAAGTGCAAAAGTGATTAAACCTCCAATTATCGCGATAACTATAATTGGTAATCTTCTTACAGGATCTTTCATAGCGATTTTATCACTAACTCTCGATAAAAATATTTGTCCAACTAATCCACCAGTTAGTCCAAAAACAACCATAAATACTCCTATTGAAAAGGGTGCTAAATTATAGGGAGGATTCTGAACATAATTTAAAATTAAGAAATTTAAGCTGCTCATAAGTATACAAGTAAATATTCCCTCAATAAGGGCTACAATATTGGTTTTACTAAGCATTGTCTTTCGCATCATTTTGATATCAATTTGAAAATCATATTCGATAGTCTCATCTTGAAGGACATGATATAGTTCCTCTTGCTGAGCACCTCTTCTTGGTTCCTCATTCTGAATGGCAAAAATTAAACCCCCAATAAGAATGAACAGTCCAATTCCCCAAAAAAAGATCCTCCAAAGACCAATTTGGACTAAGAATGTTGCTATTAACCAACCTATTATGTTTGTTGTATTAAGTACAATTTGATATGCCCCAAAAAATCGAGAACGTTGGTTTCGAGGGACAACATCATTAGATAAGGAATTAATAGCTGGCCATGAACCTCCAGCAAAAAAGCCAAAAAGAGCAACGAATGTAAAAAAATACCACCATGTACTATCTTCACCACCATAAACAGCAAATCCTATAAAAAACATTGAAAATCCTCTAAAGAGAGAAATAATTATGATAATTCTTTTGCGAGAGAATTTATCAATAAGTCTACCAAATATTAGCCCCGCAAAAGAACCACTCCATGATAAGGTTGTATAAAGTATTCCCATTTCTAATGCATGAATATCTGCTGGATCATTTGGCCAAATAATTAGAGCAAGGGGGACTACAAGCACAATCATTGCGCCATATGCTACACTTTGAAATCCATTCAATATATAAAGTGGCCAAAATACTCTATTGAATGACTTTTTTGTATTTGTTTCTATCCCCTTAACCATATTCCTAAACTTGTATTTATTTTATTCCAAAGATGGTTTGTAAAATGAGATCTAAAATTTTAATTTATTGAGAAAAGGTTTATTCTTGTGTTTTGACACGTACTATAAAATTAGATTAAGAAATAAAATTAATTTTTAGATTTATTTTCAACAAATTTGGTTTATATGATTGATGCATTAGTGCTTGTGGTCATGATCGTGGTCATGATCATGTCCACAACCACAAGCCTGAGGAGGATCGGGTTCACAACCAGTTTCAATTATTTTAATTTTAAAATTTAATATTTTACCCGCCATTGGATGATTAATATCAATAGTAACTATATCGTCCACGACTTCTTTAATAGTTGCAGGAACTGGCTGACCTTGTGGACCCATTAATAAGATCATTAAACCCGGTTTTGGTTCTTGTTCTGGGGGAAATTGATCTATTGGAATAGATTGAGTCATTCCGTCCTTATATTCACCATATGCCTCGGAAGGATCTAAACTGATATTATACTCATCTCCAACAGATTTACCTATTACTGAGTTATCAAACCCGGGAATAAGTTGGCCGGCTCCTACTTCAAACTTTAATGGAATACCTCCATTTAATTCGGTGCTATCAAATACTTTTCCATCCTCGAAAGTACCTACATACTCTACTTTTATTATATCGCCTTCTTTAATTGCCATATTTTTTCTCAATTAAATCAATGATTAATATTGTAGTGATGGAAGATTTATTACTGAATCGATTATAATTAATTATTTTAACTCAAATAGGCAAGATTGGAAAATTTTAATTTTAAAAATATTTTTTAATAAAATCTAAGCGTGTTATCTCAGGATCACTTCCTTTTTTAAGAATAAATTCTTCGTATTGTTTATAAAGAACAACCATGTCTTTATACAATTCTAAATACCTATTATCTGGTTCAATCACGATAGATTTCTGCAGATTTATGAATTTATCTACAATCTCATTCCAACTTTTTATCTCATTTTTGGAATCATAGTAAGATTTAACTGCTCTGAATGCTGCACCTAAAGCTGCTGAATCTGTAATTTCGAAAATATGGACTCTTGTGTTGAAAATATTGGCTAATATTTGAAGAATTTCTTCATTTGCAGATCCTCCCCCAGTAGCATAAATTTCTTTAGGTTTTTCTTCAATCCATTCTGAATGAAGTTTCATAGATAAAAACTGACCTTCGATTATACCCCTTATATTTCCTTCTATATCACTTTCATCAAAACCAAATCGATATACTTTGGGTTCTAATACTTGTGGTACGATCTCAGGAAAAAAATAAGGTAACATAATTTTTCCATAATTTCCTGAGGGTGTTTTATTCAAAATCTCTGAAAAATTCTCCCAATTTAGATTGAATTTATTTTTTATTTTTTCTCTAGCCAATGAACCGTTTTTATAGCAGATTAAACTCATATATTCACCAGTTGGTGCTCCGAATACATGTCCTTCTCCTTTAAAGTCAAGTGATAAATCTTGGAGATATCCAAAAAAAGTATCACTAGTTCCTAAACTAATAGCTACTTTTCCTTTCTCAATTACTCCTACTCCAATTAAACTATTTGGATTGTCACCAGACCAAGCAATAAGATTAGTGCCCTCATTAAAACCAAATTTTGATACAAAATAATCTGATAAGCTCCCAATAATTTTATAAGGTGCAGTAAGATTTGGTAGTTTTTCTTGTAAATTTGGTGCTGTTACTTCTAATACGCGCTTATCCCATTGCTTTGTCTTGATGTTCATCAAATTCATACCTGCCCCATCTCCATGATCAATAGGGGCATTTTTACCTAATAGAATTGAAGCCATAAATGAACTTACTAAATGAATTATTGATGTATTATTATATCCTTCTAAGTTCTCTTGATAATATTTTCTTATTTGAGGTCCTGAAAAGCGTTCAAAAGTGTTTGAGCCTAATAATTCGATTGTTGATCTTAATCCCCCTAAACTATCACGAATTTCATCACATTGCTTACTTGTGCTCGAATCCATCCAAATAGGACTTGTAAGGCGAGAAAATGTAGGATCTAATTGAGATTTGAGAGCCTTATCCAATTGTAAATTTTTAAGAATTCTTTCAAATTTATTATTAAGATATACTGTTCCATGTTGTTGAGCTGATCCCGATATTGCCTTAATTTCGTAAATAGGAATTTTTTCAATTTTAAATTTTGTAAATAGTAATTCTAAAGCTTCTATCCACATAAGCGGATAAGAGTGAATGATTTTATAATCACCCAAAACAATTATTCCATTTTGTGTATGATAATGTGGTAATTCTTCATCAAAATTTATATTATTCCGATATATAACTTTGCCCGTATTGAAATTAATAATAATGGCAGTAAGGCTTTGAGTTGAACAATCCAAACCGAGAAATAATTCTTTCATTATTAATTCCTTTCATAACTTTATTTAATTTATTTACTAAAACGTTGAATAAATGATTCAGATATTCCCCTTCTTTGAAGTGATTCGAATTTCTCAAGTTGTCGAGTCGGAGACTTCTGAAATGCATTTTCAATAGCTCTAACAAATTGTAAACCATCTCCAGTTATCTCATAAACTCCATTCCCTTCTCTCTTGATCAAATTAACCTCTCTTAATTGAGTAAGATGATTAGAAACAGCAGTTTTTTTTAATTCTAATTCCTGTACAATTGAACTGTAAGGCTTCGGCCCTTCTAATAGTAATACAAGAATTTGTATTCTCTTTTCGTTGCCTAAAGCTTTCAATATATCTATAATTTCTGAGAAGGAAATATTAATGGATTCAATTAGATGCTCATGAACATTGTGAGTAATCAATCTTTATCTTCCTCCTTTAATTTGATCGGGATATACCAATCCATTAATGAATTTTCCATGTCTTTCTCGTCCCATCTATCAGGATGGTAAGATTGCATCATAAAAGGGTATGATGGTTCATACTTAGATTCAGGCAACCATTGAGAAAACACATATTCGGTACCTTTACCCATATATTTTGATGTAAAGAATAAATACTGAGATTCTGGAAACACTTTGTAAAACATTTCCATTGGAAAAAATTCTAGACTTTTTACTTCAATCCCCACAAAAATATGAAATTTCTTATGTTTAGTATAGTCATCTGGTTCAATATGAACTTCATACCCCTGTGCTTTTCCAAATTTTATTGAATCTAGGAAATCTTTGTATTTAATATATAGTTTCATAAATCTATCCCAAGTTTTACCGATTTCATTTCCTCTTTCCCAGCCTTTTGCTGAATGAAAGGGATCTCCGTAATAAACACACCCCAATAGTTTAAAAATTTTAGCTTCTAAGACCTTTGGCTCCAAATGATCAAAGTGATTCTTATTTGTTCTTAATTACATTATTATTTCTAATCTATTTAAATGTTCATTTTTTTTAGGGATCAATTCATATTATTTAAATACTAGAAAATCATTTTGTGGTTACCAATATAAAATGGTTATAAAATTGAATAAACAAGAATACATACTAAGACCGATAGGTAAGGTAAGGGTCAAAGGAGATGATCCAAAAACAGCAGAATATTTCCTGGACATCGAAAAACCTTATCGCTCGGCGCTAAAAGAGTTAGATAAATGGTCTCACGTAATTATTCTTTTCTGGGGCCATGAAATGGATAAAGACGAATATAGGAGACTTGAAGATTGGTCGGTGGATGTTCCTTACGCCGAGGGGGCACCTAAAACTGGGATCTTCGCAACTCGTGCAGAATATCGTCCAAATCCAATCCTCATGACAACATCAGCAATAATAAATGTTGATATTAAAAACGGGGTTGTTCAACTAGCGGGGATAGATGCTTATAACAGTACACCTGTTATTGATCTTAAAGCGTATTTTCCGATGTGTGATAGAGTAAGAGATGCCCATATTGCACCTTGGTTGAATGGATGGCCAGATTGTCTTGAAGAAGGTATTAAATGGTGGGAAGAGCAAAACTTTTTTGAAGATTATGAATAAAATTTGGTGAAGTGAATATAAATCTCTTATTAACAAGTAGTTTTCCACAGAAGGACAATCAGCTCATCGTCGAATATCTGAAAAATCAAGGGAATGACTTAAAAATCCTTTATGTTGGTTTTACTCCTAATTCAGAAAAATACACTAAAAAAGTAATTGATTATGGTTTTTCACATGTCGATTTTCTAAATATAGCTAAAGGGTTTAATCTTGAAGATTTAGCTGATTATGATATATTTTCGCTTCATGGGGGAAATCCCTACAATATTAAGCATAAATTGATAAAATCAGGTTTTGATAGCTTTTTACTCTCTACAAAAGCCATGATTACAACTACAAGTGGGAGTACCCTAGTAGTATCAAAAGATTATGATATATTCAAGATTCTTTACCCTAAAATGAAAGGTACTGATACAAATGGATTAGAACTTTTCCCATATAATGTACTTCCTCATTATCAACGATATAAGAAGCAAGAGGCCGAGATAATTAATTACATAAAAGAAAAAACTCTCTATACCATACCGGATGGTTCAGCAATTGCATATGATGGAGAGGAAATAGAATTGATTGGGAGTGTGGAATTAAAAACATCAAATGGTAATTTAAAAATTAAAAAGAAAGGTGAAGTAAGTTGGTCAAAATTGTAGATGTTAATGATAAGAATATTGATGAGCAAGAATTATTTTGTAAAAAAACAAAGAAGAAATTCCCTGGTTATCAGAACAAAGTTAAATGGATGAAAGAAAGGTTTAAGGAAGGACTAAAGTATAAAGTTTTATATGTAAAAGAGGGGAATAAAGAAACATCCCGAGGGATGATTGAATATATTCCTGGGGAGTATAATTGGCGTGGAATTAAAGCAGATGGTTGGATGGTTATTCATTGTTTATGGGTAGTGGGCAAGCATAAGAAAAAAGGTTATGGTTCTCAACTTATTGAGTATGCTCTAAAAGATGCAAAAGAAGCGGGATTACATGGAGTTGTTGGTATGACAGCAGATAAAGGAGGCTGGCTTCCAAAAAAGACGTTATACGAAAAATCAGGGTTTGAATTAGTTGATGAGATGCAACCTTATTTTGGATTATATGGTAAGCGTTTTTCGGATGAAGCTCCTAAACCCGCATTTCATCCAATTTCTAAAGAAAAATTAAAGAAGTATCATTCAGGTGTAACAATTTTTTACTCTGATCAATGTCCATACGTCGTAGACTTAGTGAATGAGATAAGGGATTTGCCTAAGACTGATAAATTAAATTTAGTTAAATTTGAGAGTTGTATAGAGGCTCAAGAAAATGGAATATATCCTTATGGAACATATTGTGTGATTTGTAATGGTAAAAGGACATTATACCAACATACTCTTAGAAAACAAATTGAAGTGGTTTTAAATAAATAAATCAATAAGTTAAGCCAATAAAAAAAAAGAATTTAATTATAATTTATTTCTTTCAACAATTTTTAGTTCCATAACGATTTGACCCCATCCACCACATTTCAATCCTACATCAAAACAACTCGTTCGATTGAAACGCATTTCATTAGGATCTGCTCCCACATAAAATAACTCATTGGCAGAATGAATTAATTTATCCAATTCAGAAATTGCATAAATACATATTTTCTTAGGACATAATTTCGTGAGCAAATTTCCAGCTCCATCGAAATAAAACTTATCTCCTACTTTATGTTGACTATTACAACCATGGGATTCTACAACCTCAGCAATAAGAGTTTTGCCTAATAAAGGCAATGATTTGGAAAGAACCTCAATATTTCTTGGATTATCAAGAAATACATCCAATTCTTTATCATCGTATCCAAGATGTTCTTTAATATTTTCCTTCATTTCTTCACTAATTTTCATAAATTACACCTTTTAACATTTTCTATTTATTTAAATTAATTTTACTGATTATTGAGATAATTTAAATCGAAATTCGCAAGCATTATCTCCTTCGGATATTCGTTTTAACGGTATAATTTTTCCACTAACACCGATAGCTTCTAGCCATCCTCTATGGCGAGAATTACATGCACACGTATACTCATTTTCTTTTTTAGATTTTTGAACTTCCTTCCAAATAAAACATTTATCTACAATCGCAAGCCCTTCATTATGAGATTCAGTATAAAACTTAAATTTCATGACTTTTGGTATTAAGACTTCCATAAATGTGTTAAGAAGTTTAAAACATTCAGGAATCGATTTGATATCTCCTTTATGGATTCCTAAAGCATTCATTGTATGACGTGCTTCAGTTTTTCCCATTGAACGTATCACATTTTTATTTAATTTATTTGCATTCTCAATTCCAAACTCTCTTTTAGTCTTTAAAAACCACTGACCATCATGTTGTGCCCAACACATTTGCAAAATAAATTTTTGGGTCTTTAAGGGAATTTGAAATTTATCTGTTTGTAGTTGTTTAAGTGATACTACTTTAGAATTTTTTAATGACATAATCTGATTCTTATCTCTTTTTAATCATTAAAATCGAAAATATAATCTCTAAAACACCTGTCGTTTGTATGCATTAAGCACCCATTTAATTGAGGATGTACATCGTACTTTATTCCTAGAGCTTCAAACCATGCTTCAATTCTTGAAAAAATTGCACATTCATAACTATCTATAACCCCAATACGCTTTACTCCATCATATGCCCAGCATTTATTCATATTGCAGTGCATATAATTCTTTTCTGGAAAAGTATGTGTGAATTCCATAAAATCTGCTTTAAAGATTTTCATTGCTTCATTCATAATATTTTGGAGATCCTCAAATTTTTCAATTTCTCCAATTTCCAATAATTTTTGAAGTCGTTTAATTTCAATTTTCGCCATTGACTGCACTGCTGCTTTATTTATCTTATTCGTTTTATCTATCCCACATTCTTGAACACAATGAAAAAACCACATTCCATCGTGTGTCATCCAACATTTAATCAGAAGCTCTTTTAAACCATGTTTTTCAATCAATCTTTTCAATCACCTAATTTTTATTAGTTTGAGTTAATTTAGCTTTTGCATTCATAATTTCGATATAAGTAGTTTTTGTATTTGATGGTGGTATTATCTCTGTCATATTATGTTCCAGTTTTATTGCATTTTCGGGACAAGTAGAAACACAAAGCCCACATCCAATACATTTATCACGGTCAACTTCACTTGATCCTTCATTTAAGGAAATTGCATCCATGTTACATCTTAGTTCGCATACTCCACATCCATTACATAATTCAGTATTGATAATAGCATGAAAATTTGAGGCAAATAGGCGTGCAGGATTATCAAAACGTTTTTGGTTTGTTAGCACTTCACAACAACAGCCACAACAGTTACATATTACAAAAGGCTTTTGAGAATTAGATGGTTGTGGGACCAATCCAGCTTCTTCAAAATCCCTTATCAGTTCATATGCTTTTTCTTTTGATATAAATTCGGCATCTCCCTTTTCATGGAACATCTTAGCTGCAGATCCAAAAGTCATACAAGTTTTTCTGAGATCTGTTTTTTTGCAAGGATCATCAATCATATCATGTGCCTTACGACAGATACAATCCATTATTCCAATTTCACTTGACATATTTATTATTTCTCGAATCGTGTCATATGATGCAATACTAAGATTAACAGGAATAGATTCTTCAACAGGTATGGTGCGGAGTTGAGGGATACCTGGTACATTATATTCTTTTTCGAAGTAAGCTTCTTTAAAATACTGAAAAACAGAATTAATCAATTCAGGAGTAAGGCGCCCTAATTGGAACTCATAGATACCAGGGACAAAAGGAGCTAGTAAAAATAGCTTTTCAGCATTTTTATTTACTCTTATTATTGTACCTTTTTCATACATCCCTTCTAATTTTTTATCTAATTCTTCTATAGTTAAGTTATTATTCCTTAGCTTTCGGTGTATCTTCTTAAGTTTTTGAGGATTAAAATTTAATTTCGTTGCTAGTTGGGCTTCTTCTTTAGTAAATAACAATTTTAATAACTGGTATTCAACTCTAGAATGTGTTTTTGGAAGCCCTACGGGCATTTTATTAAAATGATCCAACAAATCATCATAAACTCCATTAATTTCATTCATTTGGTATTCACCATTTTATGAGTGATAAAAAAGTACTCTTTATAATGGTTTATCGATCAAAAACAACTAGATTTAAGTTGTAATCCGTATTGATGCATAATGATGTCTGATTACTTACTAGAAGATTTAAAAATTTTTTTGAATGATGCGAATCTTACTACATATGAAATAAATGCATATATAGTACTTTTAACATCCTCAAAAGCAAATCCTCCTTCTGCTAGGCAAATATCTTCGCAATCGGGAGTCCCAAGTGGCAGAATTTATGAAATTTTAGAAGATTTAAAGATAAAAGGTTTAATTGAAATTATTGAATCACGTCCCAAGAAGTTTAAGGCTTTCTCATTGAATAAAGGTCTTGATAATTTAATTAAGTATCAATCCATCCAAAGTAAAAGAAAAATTGACTATTTACATAGTAAAGCTAAATTACTTGAAACTGAATTGTATAATTCTGGAGTTTTTATACATAAAGAACCTTCAAAGATTTTTTGGTCGACCACATATGGTACAAAATCAATTCTTTCTTTATATGTTAAACATATAACCGAGGCAAAGCAAGAAATCATATTTAATGAATTTATAAACAAGAATACTGTAAAGGTAATACCTTTTGGAAAAATGATATATGAACCTTTACGAAAGGCAATTGAGCGGGGCGTAAATGTAAAGGACTTATGGTCTTTTGAGTATGATGAACGACCACTTTCTAAAGAGGAGGAAGAACAAAATATTAATATTTTTAAAGAGATATTAAGGATTCAAGAGGAACTTTACGATTTATCTCCTAAATTATCGGGATTTCAAATGAAATACACTTTCCATCGAACTCCAACTTATTTTGATATAATTGATAAAAAAAGGGTTATTTTCAAATTACAAAATCCATTAAAACCTTATCAAATCTTTGCTTGTATGAATGTTGTCGATCCTAGCTTAGCTGAAGAATTGAGAACCAAATTTATTAGTATGTGGACATTTGAAGCAATAGCAGTTAAGGACTAAAATTATTGGATAAAGAAATTCCTCTATCTCTTTTTAGGAATTATGATTTTTGTGGTTTTAGGAGCACTTTTTTGAATAAATTTTATCCCTTCCCTTTCTTCTTCAATCCAATGAATAGGGTATAAAATCTTTGGCTTAAAGGCATTTACAGCTTGAATTACTTCATTGGGGCTCATCATATATGGTTCTCTAACCGTAAGAAATGCAATGTCTATATTTTTTAAATCATTCATCTCTGGAATAAAACTTGAATCTCCTGCATGATAAATCCGGAAGTTATTAAGTTCAATAATATAACCAAGCCATCCAGCTGATTCTGGATGCGCTGTTGATGAGTAAGCAGGAACAGCATTAATTTTAACATCGTTTAATGTTATTGTTTCACCTGATTTTATTACATATATATTAAAATCATAATGATGATTCAATAATTCTTCCTCACAATCTAATGGACATACAATAAATGTTGTAGGTTTAACTAACTCTTCCAGGGTTTTGACTGAAAAATGGTCATCATGGGAATGACTTATTAAAATCAAATCTGCTTTATGTTCCATACCTTTTTCTGATAAGTTAGCGGGATCAAAATAAATTACATTCTTATCGTTAATTTTTATGCAGGCACCACCATAAATATGTGTGCTTTCCAACCATTCTATCTTCTCAAGAAAGTCATTTATTTCCATGATTTTTACAGATGATTGTCTTTTTTTAAATTTTATTTAAGAAATTAATAAGAGTTAGAATAATAAAAAAACTGCTTAGAAACAAAACCTATTATTACTATTATGTCGTTCCTGACATTTTTATTGCTTTTTGACCAACTTCAAAAGCTTTTTTCATTATATTTTTTTTTTCACGGACTGCACCTCTACTACCTACTCCAGGTGCTAATATTGTATCTATTAATTCCATATTCAAATAGTCTAAAACATCTGTAAGGATTCCTACTGTATGACGTGCATATTTTGGATGTCCTCCTTCAAATGGAATCACAAGAATGACACGTTTTCCTTTAAAATCTTGATGTTTTGGGCAATACCATCTGTCTAAAAAAAGTTTGAATTGTGCCGTTGGACCCCACCAGTATATAGGAGTACCAAGAACCCAGATATCACATTCCTCCATCTTTTTCAGCAGTTCAAGCATGTCATCATCGTGCATACATTTACCTGTTTTATAACAACTATTACAAGCTTGACATGGATTAATTTTTAATTTATTTAATATAACTTTTTTAACTATAGCTCCAGCACCTTCTGCACCTGATAAAACTTCATCAACTAAAATCTCAGTGTTACCACTTTGACGTGGACTACCTATAATGCCTAAAACTTGACTATTGGAGAAATTAATCATGTAGATTAAAGATTTTTAATATTTAAGTTGGATATAATAAATATTTCTATTATTTCAATTTTATTTATATAATTATATGGATAAGAAATGTTAAAAAAAAAGAAATTATAGTTTAAATTTTTTAAAAATATTCAGTTTAATCATATCTTTTGTAAGTAAAGAGTAGCCAGAAAAATCCTAGAACACCAACAATGGTAGCAATAATTATTATATAATTGGGCCAATATGCTACATCAAAAGATCCACCCACCCATGAAATCATAGTCATTATACCCGATACTGCCATTATGCTAAGTACTACTAATCCCATTCCCAATGCGTATTCCTCTTCTCTAAACAATCCAATACCCGCAATTAGACACCAGAAACCTAATAATATTGAAATAGCACCTTGTCCACCAAACACAGATTGTACTGCAGAAGTATCTGCCCAATCTGGAACAACAATACCCGCCCAAGCTAAAAATTCCGTGACAGCTTTGAAGATAAAGAGAAGTCCGATTATGATCATTAAGAAATTCAATAATTCATTTGAATCTTTCTTTTTTTCACTCATTTTATTTTCAACCTTTAAAATTTTTAAGTTAAATTGAATGTTAAAGATGAATAGATGACATTATTATATAAACTTAATTCATTTATTTTATGAATAAAACATAGAGATTATGATTTCTACTAATTTTATAAATATAATTCAAATGGTTCTTTTAGATATGAATATGATACTCCAAGTTTTTCTGGTTAGCGATATAAAAAGTGAAGATTAATCCTATTATTCTTGTTTTGCTCCACATTCGTTACAATAAGTTGAGTTCTCAGGAATACCTTCACCACAGAACTTACAGTAATTTTTTCTTGTTATAATTTCAGAACCTTTCAAGGCATTATCTGGAGTTCTTATTTGAGTAAAAGGTAATCTTTCGGGTAACTTTACCATTCCAGCGAAATTTCCACAATCTGGACAATTTACTTTTCCCTTTTTCCCTAATTTAAAAGTTTTTGAAGGTCCTTGTGTTGTTACTTGGCCCATACAAGCACCGCACCAGACTTTTTTACAATTATGGCACACAAAAAATTGATTTGTCCAATTATCAATCGGAAATTTTTTATCGTTAGTATATCTTCCACAAATTACACAAAAATTACTAGATGGGATCCGTTCCTTTTTCCGTCTCAACATTTGAGTATCATCTAGGATTATAATAAAAATTTAAGTCATTATTATTGTATTTTTCGCTGAAAATAAAATTTGACTTTTTTTTTAAGAAAACTCTTAATTAAATTCACTTTCAATAGAATATTAATTTTTTGAGACTATGTTAAATCTATAGACCTTGCTAAAAAGTATGAATTTAATTCAATATTTTTAAGGTGAAATAAATAGACTATAACTTCTAATGAGTTTTAAGTTTATTTATAGGAATAATATGAATTTTACCACAATACTATTAAAATTATTTTGAATATTTATTTTATTATATTTTATCAATCTATTTATCAATAGAACTAAAGTAGCTTTGTTTAATATCATTTTTATTTAATATAATTAGGCACAACTAAATTTATATATATTCTTTTCTTATGTTATTAAAACAATATTTGAAAAAATACTTGATATTTAGAAAAAACTTAAAAAGATAAGGGGAAAATCATGTCTTTACTTATCAATATTCTTTTACATGGTTCTATTTTTGCCATTATTTTAACAGTGTATCTTCTTATCATAATGATAACATTTAATCCTCGAATATGGGGATTCAGTGATTATCCTAAATCAATTACAAATAGTGTGCCTCCTCAAACTAAAAAAGAGAAGAAAATTGGTATTGTTCTTTCCATACCCTTTTTTATCTTAGGCTTGGGTTTTCCTATTACCTTAACAATTCTACTAAAAAATGAATTTGGTGGAGATCTTGACTTTCTCTCTGCATTTTTTAATATTTTTGGTATTTTCATGTTTGGAAACGTAGCTGATTTGGTTATTCTTGATTGGCTCATAGTAGGGACCATTACACCCCAATTTGTTATAATTCCGGGAACTGAGCTTATGAAGAACAAAGAATATAAAGAATTTAGAGTTTCTCATGCAAAAAGTCATATTTGGGGCACAATCTTTATGGCCCTTTTAAGTTTATTACTAGCTTTAATTGTAATCCTAATTTAAATCATAAATTTAATTCTTATATTTTTTTTAATTCAAATTATTTTTGCTTTTATACTAAGTTTAGCTGGAATCTAAAGTCCTTGCTAATAAATAAGCAATTATAAAAACAATCAATGTAATAACAGAAA
>JAHPYZ010000018.1:54855-60655 GCA_019058425.1 Promethearchaeota archaeon
ATATATTTATAACCATTATTCCTACTACAACAGGTATTGCTGTTAGAAGTAGAATATCTTTACGCTCAATAGGTTTTCGATCTGCCCATATAAGAAGAAAAGTCCATCCTAACATTAAAAATGCTCCTGTTGCGGTTTGATATTTGTAGGAGATATCTGTGCTTACATTCGGCATTGAAATAGAAAATTCAAATAATACCGAAATAATCATATCAAGGAAAACCAATAGATCAAGAATAGCACCATACCAATAAGTGAATCTTATAAATAAAATTTTTTTTTCCATTTTTCTTCCAATTTTATTATTTTAATTATTGGTTAGAATATTGATTTATTAAAATTGTTTGTTTTATATATAGAAACAAAAAAAAAATGGAAAAAGGTATTTAATTACTTTTTTGCTACAAAAATACCAAAACCAGCCCTATTTTCATAGGAAATGTCCCTGAAATTATTGATTTTTAAAAGATTTTCCCAGTGGTTTTTATTCTTAAAAGCAAAACAACAGATCCCTCCAAATGCTATACATTGCCACGATTTTCGATTCCACTCGCTTAAGTAGAAATATCCTCCCAGTTTTAAAACACGATAGACTTCTTGCATTGCTATATTTTGTCCATTTGAATCATGAACCTCATGAAATACAGAAGAAGCATTAACAATATCGAATTTGTCATTTTCAAAAGGTATTTCTGTAGCAGAGCCATATTGAAATGTAGTTTTATTATCTACTTTTTCAATTTGAGCATTTTTTTGTACTCTCTCCAAAGCATTTCCTGGAATCGCTAGTTTCGAATAGATGTCAATACCATATAAATGGCCACCATTCTTTAATTCTTTAGCTATGCTTAATGCCGTTCTTCCAGTTCCACAACCTACATCTAAAATCTGAGGATTATCAATTTTATCTAATGCATTCATCTTAGTAACAAGAGAAAGTCTACCTAATAATAGTAGATGCATCATAACCATTCCAATACCTGGCCATAGAAATACCAGCATAATTGCTATTCCTAAGATCAATAGAATTATATTAAAGAAATCACATATGAGAAATCCGTAAATAAAAGCAATTAATCCAAGTAGCCCTATAATATTAAAACCGATGATTAAATTCTTCACATACCAACCATATTTAGGTTTTTCTTCTTTCAAATTAGATTCCCTTAATTTTTTTTTATTCATTATTTGTGACTAAGTGTCGTGACTATTTAAATGTTGTTGTGTCATGACTTATAGTCACAACTTTTTTATATTTGTAATCCCAAATAATAATTAATGACTGTTAATAAAACGAAAAAATTCATACAAGCCCTCGAAAAAGTGGGATTAACACATGAAGAAGCTTTGATTTATTACACTCTTATACAACATGGTAAAAAGGGAACATATATAAAAGATTTAACGGAACATATTCCAATTAAAAGAACAACAATATATTCCATTATTAATAGACTTCATGAGAAGGGATCAGTAAGGGAAAATACCGAGTATGAAGGACCCAAGGGGGCAAAAATGTATGTCGCAATTAGCCCTGACTTATTTATAAGTAGAATAATTAATAAAAAGAAAAGTGAACTTGGAGCACTAGAAAAAATTAAATCAGATGTTATTGATAAATTAGAAATGATATATTTAGAGAGTTTAGAATTTTCAATAAATGAAATTGACGATCTTCTAAAACCATATTTAATGCCTCTCATTGAAAAAGGATGGAAAGTAATTGAACATTTAGTTGAAAAAAGCCAGATTTCACATGAATTCGAAGCATATGATACTACTCTTTTAGTTCCAGATGCTAAAATTGTAAAGGATGCTGGATTTATGGTGTTTAAATATAATAGAGATGTTGAAGATGATATAAATACATTAAAATATATGTTTGATATGCTTTCAAGAAAAGGTAAAGAAGAGGTTTTAGACAAAGGTATTGGGGTAGTAGATGTTAAGTTAATTGAAAGCGATATCGAGATTAAAGGTAAAAAATTTAGAGGACATCTACCTAAATTTAAATTTGAGCATAGTGATGAGTATGTCCAACTAACTGAAACCGTAATGATTCCAATTAAGGATAAAATTTTTTTCCTATGGGCAGAAAATCATAATATAATCCTGAAATTAGCTAGCGCAATATTTAATATTGAAAAAGATAAATGATTTACTTTAAGTTTATCGTAAGTTTCTCCATATTGAGCTTCCAAACTTTTTCAGGTGCTCTTTTCTGTTCACTAGGCTTTGGTTCAGATTCAATTATTCCTACAGATTCTAATTCTCGTAAATGATAGTATAAGGTTGGTTTTTGAATATCTCTACCTCTACCATTCAAACATTTACCTTCACATTCTTGATTATTATCATTCTTATTATTTTTGCTTTCAGTTAGAATATTAAAAATTTCATCTGAAGATTTTGGACTATCTTTTAAAATTTCTATAATATCCCATCTAATTGAACAATGCAAAGCTTTGAAGTAAGGAGCAAGTTCTTTTAAATCAATTTCTTTTGTCATATAGTCAATCATTCCATATTCTTATAATATATAGAAAAAATGGTAACATTTAAATTTAAACTTATCATTTAATTAAATATAATATTTAATTAAACGAACTGTTTAACTAATAAAATTGACTAGAAGAAAAGCTGAAAACCTTGAAATTAGGATTTTTGCATTTTCTAATAATTCGTTATTAAATATTAAATGGTAGTAAATTAAAATTGAAAAAAGAATAAGAGGTAAAAAAATGAAATTAAAGGAAACTGAAGAATGTGCTTGTGATAAACCTGACATTAAAGAAAAGCATCCACAAGGGTGTACATTAAACCAAATAATTAAATGCCATGGAGATCAACCAATTAACGAGATTTTAAAGCACGTTCAATTAGATGATGAAGAAAAATAATAAATTTTTGTAAATGAGGTTAAATTATGAGCGCTATAAAGGTTAATAATCTATCTAAACATTTTGCATTTCCTAAAAGAGGTAAACCAGGGAAAATGGGACCAAATGGTCCGAAACAAACAAAAGATGTGATTAGGGCCGTAGATGATATCAGTTTTGAGGTGAAGAGAGGTGAAATTTTTGGATTCTTAGGTCCAAATGGAGCTGGAAAAACCACTACAATCAGAATGATGACTGGTGTATTAAAACCTACCAAAGGAAATGTATCTATATTTGAACATGATGTATGGAAAAATCAAACTCTCGTTAAGGAAATTACTGGTAATGTTCCTGAGGAAGCAAATGTATATTTCGATATGTCGGGATTACAAAATTTGATGTTTATTGGAGAAATTTATGGAGTTCCGAAAAAAATTCGTCAAGAACGAGCAGAGAATCTTCTTACGAAATTTGAACTTTATGAAAAACGCAATTTGAAAGCATTGAAATATTCAAAGGGGATGAAACAACGCTTATTGTTATGTATGGCCCTAATGAGTAATCCAGAGATTTTATTTCTTGATGAACCTACAACTGGATTGGATGTACAATCCTCTCGTATAATTAAACAATTAATTAGAGAATATAATGAAAAAGGTGTGACAATCTTCCTTACAACCCATGATATGGAAGTTGCAAATGAATTATGCCACAGAATTGCGATTATTAATCATGGTAAAATTATAAGTTTAGATACTCCCCAGAACTTGAAAGTATTAACTCAAGAATATAAGGCTATCGATTTTTATTTAGCAAATGGAGTAGATAAAAGAAATATTGAAGATTTAAATACAATAAGAGAAGTCCAAGAAGTACGCGAGGGTTTTCATGTAATTGTAGAGGATATTCATGAAAGTATATGTGAAATTGTTGATTTCATTAAAAAGAATCAACTAGTGATAAAACAATTAAATACACATGAACCAAAATTAGAAGATGCATTTCTCAAAATCATAGAAAGAGGTGGGAGAGATTAATAAGGAATTCTTGATCGCTAAAAAATCTAGTTTTAGAAACTTTAAAACTCAAATAAAGAGATCTTTCACAATTACTAAAAAAGATTTGAAAATCTACTACAATAAACCGCCTGTATTAATTCAAGGAATATTTTTTCCGATAATCCTATTTTTTGCTTTTACAATAGGAAGAAACATATTACCTGTTTATCTTATTTCTGGAATAATAGCAATGGTTCTTTTTTTGACATCAACTTCATTAGGTCCAATAATTTTTCCATGGGAAACTATGCGTGGTACATTTGAACGTTTAATTACTTGCCCAATTTCAATTAAGACTATATTAGTTGGTAGTATTTGGGGTTCATTTATATATGGTTTGTTATTTTCATCAATTCCCTTGATCTTAGGAGTGGTTTTTTTATCAAGTGGATTATCCATAAATTATTTTCTAATTATTGCCGCTATGATTATTTCTGCTTTAGTCTTTTCTAGTTTTAGTTTGATTATATCTGCTCCACCGACAAGAAATCCTGGAAATACAATGATTTTACAAATTTTCATCAAATTTCCATTGCTATTTATCAGTCCACTATTTATGCCAATAAATTCAATTCCAACAGCGATTATATCTCCACTTACATATTGTCTTGATATATTAAACATTGGATTGGGAGAAGTCAGTGCTTTTGGTCCTTTCGGATTATTTATAGATATTTTGGTACTATTAGGATTTGGATTCGGATTTCTATTTCTCGCTTTTGCTATACATCAGAAAACACTCGAGAAAAGATTTCAAGGATAAAAAATAATCAATAGTGAACTAAAAAGGTTTATAAAAACCATTTATTTTTTTTATAGTTAAAAAAATATTATCCTAGTTGTTAGAAACTAGTAAGAAATCATTTCTAATAATAAAAAATTTAAAAAAAAAGAAGTTGGAAATTTAAATAACTGATACGGTAATAGTTATCATTGATACGATAAAAGCGCTAATGAGAGTGCCAGAGATTATATTTCCTGTTTTCTTATATAAAGCAACAAACACAAAACTCGATAATAAAGTGGTAGGTATGGTAATAGGTAAGTAGACTCCAAAATTGAAAAAACTTCCGAATAAAAAGCTGAAAAAAAGGAGGAAAACTATCATGTACAAAATCTGTTCCCCAAAAGTAATTAATCCCGATATGATTTGTCCTTTAAACCCATCTTCGATTTTATTTTGGATTACTGTTTGGTTTAGTAAACTATATATAAGAAAAACAAAGAAGCATATCGCAAAACAAATAAGAATATATAAAATTTTAGTTAGAGAGGGAATTATAGCAAAGTAATTTAGTCCTATTGATAAATAGATGATTACGAACAGAATTGGTATTAAAATTGTTCCTAATATTAGTTGATTCATGAAATTATTTCTTCTCTTGAATGGTCCAATCAATATTTCCTTTAATGGAGTGTCAGCTTTCTTTCCAATCCTCCAAAGTAAAATTAAGATTGCAAACATTTGACCGCATAAAAGCATTAAAACATTTCCAGCTGTAAATAAAGGAAAGAAATATAAAGGCATAAAGATAAGGATACCTGGTAGGCCAAGTATTAAGGAATATGCAACTGTCCGTAATGCTAAATTAGTTATTGATACATCAGTCACCTCTATTTGCAAAATCACTTCATCCTCTCGGTTTACTTTTCTAATTTTTAAGATTGTTTTGTAAATCGGATCAATAAGTAAAAAAAATAAACCGATACCACCAATTAGTTGAATTACCAAAATAACAAATCTTATATTTACATAAAAATTCCATGAGGCTGTCTTACATAGGGGAATGGTCGTAATTCCCCATTTGTAGCGTGGCGTATGAAATAGTTGTGCCCGGCATGTTATAAAATATTTGTTTTTTA
>JAHPYZ010000019.1 GCA_019058425.1 Promethearchaeota archaeon
CAATTAAGGCTATAAAAGGAACCCATATCCAAGTTAATATACCAACTAAACCATATGGGTTATCAATATTTTTCTCAGTGAAAATTACAAATAAAAAATCGAATGAAATAACCGAATAAATGAGTCCAGCAAAAATTATTTGTAAACTCAAATTAGAAAGAAGTTTAGCGTGTGTCTTTTTTGCCTTTATGTAAAAAACTAATCCAAGAATTATACCAAATAGAAAATCCACTAATGTAAATACACCCTTAAAGAAATTTATATAAGAAAGCATAATTCGAACGTATTATATATTTAAATTACACATTTAAATTCAATAAAGATTGAATTTTCACCATGATCTGATTAGACCTATGTAAAAATATTACAGTTAATTATATAAAACTATCAATCTCTGAAAAAATGATAATCGAGTAAATATATATCTGATTAAAAAGTAATAAAAAAAAATAAAAAATAATAAGATAAATTTCTATAATTTTTTTATAATCAATTCAGCCATACGGTTAGAGAATCCCCATTCATTATCATACCAACTTAAAACAAATACCTCATCCTCAATCACTCTAGTCCAAAGACTATTGAATATTGAGCTATGGGGATTTCCAATAATATCGCTACTTACAATAGGGTCATCAACATAATCCAAGATGCCCCTTAAACTATTATTAGAGGCTTCTCTCATCTTAGAATTAATATCATCAGCAGTGCATCTATTTTCTACTACTACTTTTAAATCAACAACACTACCATCAATTGTCGGAACTCTTATTGCGATACCGTCTAATTTACCTTTGAGTTCTGGAAAAACTAATCCAATTGCTTTAGCAGCACCTGTGGATGTTGGGATCATATTTTGGGCAGCAGCTCTTCCACGAATCATCTTTTCAGGAGTACCTGCTCTTGCAATATCTCCTGTCGTTTGGTCGTTAGTATAAGAGTGAATCGTTGTCATAAGACCATATTTGATCCTGAAATTTTCATTTAATACTTTAACAACTGGAGCTAAACAATTGGTTGTACAAGATGCGTTTGAGATGATTTTATGATCACTTGTTAATTTGTCATCGTTACATCCTAATACAACTGTAATATCCGGATCTGTAGCAGGGGCACTTATTAAGACTCTTTTCGCACCAGCAGTAAGATGTTTACTTGCTCCATCTCTATTAACAAATCGACCAGTACATTCAGCTGCAACATCAATACCATTACTACCATGTGGTAAATTTGCAGGATCTCTCTCAGCAGTAATAGGGATATTTTTACCATCAATAATTAATGAATTATCAGTAGAATCTACTTTACCTTTAAACTTTCCGAAAACTGAATCATATTTTAAAGCATAAGCTAAATATTTTGGTTCAAAAAGATCATTGATAGAAACAACATCTATATCGTTCCAGTAATTATCGTATACAGCTCTAAAAAATAATCGACCGATTCTTCCAAATCCATTAATTGCGATTCTTTTTGCCATCTTTATCACTTTTTTTAAATTTTGTTAGATTTGACAATCTAATTATGTGGTAGATAGTTTTTTAATTTTATAGTTTTATATTTTTCCACATCAAAGAATAATATATTGAGAATTTTATGGGGATACAAATGGAAGAGTTTGAGGAAATAGTATAAAAAAGAATTGGATGATATGAGAAATGAAATTATCTAAAATAAAATATGGTTTAAGGAGTTATTAAGTAAGGATAAAAGTATGATTTTTATTCTTTTTTTTTTTCCTTTGCGTGTTCAATATTTCTTATAATAGTTTGTGCGAGTGGACTTTCACTTAAACCAATATGTTGTAAAATTTGTAGAGCTTCTTGATATTTTTGTATTGCAGCGTCATAATTTTTTTCATAAAAATCAATAGTTCCAATATTGTGAATAACTTCTGCCATTCCAACAGGATCACCTATTTGTTTGTATAATTCAAGTGCATTTTCATACATTGTAAGAGCTTCAGACAAATTACTCTGATCTTCTAAAATCATTCCAATATCTTCTAGACATTTAGCTTGTAAATTCAGTTGATTCATCTTTGCACTTAATTCTGAGGCCTCTTCGAAAGCTTTAAGAGCTTTTTTGAGATCTTCTTTTTCACGATAAATTTTTCCTAAATTTATAAGTGTATTTGCTACTCCAAGTTGATATCCTACACGCTCAAATATTTTTAAAACCTTTTCCCAAACTTTCATCGCTTTTGGTTGATTTCCCTGATAGAAATATACTAAGGCTATATTACTGAGGTTTGTACCTTCTAGAATAGGATCATTTAATGAATCTCCTAATTTCAATGCTTCATCAAAATAGTTTAGAGCTTCAGTAAAGTTGTTAAGATTTGTGTAGATTAATCCAATGTTATTAAGTGTAGATACTCTTTTTGATAAAGCACCAATCTTAATTGAAATATCAAGGGCATTTTTGAAATATTCAAGTGCTTCATAAAATCTACCAATGGCACGAAAAAGCTCACCAATTGTATTTAAACAAGCAACTTTCGCATCAAGATCGGATAATAAATCATTAATTCGTAATGATTCTTCATAACTCTTATAAGCAGCATCAACATTACCTAAACTTAATTGAATCATCCCGATAATCATGAGCATATCTGCTTTATCTGAAAGTTTTCCCATTTGGTTAAAGATTTGTAATGCTTCAGTAGCTTTTTCTAATGCTTCCAAGTTGTTTCCCATATTTTTCATAATAGAACTCATATTTCTCAGAGTTATAGCTTTAGAAAAGTAATCATCAATTTGTTCGAATAAGGGAATTGCTTCATTAAAATTATTTAAAGCATCATCGTATTTCCCCCACGCATTATAAATGTTTGCGATATTATTATAACAAGCAGCTTTCCATTCAGGGATCTCTATTTTTTCAGCAGATTTTAATGCTTGATTATATAGTTTTAAAGCTTCAGAGTAGTTACCTTTTTCATAATGTATCTTGCCGATTAGATTTAGAGATTTTACAATCATAATATCGTCTTTTATTTGTTCTGAAATCTGAAGTAATTTTTGCGCACACCGGAGTGAGTCATCCATCAAATTAAAATCAAAATATATTGTTTGAGCGATAAAATATCTCATTAATTCATTAGGAGGGTTAATATTTTCTTTTAACCACTCTAAGGGTGGAATTGAAAAGTTTTCTTGACTTAAATTCGGAGAAACACTTAACAACTTTTGAACTAATCTTGATGTATTCACGTCCAGGCGATATACATTTTTTGCATTATTCATTTGTTTAATTTCTGAAAGAATCTGATCAACCTTTTCCGTATTTGATGACTGTCCAATATCAGATGATTCAATTTCATAAATTTCTTCCTTTCCATTATCGTCCCAGACAAAATTAATCCATATTATATTATCGATATTTTGAAGTTTCTTCAATGTAGGAACAATATCAAAATCATCACTTCCAGAATACCCCATAATAATTAGAGACCGTCCGTTTGATATATTATCAAACAGTGCTTTCTTAAAAGGTTCAACTTGAAAGACACTCATTCCCTCTTTATTTGAACCAAAGGCTTGAATAGTCGCCACTAAAGTATCTCTTGTATTTTCATTAGTAATTATGTTTTTTGTAGAACCATGAACTTTATAAAGCGTTTTTATTCCATTTGAATACAACTCAAAAGGATTAGGATAATTTTCAAAATCATTCTTGGTAATAATAATTTTAATTTGTTCTTTAGGAAAGCCTAATTGAAGTAAAGCTTGTTCTATTAAAAAATCAAAATTGGTTGTCATGACAAAGTGTCCTTGATTTATCTTTTCGGCAAGATAAAAGTGCTGAGTGTTAGGTTTATCGCAGAGTCCATAATAATCAATTATCTTCAAGTTGGGATCTAAATTGTCTCTAATAATTTCTACTAAGCCTTCAAACCTTAGTTCGTTTATTTTAATAATATTTTCTACTTCCGATTCAGCACATGCAAATTTTATCATTGCTTCCATCATTGAACGTCCGGCAGGTTGGGAAGAAGGAACATCGATAGAACACCCAGCACCTACCAAAAATGTCAAATTTTGGTCATTTCCTAATAGATCTTCTATTTTCAAATTGGCTTTTTTCATATTGATCAATTAAACTTCTATTAATATTTAAGATTTTTTGCCTTAACTTAAAAGTAGAATAAGATCTAGGAGAATTGAAATCCAAAAGTCCTAATTAGAATAAATGTTTTAAAAAAGGGTAAAAAAAGAGTTTTCAATAAAAAATTATTTAGGCTTCCTCTTCTTCTTCAAATTCTTTTCCCATTAACCTCATGACGGCATCAGCAAGTTTATTTTGACTTCGACTCAAAATACCTTTAACTTTACCTTCTTTTCCGAGCACTCTCAACATGATACCATTCCATACAGAAGAAGGTTCTCCTTTTATATTCATGAATCTATCACGATGGACTTCAACACTTATATTATCGTAATTCTCAGCAGCTTCAGTACATTTGAAACATAGAATACATTTGTCTCGATCTACTTCAATTTCATTATCCTTTCTTTCCATAGCACTCACAGCACATTCATCGCAAAAGGTATCTAAAATCTTTTTATCCTTCTCAGTGCTAGTAATCGTTATGGATCCTTCTACAACTTTCCTAACCTTATTTCCATTTTCTAAAGTTCTAACTTCTTCCTCAAATTCAGGTAATGAGCCGTTTTCAACTAAATTTAATTTCTTTTCACCATTAATGAAAAGCTCTAATGTATATCCGGGACATATCCATGTACAACTACCACACCATACACATTTTTCAGTATCCACAACAATCTTTTTATCAGATTCAATTTTCATTTCTTTTGGAGTTCCAATTGCGGTTCTTTTCAAGACTTCATCATATATAGAGACAGTCACAGGACAAACTCTATGACAGAAACCGCATTCTATACATTTATCCTCGTGGTAAACCAGCGACATAACATGATTTAACATCTTATATTCGTAGTTTACTGTATTTTCATCAACTTGTATAGCCTTCTTAGATGGTAGACTCATTTTCTTTCTTCTTAGTAATGAATTTTAGATTAATTATTTATAATTCATATAAGATAATAAACGTTTCAATTAAGTATATCTTATAAGAACTGCTGATATCATTGATTAAGTATATATTTATATAAGACTATCTTTTTTTTCTAATAATTCAATGTTTTCAAAAAAGCCAATAATAAGATTGTTTTCTTCTGAATCAATGAGAATGTGCCAAAAATTTATTTTTTTTCTTTTCATTCTACTCTTTGGATATTGTATTTCCTTTTTTCAGGGAGTATTCAATGTACAAGCTATTAACTATTCCATCTTTCAACAACCTAATTTAGATTGTGATGATGAAATTGAGTTAGCATATGGAGTTCCAACTCTAATTTCGGAGATATCTGTTCCTTCTGGTAATATCTTTGGAGGACAAATCATTGATTGTTTATATCTGAAAACCAATTTCTCTAATAATAATGGTTCAATATGGATAAATGACCAGATTAACGATACGATATGGCAGGATTATCTCAATAGGACAATTGAAAAATTCATTAATACAAATTCATCATCTATTCTGAAATACAGTCTATGGGCAAATTCTTTCACATTAGGAAATATTACTTTACATTTTACTTTCAAAGCAAGAATAATTCATGTGGACAATATTGGTTTAGGTATTCTCCTTGTTTTATTACCAATAATAATTGTGGGGAGCATAATTTTTGGGATATTATATTGGAGAAAAAAAGATTCTCATTCTGTTAGAGTTGCTCGCAGAATAGGAGAACGATTAACACAAAAATTTGAAGACAAGTTTAAAAATGATAAGAATATATATTGTCCCATTGTGGAATTGAGATATTTAATAAACACGATAAATTTTGCACAAATTGTGGTTCCGAGTTAAGAAAGAAGCAATAAAAGAAAGAAAAAATGAATTTATAAAACTTTAGCGAAATGTATAATAATAATAACTTTATTAAATATTTTGATTGCTTACTAGTGATTTTTGTGGTAAGAAATCAATTATAAATATACTATAATCAAAATTTATAACTAAGGGTTGGATCTAGAGATGTTAACTATAAAAGAAGCGTATTTTAATCATCTTGAAGAAATCTTTGAAACTCCCATTGATTATATTTACCTTCACGATAAAAAAGGCAATATTCTTGATGTAAATGAAGTAGTTGTTAAAAATCTTGGATATTCTAAGAAGGAAATACAAAAAATGAAAGTATCTGATTGCCTACTTGAAGAAATTTCATCTAAAGTCTTCGATGAAATCAAGCAAACAATGGAAACTGGTGAAGTAAATTCACCTAAAATATTTAGAGTAAAGAAGAAAAATGGAAATTCTATTTATCTTGAAGCTAATACTATCTCTCTGAAAAAAAATGGAAAATTTTATGCTATTCTTGTTATTGGACATGATATAACTAGGTATATCGCGATAGAACGAAAATTAAAAGAATCTGAAGAGAAGTATTACCATTTGTTTAATAAATCACCCTATAATATTTCTTTATTTGATATAAATGGAAATCTAGTTGAAACGAATGGAACTATCATTCGAAAATTGGCTGAATACGCTAATATAGATTTTAAAGGACAGAATTTTATTGAAATTGCTTCACACTTTGCAAATTCAAAAGAGATCATCCAATTATTAGTAAATAGATTTAAGGACATACGTGAAGGTAAAATCCTAGAACCGATAGAATTTTCTATCCATACTATAACTGGGAGAAAAATTTGGTTGCATTGGCAAAGTTCTACAGTAGAAATTAATAAAAAGCTATTTGTACAGGTTATGATACGAGATATAACTGAAAGAAAAGAAACCGAGCAGAGATTAAAAGAAAATGCCAGAATGCAAAATTGTTTAAATAAAATAATCACCTTGGGAAATGAGTCAACTAGTCTTCAAGAGTTCTTATCAAAATCCTATGATGAAGTCTTGGAAATTGTCGGTTTCGATAGAGGAGGAGTCTTTCTTTACAATGCTAATACTCAACATAATATCTTAGTACATCATAAAAATGTTCATCCTGACTTTATAGCTGCAGTTAAGGATGTAAACATTTCAAAAGGAAGCCCTGCTGAAATATTTGACAAAATTAAACCATTATATTTCGAAGATTTCTCAGAATTTATGAAAGATTCAAAACAATTGGGGATATATTCTGCCATAGTTGTTCCTCTCCGTTCAAAAGATCAATATGTTGGAAGCATGAACATTGGTTCTGCTGTCTGTCAATCTCTTCCTCAGAAAGAATTAGAGATATTATTAGCGATAGGTAAGCAAATGGGAATAATAATTCAAAAGTTTGAATCAGAGAAATTACTCATGGAATCTGAAGAACAATATCGACGTATTTCAGAAAATGCTAATGACTTAATTTCAATTATTAATAATAAATTTGAATTTGAATATGTTAATGAGAAGATTCACAAAAGTCTAGTTGGCTATACTAAAGAGGAGCTTATTGGTATGAATGGAATTCTCCTAATTCATCCTGACGATAAAAATATAGTTTTGCACGCAATGAAAAATATAATTGAATCTGGTGATGGATTAGTAATAGCTAGAATTAAACATAAAAATGGCGGATATATATGGACAGAAATAAAGGGGAAGAAGTTTACAGATAAAGAAAATGAAAGAAAAATATTAATGATTACAAGAGACATTTCTGATCGTAAAGAAATCGAGTCTAAATTAAAGGCTCATGCTCAAAAATTAGAGTTTCTAAATGAGATTATAATAGGTGGAACAAAAGCTTCAGATTTGAACTCATTATTAACCAATGTTTTAAAAATTTCTCTAGAAATGCTAGATTTTGATGCTGGAGGAGTTTATTTGATTAAGGAAGAAATTAATAAAGCAGAGTTAATATATCATAAAGATCTACCATTAGATTTCGTTGATTTGAACCAATATGTACCAATTGATAAAAATCCTTATAAAATTATTTTCAAGGACATTGAACCCCTTTTCATTGAAGATTATCGTGAAATAGATCCTGATGTGAATAAAAAATGGGGTTTTTCAACTGTTGCTAGTATTCCTCTTACTTCAAAAACCAATGTGATTGGAGCATTAAATATTACTTCAAAAAGAAGATATCAATTTTCAGAAGAGGAGAAAGAAATATTTAAATCTATTGGAAGACAAATTGGTACTACAATTGAAAAAATCCAAGCAGAAATTGAGTTAAAAGAATCCGAAGAAAAATTTAGAGTAATAACGGAACAATCATTTATGAGTATCATGGTTATACAGGATGGAGTTTTTAAATACTTTAATGAAAGATTACCGAAAAGATTAGGGTATTCAGCTGAAGAAATAAAAAACTGGGGTCCATATGAATTTGCAAAGGTGATTCATCCAGATGATAAACATTTTGTATTAGATCAAGCTAGAAAAAAGCAATCTGGTGAAGAGGATGTTATAAATAACTACATTTATCGTTCAATACGAAAAGATGGGACAATTGGATGGGTTGAGAATTTTTCAAAAACAATTAATTATGGGGGAAGACCAGCAGATTTAGTCATGTCTATAGATATTACTGATAAAATAGAAGCTGAAGAAATCTTAAAAGAATCAGAAGAAAAGTTTAGAACTCTTGCTGAACAATCGTTTATGGGAATTGTAATTGTACAAGATGGAGTAATTAAATATTTCAACGAGCAAGCAGCTATGATAAATGGTTTGACAACTGAAGAAATGCAAAATTTAAAACCCTATGAATTTCAAAATCACATTTACCCAAAGGATAGAGAATTTGTTATGGAACAAGTAAAAAAGAAACAAGTTGGTGATGCTGATGTTGTTACTAATTATAAATATAGAGTGGTAAAAAAAAATGGAGATATAATTTGGGTTGAGAACTATTCAAAAACTATACTCTACAAAGGAAAACCTGCTGATTTTGTGATGACAATTGACATTAGCGACAAGATTAAAGCAGAGCAAAAATTAAAGGAATCTGAAGAAAAATTCCGAAATATTACTGAACAATCATTTATGGGAATCCTTATAATTCAAGAAGGAAATTTAAAATATTTAAATAAAGCTATAGTTGAGATCTCAGGATATTCTTCTGAAGAAATTTTAAAATGGTCAACAGAAAATATAACTAAAATGATACATCCCGAGGATTTAGATAATATTGTAAACCGGTTAGAAAGAAATATTGAAGGTACAATGAGTCCTTATTCAAGTAATGTATTTAGAATAGTAAATAAAAATGGAGAAGTAAAATGGTTAGAGGATTATACAACTAGAATACTTTATGAAGGGAAACCTGCAAATTTAATATCTATTGTTGACATTACAGAGAAAAGAAAGGCACAAGAACTTATTATTGAAGAGAATAGAAGACTTCTAGAACTTAGTGAATTAAGGAGAGATCTAATAACACGGGTTTCACATGAGATAAAGACTCCAATAACTGCAATATATGGTGCTATCCAAATGATATTAAAAATACATATTAAGGAATTGAATGATGAAGTTCTAAGATATGTTGAAATTGGCCACCGAGGATGTTTAAGATTAAAAGAACTGGTAGATAATCTATTAGATGTCTCAAGATTAGAAGAAAAAAAATTCCAACTCGAGTTACGAAAAGAAAACCTTGTGGAAATAATAATTGATTGTGCTAATGATATGAAGTATTTATCTTCTAACCGTCAACTTATTATGGATTTAAATCTTCCACATGAGCTGTATATAAATATTGATAAACTTAGATTTAGACAAGTTCTCACAAATTTAATTTCTAATGCTATTAAAAATACACCAAAAGAAGGTAAAATTGTAATAGATTTAACTGAAGAAGAGAAATATATTGATGTAAAAATAAAAGACTCTGGTGTTGGCTTTACTTCGAAAGAAAAAGAGATGATATTTGAAAAATTCGGTAAAATAGAAAGATACGGAATGGATTTAGATGTTGATATAGAAGGTTCAGGACTCGGATTATTTATTTCAAAAGAGATTGCAGAATTACATGGCGGTCAAATTTTAATGGAATCTGAGGGAAGAAATAAAGGTTCTAAATTTACAATTAGGCTTTTTAAGAAATAACTAACTTTATCATATTTTTTATATCTTTGCAAAAGAGTTTATGAGTGCTATATATAAAATCACAATATTTTGAATAATCGACTTAATCAAGCTATATAGATGTTTAACTATATTTGCTTAAAAAGAAAAGAAATTTAGTTTATCCAACCTTTTCAAATAAAATAAATTTTTAAAACAAATCGGTAATATAATTTGAAAGAAAAAGAATTCATAGAATATCTTATAAAAAATAAAATACCTCAAGAACAATCTGATATTTTCATTTCTAGATTAAATGAATTTAGTAATTTTCTTGAAATAGGTAATAATGATATTGATACAATTCCAAGTGGAGAAATTATTAAGTATGCAGATATTTTGGCTGAAAAAAAAAGTGATTATGTATTAGATTTCCTAAGGGCATTAATCAATTACGCTAATTTTATAAAAAAATATGATTACATAGTAGAGATTATTGATATCTCAGAATCTTATAATGCAATGGATAATCTTTATCAAAGAGTTGCTGAAGAACATGGTGAACATATACGAGATGAAATTTTTAAAGATCTTAAAATCCCTCCATTAGGGACTCATCCTGAAAAAAAACCAGAATTTACTAAAATAGTTTTAGAAAGATTGAAAAACAAGATTGGAGAAGAAAAAACTATAGACCTATTAAAGCCATGCTTACACGGTCGACCTGGGGATCTTAAAAAAGATAGAGAAGATTTCTTAAGAATAAATGATATTGATGAATTTTTAAGAATAAAAAAACAAGAGTTAATTGAACGACTAAAAAAACACCAACAGGAGGGAACTCTGGAGTTTGCACAATATATAGATGATGAAGTAATGGAATTCATAATAAATACGCCCTCAATTAATCCTGGAATCAGAGAAGGGGATAGGATAATTGAAACTAAAATGCCTTATCAAACAAAAAAACATTTGCAAGCAAAAGATAAGAGAATGAAAGGCTTTTATAGCTGTTATTGTCCTTGGGTACGAGGTGCAATTAAAAATGGTACTGAAAAAGAACTATTTTCTCACTTCTGCCACTGTAGTGCTGGGTACACTAAGAAATATTGGGATGTAATTTTTGATCAACCTGTGAAAGTGGAGCCAATCGAAACTCCTCTTACAGGAGGATTACTCTGCATGTTTGCTGTTCAGATACCGGAAGAATTTCAAAAATAGATTGAATTTTAATTTTTAATTTTAAATAAAATGAAGTAAAACATTATGGATTTAACAATAGAGCAAATAAAATCAATTATGGAAAATGATTTTCAGATCCCTTCAGAATCTTCTCTCATGGAGATAACCTCTGTATTGATTGAAAAATTAGGTAGTATCGATTCTGATATTCGAGAAGGTTGTTTGGAAATTTTGTATGCGTGGATAATGAATGGAGAATATGATAATACGACTCTTATTTCGCTAGGTGATCAATTTGTATCATTAATACATAGAGGATTAGATCAGGAAACGTCCGATCTCGTGTTTTTAAGGGCATTTGCGGCATTAGAAGTAGCAGGAATCCTATTTTTTGATGAAAGGTGTGATAAAGGAGAAATTGAAGGAAGAAATGCGTTTTTAACAACAGAAATTGTAAAGGGATGGTTTAAAAAAGCACTAGAATATTATCAACAAGAAAGAGATTATAGATCTTATGTAATTGGGAAAGGTTGGGCACATTCAATTGCTCATGGTGCTGATTTATTTAGGGATTTTGCGAAACATCGATTAATTCAAAAAGAGGAAATTCTCCAAATAATCCAACTCTTTAAACAAAAATTAGCTACTCCTTCCCCCATAATATTCAATGGCAAAGAAGAGTTAAGAATAGCCTCAGCAGTTTATACTGCCTTATTACGAAATAAACTTGATATTCACGAGATTAATAACTGGTTATCTTCAATAATTAATCCTTTCCAAGAAAAAGACTTTTGGGAATTTGTAAAAGAACCGGAGAAATTGAATGGTTTTTTAAATGTAGAGCGATTTTTGAAAGATTTTTATTTGATGATCAAATTTGGAATCTCCCGAAAAGGAGCAGGAGTACATCCATATTATGATGTTTCTCTCCCAAATCGAGATGAATTACTTAAATTATTAGAAAAAAGTATTCTAAAAGTAGATAATAATTCATTTTACTACAAACCTGATTAGTAAATACCTTTTTTTGTTTTTTTTATTAATGATTATCAAGAATTCTATTATTACCATATTTATCATTTTAAATCCATGGGATTAGATTGCGAATTGATATTATTCAACTTTTAGAATCATAATCCTTTTAGTAAAAATTTTCTAAATCAATTATACAAGAATTTTTATATTTTTAACAAATTTGATTCAGATGTTTTAAGTTTAAATATTTAAACGATCAATTTAACTCAGAAATCCACTCCACATAGATTTTTGATGAAGCTGATGTAGTTAATAAATAATTTTCCGTTGGAATGAGTTATGATAATCAAAATAATGAAATTAATAGTTCAGACTTAAACAAAAGCGAAATGATAATGATGATGTGTAAAATAGTATGTATAAAATTGTAAAAGATATTTCCTATTCAGAAGAAATCTCAAGATGATCTAAAATCTGGATTTGGTCTTTGAATAGCTGCATTGCTTCGGGATTTTGAGATTTCTTATAATATATTCCGTGGGTCTTAGAAAACTTAAAAGAAATACCTTGTATTGCCGTAATTAAGACCCAGAATACTATAAGAGCTCCCACTATCCATTCTAACATATTATATCTTGTGATGAGAAATATTGTTAATAAAACACCAATAAAAATACCAAAGAACACTAGATATTTTTTGAATATTGGTCCTTGAGATTTAATAGGTTTAGAACTTCGGTGCATCATTATACTGTAAAATACAATAAGAATTGAAGATCCTAAAAAACCACCAATTGATACAAATGCATGAAAAGCTTGAAAAACCGCTATATTTCTTGGGTCTGGAGGTACTCCAACTCCAGCAACACATGCATTAGTAAAAATAGCTACAGCCGTGGTGATTCCTCTAACATTATCTTTTACATTTAATAATACTTTTTCCAAATAAACATAAAAAGGGATTAATAAGATACCACCTACCATTAATCCAATACCAAATAACAAATTTACAGCGCTATATCCTAAGGAACTAATAGGATGACTAAAAGGGGTAAATCCTGGTGTAAGAAATGCTGTTAATAGGAGAAAAATTATAATAAATAATGAGCCACAAAATCCCAGTACTACTCCAATTCTTATATTTTTTACAAGTAATGAAATAAGTTATCACGATAGTTAGTTATATATTAAAATACATTTGAGATTAATAAAATGATCATTTATTTAATAAAATCAGATAAAAAATCTATTAAAGATTAAGAGATCTTACATTTTTGTCTGGTTTTAATCCTATTATTTAATCTTCACGAAATTTTTTGCAATACTCTCTATATGAGTATTGTTCGTGCCACAACATCCTCCAAGTACTTTAAAATTAGATTTTAAATACAAGTCTATCATTTTCTTTCCCCAGGATTTTGGACTTTCAGATTCTGTTTTATCTAACAAAACTAATTCTTCAGGACTCTTAGCAGAACCATTTGCTTGTAAACCAATAAGTCGAGTTCCTACTAGATCCGTATGATTTAGTGTATTATTAATCACCATCATACAATGAGTTGGATGGATGCAATTTAGCATAAAATATAATGGTTTTGGAGAAATGGATTTATCAATGGTAGAAATTGCTTCTTTAAGTAATGTTCCATCTAATAATGTCCCATTTGGGCGAATTATAAAGCTTAAGACATAATTAATTTTTGACTCTGCCATTATTTTAGCCATACCTAATGCTTCTGAAAACGCAGGTAACGTAGTACCTAATAAAAAATCCACCCCTGCTTCAGTTAATACTTTCACTTGGAATTTGTGAAAATTATATGCCTCTTCACTTGATATTGCCTCTTCAGGATTATATGCATTGCCTTTACAACCCATAGTACCTCCTATTAGTATTTTATTTGCAAAGTTTCCGTAATTATTTCGAATTTCATTTAAAAAATTAAAGCAATCAGAATTAACATTTTTATCTTGAAGTCTAGCTAATTTCAGACATTTTTGATTTGCTCTCCATGTAGGGGTTAGGATAAGAATTGGTAAATTGTACTCATTTGCTACAGAAATATATTGATTATATACTTCTTCAAGTATCTTTTTTCCTTTTTTATCATATATCATACTCGCATTTGCAATGTTTTGATCCAAATCATATTTGAATTCTCTTTTTACTCTTTCTATAACGGCTCCTTCGGTAAGAATTAACTCATTTTCAGAAATAAATTTTCTAGACATAATATTTTACACGTTGTACACTAAGAATTAATTTTATAAAAATTTAGTGTGAAATTTTATCTAACCAGAATGTAAAAAAATTGAAATAAAGCTATTTATTCTTAGAGTTATGGAATATGGAAGAGGGTATAGTGAAAAAATCGACGATCATTTCAGTATTCATATTGCTACCGAAAACGAAGAGGAATTAAAAGCTATCGTTAATTTAAATTTGAAAGTTCATCAAAAGGAGGTATTAGAGACTTATATTCCTCATATATTTTTAGTATTTCCGCGAAGAAGTGAAATGTTATGCTTATATATTAAAGATGATATTGAAAACAAAATAGTATCATCTATATGCTTAATTCCATCAGAATGGCAAATTGAAAATATTACATTACCTGTATGTGAAATGGAGTTTGTTGGAACTCTTGAAGAATATAGAGGAAAAGGATTTATTAAAATTTTAAACAAGCTATATGAAGATGTAATAGCCCAAAATGACTATATTCTATCATTCATTAAAGGAATACCTCATTTTTACCGTAGTTTAGGATATGAATATATTTCATCTCTAGATGAGAGAATTACGATTCCAACATCTAATATCCCTAATGAGAAATCTAAAGACTTAAATATTAGATTAGCTAATCTTGATGATATTCCATTTATTGAATCAAAATATACTCAATTCCACGATAATTTTTATATCTTTACTAAATTTGATTCTGAATGTTTTAAATTTATGTATTTAAATAATCAGTTTAATTCAGAAGTACGTTCTACATATATTTTTGATGAATCTGGGATAGCTAAGAATTACTTCTCCTTTGGAATGAGTTATGATAATCAGAATTATGAAATTATTTGTCCAGACCTAACTAGAAATGAAATGATAGCCTTGCTTCAATTCATTAAAACTATGGGAAACTATACTGATGATGATATCATCACTTTAAGTATTAGTGAACATTCGTCTTTATATAGTTTTATCAAAACTTTAGGAGGAAAACCTATTTCGACTTATGGATGGCAAGTAAAAATTCCAAATTTGAAAAAATTTTTTAATTTAATAAAGGAAATAATTGAAAAGAGAGTAAAATATTCTGAATTTAAAGGACTAACTAAAACTATAAGAATTAGCAATTATCATGAAACGATTCTACTAGACTTTATCAAGGGAAAAATCGAGAAAATTGAAACTGTAAAAGAGCATCCAAACCCTGAAATAACTGATCTCATGATTCCAGAAGCAGTTTTATTTAAACTAATATTGGGAGACAGAACTATCGATGAAATAAATTACATCGTTAAGGATGCTATAGTGAATATAGCGTCTAAATTGCTTATTGAAGTTTTATTTCCCAAGAAAGTAAGTCTTCTTAGTTCATACCTATAAAAGAAAAAGAAAAAAAATAGAACATTCTATTTTAACTTCTTGGTAGATTTTTTATCTGACTGACTGCAAAAAAAATTAAAATAAAGAAATTCTCTAAGTAAGATATTTATTATTTTAATAAAATTATAAAATAAAGAATTTAAAATAATTAGTTTTATGTTTTTTCTAATTCCATCTGAGAAATTGCTTTTCCAGATCGAAATGGAATATCTTCGAGAGACATCCCTGCTTCATAGTCAAATTTTTCCTTAAAAACTTCATTCAAAGATTGAAAATAGAGCGAAAGGGGTAAGTTTTGGGGGCAATTATTATCGCAGTTCCCACACTCAACACAACGATCAGCATCGTGAGCTACTCTCGTCAATTGATATGTTGCTTTATCAATAGTTTTATCTTTTCGCTTTTTCATTAATATGCAATCCACGCAATAACAAACAGGACATCCACGAATACAAGTGTTGCACATTGTACATTTAAGAAGTTCTGCAATTTTTTCATCTTGTGAAAGTTTATCCCATTCTTCCAAGTCTTTTGCTCGCTTTTCTTTTGCTTTTTCGAGTATTTCATTATATTTATCTAAATGAGCTCTTTTCTCTTTATCGGGGAGTGATTTTTTACTAATTCCTGATTTATCTAAAATTTCACTCCCTTTATCTGAATAAACTTTTAGGATTATCTCATCTGAATCAACTGGAATTCCAAGATCACTCACAGTTAAATCAGCGACTACAGGAATTTTACGATAGCATCTTAGACAATTTTCTGCTACTGTTAGATTAAGTTCTTTTAAGCTTCCATCTTCCAGTTTTACAATAAGACCGTTGTCTCCTACTTTTTCTTTCACAATTTTAGTTGGATCAACATCCTTGATCGCTCTCATTTCTCGTCCTGCTTTTGGAAGCATCCCCCGATCTTCAATACCTATTACAAAGAGATTATTTAGGTTTACTTGTCGAATCTTTGCTAGTTCTATTAAGGCTCTTGTATCGCACGGACGAGCAACTAATCCTACTTTTTCATTCATAGCACCTGCAACTGATTTGTGCAGATATTTTGAAGCAGAGTCTGTTCTTGCGTATCCAAATGCAATTAGAGGAGTTAAAGGAAAATCTTTAACATCTTCCTCTTTTTCTGCTAATTTAGGTTGAACAGTAAATCGGTCTATAGCACCAGATTTTTTATCCACCCTAAGTTCAGCACCTATGAATTTATCTACAGCTTTTTCCTTTAATAAAGTCGTTAAGATTTTAGGAAAATCTTCAATCTTTATTAAGTATTCTGCCATGACTTCCATGAAATTCCAACTCTAACTATATACTATACTATTTTTTAAATTTCCCAAATTTATGAATCAAATTTTTAATACTTTTTTTTAATTATATAAAACTTTTTATGTGTTATATGGTGCACCCATTTCTTCAACTGAGTTCTCATTTTTTTTAACTCAGTTTCATTAGTAAACACATTATTTTTTAAGCCTGAGCTTTCGCTTTAGCTTTTTCTTTTTTAGGTGTGGTTTTTGTACGTAGAGGACTGGGTCCTAATTTTCTAATTGTTTTGTCAATTTCTATAGCTTCATTCTGAAATTTCTGACCTTCAGCTGCGGTACAGTAGATAATTTTTATTCTATCAGGGCTTATACCAACAACTTTCAAAATCTCTTTAACATACTCAACTTGTCTATATGCATGGTAGTTTCCAGTTTCATAATCACATTCACCAGGGTATCAAGCATTAATTACTACACCATCTGCGCCTCTTCCAAATGCTCGCATTATTAAGTCAGGACCTACACGTCCAGAGCAAGGTACTAAAACATTTCTAATTGAGTCTGGATATTGCGCTCGAATTGTACCCGCCATATCCGCTGATCCGTAACCTCACTTCCAGCAAGCAAAAACAATTATTTTGATATCATTTTCTTCTGCCATTTTTCTTACCTCTCTACTCCTCTAATGGTAATAATACATCTACGAATGCCATATATTGATCATCTCTAAAATATGTCAGTTCAATTGCTTTTGAAGGACACAAGGATGCGCAAGTTCCACACCCTCGACAATTGATTAAGTTAACTACAATGTTTCCATTTTCATTTATCGATATTGCTGTATATGGACATGCTTCTATGCATTTATAGCATTTAGCGCATCGTTCATCTGATGGAGTAGCTCGAATTAACTCCATAGTATATTCTCCTTTTCCCATTGGTATACCTGCTACCGACGCTGCTCCTCTTGCTTGACTTACTGCTTTATCGATTTCTTTTTGTCCTTGAGCAGAACCACAAATATAGATTCCGGGTACCTTTGTACTAATTGGATCAAGCCGAGCATGATATTCTTTTAAGAATCCATCAGGACTTTTTTCCATGTTTAATACTTTAGCAATTTGAATTGTTCCTTGAGACGGAAGGGAAGCTGAAGATAATACAACCATATGGAATTCCATAGAAACCACGGAATCTGTTCCAACTGGTTCAAACTGCACATTAAGGTTTTTTGTTAATGGATCTTCCTCAATTTTTCCAACTAATCCTTTAACAAATATTATTCCTGCTTCTCTTGATCTTCTATAATATTCTTCATAATCTTTTCCAGCACACCGCATATCTATATAGCAACAAAGAATTTGAGAATCGGGATACTCTGATTTGATTAGTTTTGAGTTTTTAAGCGAAAGGTTGCAACATATAACACTGCAATGAGCATTTTTATTTACATCCCTTGATCCAACACAGTTAATGAATAGAACCTTAGTAGGACGTTTTCCATCAGAGGGTCGTTTTAAGTGTCCATAGGTCGGACCGTTTGGGGCTAGAATCCTCTCTAATTCTATTTGATTAATTACGTTGTCAAAAGTTCCATAGCCATAGTCATCTCCTTGGTAGAGATCCCAACCTGTAGCAACTATTATAGTTCCTACTTTGAGCTCTACTATCTCATCCTGCTGACTAAAATCTATTGCTTCTTGTTCACATGCGTCTACACAAGCAAAACATTCAATACATGTTTTTCTATCAAGTTGTGATATTGCAGGTACAGCTTGGGCAAATGCAATATCAATAACCTTTCTTGCTGATAAATGTTCATCAAAATAATTACTCGTATAAACAGGGCATACATCTGTACATGTACCACAACCGGTACATTTGTCTTCAAGGACAAATCGAGCTTTTCTTCTAACTTTAACCTCAAAATTCCCTATATATCCATCAATTTCAGCTACTTCACTGTAAGATAAGATATCTATGTTAGGATGGCGATTTGCTTCAAGCATTTTTGGACCCAAGATTCATATCGAACAATCATCTGTAGGGAAAGTCCTATCAAGCTGGGACATACGCCCACCGATAGTTGTATTTTTTTCAACTAAGTAGACTTTATATCCAGCATCCCCTAAATCAATTGCTGCAGATAAACCCGCAATTCCTCCTCCTACTACTAGAGCTGCTGGTTCTACAGGTACAGTTTTAGTAGGCACATCTTCCAATAATTTTGATCGAGCAATACCAGCCTTAATTAATTCAATAGCTTTTAGGGTAGCCTTTTCACGTACTTCTGGAGCCTGATGTACAAAGGAACAATGTTCTCGAATATTTACAAATTCTAAGTATCTTGGAGGTAATCCCATCTCCTTTAATATGGCATGGAAAACAGGTTGATGAGTTTTTGGAGTGCAAGCAGCGACCAAAACCCTATTAAATTTAATCTCTTCATGTTTCTCTTTGATCTCAGAAGATCCGCCTTCAGTACATAAAGATAAATATGGATAAGCCCAAACATTTTCTAATTTATCTATCTCTTCAACAATCTTCGGAATATCTAAGATTCCTGCAATATTGATACCTCAGTGGCATACGAACACACCTATTCTTGGTTGATCTTCGTTATTGTTTTCATTGGTCTGTTTATCAGACAAATTTCTCACCTTTAGTTAGACTAACCTCCTAACTTTTAAAGATCTATCATTTCTTGGATTAGTCTTTTATCCTAATCCCTGAAATTCTAATGATAAAGTAAATAGTCTATATTATTAAAATTAAATTATTATGAAATTTCCGTATTATTATCAAATTCTTTCAGTATTTCGATATTTAATTTTAATATCCAAAGCGAAATTAGTCGATTTTAAACAAAAATTATTGTTTACCTTTCTATTTCAATTATTTACTCATATTTTTTTATCAATTTTGATCATTATCTTCATGATTTTTGTTTCATTTTAATTAAGAATCATTCATCTATAATAGTACAAATAAATACCTTTTTTAAGGTAGGTTCCTATTTTAGAGATAGGTGTTTTCCATGAGTGAAGAAAAAAGCAGAGAAGTAAATTATTTTGGATTTAAACTAAATCAAACTTCAGCTATCATCCTCTTCTTTTTAGCATTATCATCAATAATCAGTGCAATAAGTCCGATGTATAATTTTCTTTCTATGCTTATTGGAATGATACCAACACTACAGATAGAAGATTTGATGATGTGGTTAATTAATATTACATTTTTCTCGATAATATTATCTATAAATATTTTCACAGTAGTGATTTGTTCAAGAGTAAGAAATAATCACATTAATGATGAGCATGGAGAAATATACTGGTTTGGTTTTGAAATCTCTGAAACTACTGCTACTGTTCTTTTTATTCTCTCTTTAATTGGTTTAATTGGATTTTTCATGGCATTCTATGGATTTATTACCTCTCTAATAACACTTTGGCATTTATATAGTGGATTAGATGTATATTTTATAGTTTATCTTCTTGTTCCCCGAATTCTGAGTATCAGCATTTCTGTAGTCTTCCTTGCTATTGATATTTATACAATTCGAAAATGTATATTTGTAAAAAGAAAATTAAGATAACTTCAAGCTTTTAGATGAACTCAATTATTATGAATTTACATCTGATTCTTATTAAAATTTAAATATGATAATTAAATTTTCAAGCTAAAATAGAACTAATGTAGATGAATTAAAAAATAATAAAATTTTATAGAGAAATTCAATTATGAGCAATGTTAATAAATTCTATTGGATTTTACCAATAATAGGTGGAGTTATATCGATAATTGGCATTTTTATCCCAGTATGGTACTCTCCTCCGCCTTGGACTGAGTATGTTTGGATTATAGGGTATATTCATCATGTTACTGGAGGAAATGTAATAGCTAAAGCTCCTACTGAAATGTTTATTCCAAGTATTATTCCTACAATTTTGATATCAATAAGTTCTTTAATCGTCATTGTTAGTACGATAGTTAAATTAATAGGAAAGAATTTCCTTCGTAATCCTGAAAATTTATGGATAATTATGGCTGTTTTAGAATTATGTGCTATAATTGGATATATTTTTGGGATACAATACGGCTTTTATTTGCATACTGATATTAATTTTTGGACAATATATCAAGTTCAATTTGGACTTTTCATACCATTCATCGGAGCTGGCCTTATTATTATTGGAACAGTATTAGGTAAAAGTATAAAAAGAGATTAATAAATAAAAATAAATTAAATTTAACTCATTAGAGTCATTATATTTGCTAATTCTTTCATTTTTTTCGCTCCTTTAACCTTTAGCTTCCCAGAAAGCATTTTACCTATCATTGCAATTTTTGATAATTTACCACCACTAAAATCAAAAAATAAACCTGCTGGGCATGCAAGTAAACCATCAACCCTCAGATTTTTTAATGTTTCCTCATCATTCCTTACATGGTCTACTTCCAATCTTCCATTTTCTACCTTAATTAAAGCACCATATCGTTGGTCAGTGAGATTATATAAGAAGCTCATCTTTGCGTCTGCATATTGTTCCTTAAATTTAGGGCTATCATTAATTTTTCCCATTTGTCCCCATAATAAACCTGCTAGGCCCTTTCTCTCTTTTTCTTTAGGAGGTTTTTTCTTCGCCTCTTCAGTATTTACCCATTCATCAAAAGCCTCTCTCTTTGGCACTACAAAATTTATGTCATCCAAGTTATCTGCGATCGGTAATTTTCCATATGTATGAGTAGCAGCTACAGCAGCATGGATATGATCTGAAGGAGTATCATAGGGTACATTCATAAGGAAAATACTTAAATTATGATCACGAGCAAAGGCATCAATATATCTCTTAACCGTATCTACAATTTTATCAATTGGACCATCACGTAGTAATCGGGCATTTATACCCGCAGTTACAGTAACAGACTTCCCTTCTTTGCGAAATTTTTCTGTGTAATCACGAACTGCTTCAAGGGGATACTCGTGCCAACGTCCCATACCTAAAAATATGGCAGGAGTTCCTCCCATGCTAGCAATTTCTACATCAAAACTGTCATGAAGGATTTTAGGATCAAATTTTTCTATCCTCTCTTCACAATAATCCCCACTTACATTCATTGTAGTAACCCCGATTCTTTTTGCATTCTTCTCAAGTCTTTCATTATAGGGGACTACCCATTCTTTCATCTCATCAGGGGACAAATTTGGTATACAAGCCCAAGCATCAGCTCCTATTCCCATTAAAGCATCAGTAGCTTCATTTTGAGCCTTAACCGAAGGGGTTAATACATCATCAACGATAAATTTAAATACCTCATGAGCAAAATCTGGTTTTTTTCTCATCGCTTTAATAAGTGCTGGAAAGCCCATCAATCCTACTGCTAAACTAAAGGGTGAGCAAAATGCAACCATTCCCATATCGGTTTGGGCTAATCCACCCGATTTCAATAATGACGGATATCGACCAGCTGTATGGAAATCAACTTTTTTCATTTTTAGTTTTCTAAGATCTTCTGGACTCTTAATTAATGGATCACGAAAATCTATAGTAGGCATCGAATTTTCACCATAAATTAACTTTCCCCCTAATGCTTCTACTTCAAGATCATACATATCAAATCCTCCTGCAGGACTATCCAAATTATAATAACGACCTACTATTTCACCCATTTCGAAATTAAAGTTAAAATCGGTATAAAATCTTTTAGCGGGTGATTTTGTAAGATACATTACATGATCATGACATTGAGCTCCAATAGTTAATGTTCCTTTATCTCCTCTTGAAATGAGACTTCCTAAATCTTTTTTAACTTCTCCTGTCTGAGACACTTTAAGACACCCCCATCAATTTCTTTGCTTTTTCTACAGCATCAAATGCATCTTTACCCCAAGCATCAGCACCTATTTCGTTAGCATATTCTTGAGTACAGGGGACTCCACCTATCATCACTTTAATTTTATCTCTTAAACCTTCATTATTAAGTCTGCTCATTATTTCTTTCATTTCTAACATCGTGGTTGACATATAACAACCTAATCCCAAAATGTTAGGATTCACTTCTTTTACTTTTTGTATAAAAGCATCTTGAGATACATCTTCCCCTAGATCAATAACTTCAAAGCCTCCGCCTCGTAAAGTTGCGTTAACCATAATCTTACCAAGATTATGCATATCTCCTGCTACTGTTCCTATTACAATTTTCCCTGATTTTGCAAGCGCTCCCGCTGACAATTTTGGTTCTATGACTTCCATAGCCAATCGGAAAGCTTCAGCACATAATATTATATCTGTGTGAAAATACACATTTTGTTTCCACAATTCACCAGCTTCTTGTATTCCGGGTACAATTCCTTCATTAACAACTTTAAGTGGTTCTATTTTTTCCTTTAATGCTTTCTTAGCAAGTCCTTGAGCTATTTCATCATCTCCTTCAAGAACTGCTTTTTTTAATTTATCTAACGTACTTGAAACACTCATTAAATCATCACTATAATTTTATTTTAAAGAAGATATAAAACTTTTAAAATTTGAATATCTCCATTTCAAAATTCAACTTCTTTATTTATATAGTTTTAAATCTTTTTAAGAAAAATCAACACCAAGATTTTCTTCTGAGAAATTTTATCTATATTTATAATTTTAAGATCATTTCTTTATCTCCATCATTTTCTCGAAAACCATATTTCTCATATAAGTGTCTTCCACCAAGAGTAGTATGTAGAACTATTGATTGAATCCCTCTACTTTTTATTTCTTCAAACAGTTTCTCAAGTAATGCTGAGCCGATACCTTTTTTACGCCATTTAGGTTTTGTATACATGTTCATAATATAAGCAAATTTACCCGTTATATTAACAAAGTGGGGTGGTTTTTGGAGAAAAGATAAACCACTTGTAGCAATGATCTCATTATCAAATTCTGCAAACCATGCTATAAACTCATTGGATTTCATATTATTTAAAAAGAAATCTTTTAAAGAATTTTGAAATATCTCGAATTCCTTATTGGGCGGATATTCTTGAATTTCCTTTAAAAACTCAATACGAAATTCTATCAATTTGTCTATATCATTAAGATTAGCTTTTCTTAGTGAATACATACTTATCATTTAATTAGAGTTATATTTAATCCTTTATGATAATCAATGGAGTATTCTTAATATTTTATCTACTCGGATCGAAAATATATAAAAAAATAGTATAATAAATAAAAGAAATTTAAAAAAATTAGTTTATGCTTTTGTTTCTTCTAAAATGTCACCAAAGAGTCGTTTTACAGCATCAATTCGCTTCTCTTCACCAATTTGTTCTACATCTTTTAATGAGATAGCTTCTTTTGGACAGACATCAATACAAGCTGGATATTTTTCACCCCTTTCGGGATCGATATAATCTTCCTTCATTGTTTCACAAAGATCACAGATTAAGGCTTTTTGAGATTGTATGTGTAAACTTAAAACTCCAAAATCGCACGCACGAATACAAAAGGCACAACCATTGCACTTATCATCATCAACGATAATTGAGCCTGTTTCTTTATCTTGTTCTAAAGCTTTTTCTGGACAACTTCGAACACATGGGGCATCATCACATTTTTGGCATGCTAATGCGACATTTAATATAGGTTCAATCCTTACTCTATGAATTCTAGTGTTTATAGGGTTAAACTCACCATCATGCACGAATGAACAAACAGATTCACATGTTTCGCAACCCGTACATAAATTTGGGTCTACAATAATAAATTGGTGGACAACACCACCTCTTTTTTTCGTTGCACTTTTTGACATCAACTATTTACCTCCAGTAGGTTTTAATTTTCCAATTACAAAATCTAATCCAAGAGATTTTAATGCTTCATCAGTTGGAATTCCTGTCTTAGGATCCCAACCTCGAGCTTCATAATAACCGCTCAGTAGTTTCTGATATCCATCTTCCTTTAAAGTGACTCCCTTCGCAGGTCCTTTTGTATGTGCTTCTTTAAAGAACCTCTCAGGAGGATGATCGTCATCTCTTGTCCATCCTTCTCGAATGTTAAAGCATTTAGAAAGAGTAACAATAGCATCTCCTCTATTCTGTATAAATTTATCAGTTACCGGAATTCCAGTGACAAGTTCAAAAACTTTTGCCATCTCCGCGTCGTCTTCATAGATACCTCGAGTAAACTTACATACAATATAGGAATCGATAATAGCGTAAATATCTTCTAATTCTTTGATAGCTTTTCCTCTTTCAACGGGTTTATCATAAGCAAATCTATCAAATTTTCCTTTTGCATCTAATCCATAAGCTCCATTTCTTAAATGGCATGCTCCTCTGATTGATACACTTTCTCCGACAGCAAATGAAGACATTCCATGAAGATCAAAAGCAGGCATTTCCAAACCCTTAATATGCATACCATAATAACCAGCTTTTTTCTTACCCATTTCTTCTAATCGTATACCTGCTTGTCTTGTACCATCACCGAAAATTTTTCCAGCAAATCCTTTACCTAAAATCATTTCTTCGGTAAATTTTGCTAAATTCACTGTAGACCCAAAAGGTAATTCATAACCTAAGTCTTCCTTAGTAACAATACCTTCTTCATAAAGCTCGCAACACATAGCACTTGTTACCCCACCACTTATCGCATCTATACCCAAATCATCACATAATTGAACGCACTTAAATACTGTTGGCCAATCTGAACATCCTGTGGCAGTACCGAACCCATAACAAAGTTCTACATCTATACTGGCATATAAGTTAGGCCAATGAGGATGTGTTTTTGGTACTTTTGTAATATGATCACAGGCAATGGAACATTGAGAGCATGCAACCTTTTTTACTACCCAATCATTATTAAGTGTTTCTCCTGTAAACGTTCCATCATCAATTTTTTCCCAGGTTCCTTCTCGGTAATTATGTGTAGGCATCATTCCAAGTTTATTATAACTTGTAAGGCCCGCTGGAGTTCCCAAATCTCTATATTTAGCTGTAGCAGGACCATTAGCAACTTTAATTAATTTTCTAGCTAATTTATAAAACTCAACTGGTTTTGCTACTTTCACGCCTTTAGTACCTCTAAAGCATACAGCTTTAAGGTTTTTCGATCCCATGACAGCACCCATCCCAGTCCGTCCTGCTTGTCGATTACGATCATTTGTTATGCACGCCATTCTGCTCATTCGTTCTCCGGCAGGTCCAATTGCCATAACTGCTAGCCTATAGTCTTGAAATTCTTCTCTCAAAAGTTCCTCTGTATCCCAACAACCTTTTCCCGCCAGATCTGGACAGGGTACAAGATAATAATCATCATCATCTATCACCATATATGAAAGTTCTGGTGCTTTCCCTTTGAATACAACCATATTGATACCAGCGCGGCGAGCTTGAGCTCCAACAGATCCAGAGGATATTGCCATACCAAACATATCAGTTAGAGGAGATTTAGCAAATACACCATATTTAGAACTTGTTGGTAGTATAGTAGCTGGAAATGGTCCATGTGCATATACGAACACATTCTCTGGACTTAAAGGATCAACTCCCGCAGGACATTCATCCCATAGGATTTTAGCAGCAAAACCATATCCCCCAATCCAGTCGCGACAGAATTCATTAGATAAAGTCGATTTACTTATCTTTCCATCAGTTAAATTTACATCAAGTCTAACTTGTGAATAACCTGAAATCTTATCAGGAATAGGTATTTCTTTAGTTTTACTCATATTTTTCACTATTGTTTATGAGATATTTTTTGTAGAAATTAATTATGAAAAAATAAAGTATCAAAATTTTAAAGGTTACTTGTTGATCATAGAAATCTCTCACTTTTAAATTATTAACTAGCATATTTATCTAATTGGGAGAAAAATAGACAAGATTTATTAACAAATTTGTAAATTATTAGTAGTGAAAAAAAATATACAACAGTTATTTTACGAGTTTTTCTAACTCATCAACAAAATCCTCATATTGTTTCATTCCGAGTTGCCAAAATTCAGGTTTAGTTACGTCCAAATCAATAAGCTTACCTAGTTCTTCTGGAGATAAACTGCCGCCAGCGCTCAATAGCTTTTTAAATTTTGGAACGAATACTTCACCTTCATATTTAAAAGTTCGATATAATGCATAAACAAATAGTTGAGCATAGGCATAGGGGTAATTATAGAAACGAAAGTTTGGAATGAAATAATGTGGTGTGGTAATCCAAATCCATTTTATTTCATCAAACCACTCAACAACATCTCCATATACTTTATCTCTAGCAGCACACCAGTACTGAGATATTGTTTGTCCATCTAAGAACTCTCCTACATTTATTGCGTTATAAAGATTCTGTTCAAATCTAAATCTTGCACTATGCCGAAAAATATAACTCGCAATATTTATTTGGTTTGTTAATAATGAAATTTTTTCATTTTTAGCTTCGATTGTATTAAATAAATGGTCAGTTAATAACAATTCACCGAATTTTGATGCTGTCTCTGCTACGACCATTCCTGGAGAATAATTTAAAAATGTTTGTTCTCTAGATGATAGACAACTATGAATTCCATGACCCATTTCATGAGTGAGAAAGACAATATCACTAATCAAACCTTTAAATGATGTGAAGACAAAGGCAGATTTTCCTTTATACCAAGGAGAACAGTAAATTCCCCCCGTTTTACCTTCTCTCGTACTAGCATCAATATGATTTCTAGTAAACATGTCGTTTACATATTCTCCAAATGTTTTACAAAATTCACTATAAACTTGAACAATAAGCTCTTTTGCTCCTTCCCATGTATAGATTTTCTCAATAGGGAGGAATGCCCATAAGTCAACGCCATTTAATTTCGGTAAATTTAGTAGTTTTCCTTTAATTTTTAAGAATCTTTGATAAAGTTTAGTACTATCCTCGATTGTCTTAATTAAATTGTCAATAATATCTTGATTAGTATCATTATCAAGGAGACTTTGATGGAGAGGGTTATCATAATGTCTCCGATTAACAATTTTCATCCAGTCACTGCAAATATATCTTAGTGCTGAAGAATATATTTCTTCCTCTTTCTCTAATGAACTGCAAACTGCTTTAATTACAGATATTCTGGTACTTCTATCTGGGTGATACAGCAATGGAAGAAAGTCGCTAATAGTTATCATCTTTTCTTTACCTTCAACTATAGCTTTAAATTTCCTAGAACTCATCCATGAATCTTTTAATTGCTCCCACGCGATAACACCAGTTTCATCTTTTTCTATAATTATTTGTTCTTCAGTTTCTGATAGTTTATACGGAGATCTTGCTTGTATCTTTTCAAGGTAATTTTTGTAATTAACAAGGTTTTCGTTCTCTATTATCTGTGGATTACTTATCAATAAATTACCAATTTCCAATTCAATGAATGCTAGTTTTTTCGAAATGGTTGCCTCAAAATCTTTATATTTATTAACTAGAGCTTTATTTTCTGGGATAGTCGTATTTGCATTAAACAAATCCCAACAATATACTCCTAATTCTTCTTGACCTGCTAAGATTTTTTCATATTTTTGTAAGAGTACGCTTAAATTTTTTGATGAAAAGTCTGGTATATTTATTTTTCCTCTGTATTCATTGACCATCTTATCAGCATCTTTCAAAAGAGCATTTATAGTTTCTAAAATTTTGGGATCATCCCAACCTGAAAAAATCTCGCTTAAATCCCACGCAATTTCTTTTTCACTCATAATAATCAAGCTGTTTCTTTATTGAAATCTACCCATTAACTTCTCAGTAAGTTATTATTCTTTTTAAATTTATACGTACAATGCGGAGAAAAAATCATAAAGTAAGAAATTTATAAAAAAGAATGTAAAAATAAATATATTACAACAAAAAGAGTAATTTACCAAGAAAACTTACGATATCGATAACTTTTATTTTACTTTTTAATTCTCTGTTTTCATTGAGATAACAATTCAAATGAGCTATACATTTAGGGCACGCGGTTATAAGGTATTCTGCTCCAGTTTCTATTGCCTGTAATATTTTTTTTTCCTGTAATTTTTTTGAATCCTGATTACATGAAATATATGCATTGACGCCACAGCATTCTGCATCTTCTTTAGAATCTTCCATTTCGACTAGTTCTATAAATGGAATTTGGTTTAATACTTCACGAGGAGCATCAAAAACTTTACTCATTCGTCCCAATCTACAGGGATCATGATAAGTCACTTGAATTTTATCAATAATGGGAAATGCTGTATCTTCTATAAGATGTTCTTTTAAAATATATTCTGTAATATGGTAAATTTCAAAATCGAAATCTTCTTTTCCTTTAAATAGATTGCTATATTCATATTTCCAGGTATAATATCCTTCCGCACAGCTAAAGATTAGGATTTTAACTCCTGCATCCTTAAAAAGTTTCACATTATATTCTGCTAACTTTTTGAAACTATTGACATCTCCACGCCAAAGACTATCATGTCCACAGCATTTTTCTTCAGGTAAAACAACCGGAACAATATCATTTTGATTTAAAATTCCAATTACACTTTTCGGGATTTCTAAGTAATTGGTGGTATTTATTGAGCTCCAGTTATCTTGACTTCCATAATCACAAATCATAATTCCAGAAGCATCTAATGCTTTTTCAAAGTCTTCTGGTTTTAGATCAGAATTACAGCATAGATTACAGTTCAGACATCTATTTGCTTCTTTTTTCGCTTGTTCTTCAGTATATCCTAATTCCATTTCTTCGAAACAAACAAGCCTTTCATTCCCAGGCATAAAATTCATTTCTTGACATGATTGCGTTTGAATGTACTTTTTAGGTATTGTTGAGCGCTTCAAATCATTCTTTCTTATTCTTCCTTCTTTTAGATCAATGCCTCGAAGATACCTAACTATTGAAAAAGCTGCTTCCCTTCCATCTCCAATCGCATCAACAGCGCACATTAAAGAGTCAAATATTATATCACCACCCGCAAATACTCCAGTGATCCCAGTTTCATAAGTCAAGTTATCCACTACAATTTTACCTCTTTCAATTTTTATTTGATTATTTGTAGCAGCATTAATAGGTTCTGGATCTAGGCCCTGACCAATAGCTATAACAATATTATCAACTACAATCTTAAATTCTGAACCTTCAATTTTACTTAAGGGTCTTCTGCCAGTTTTGGGATCGGGATCACCCCATTCAATTTTATAACAGTTTAATGCTAATTTTCCATCTGGCTCTTGCGTAATTTTAGCTGTTGAAGTTTCAAAATGATATTCCATCACTTCTCTCTCAGCTTCATGTAAATCGTCAAGTACAGTCTGTAAAGCTTCTTGAGTTAGTATATCAACAAGATCAACTTTAGCTGCTCCTAGTCGAAGTACTGTTTCTCCAACATCTACAGCAACAGCGCCTCCTCCAATAATACCAAAAGTTTTACCTTTAAATTCATCTGGATCTTCAGAACAACTATATTTTCGTTCCAAAAGAAAATCAATCGCAACATCTACATTAGGTAGGTCTTCTCCTTCAAGTCTTAATGTTTTTGGTACATATAAGCCTATAGCTATAAAGACTGCTTTATATCCTAAGTTCCAAATATCTTCCAAAGTAAATTCTGGACCAAATTCTTTATTTAAAACAATCTCTACTCCCATACTTTTTATAAATTCAACATCATGATCAAGAGCTTCATCAGAGAGCCTGTATTGTGGTACACCATATCTCACTACACCACCAGTTTTATCTCCTTTCTCGAAAATAGTTGATTTATATCCCATTCTTGCAAGAAAATAGGCAGCGGATAATCCCCCTGGTCCTGCTCCAATAATAGCAACCTTCTCCTTATTCTGGGGTACTGGTTTAATTTTACTTTGATTTGGATTCTTAGCTTCCCAATCACATACAAACCGTTTAAGTTCACGTATAGCTACTGGATCGTCAAAATTTTGGCGGTTGCAATTTAATGCACATTGAGCCGTACAAATTCTTCCACATAAATATGGTAATGGGTTTGTTTCTCTTATCAAATCAAGAGCTTCTTGATATTTGCCCTCTGCTATAAGTGATACATATCCTTGTACATCAACTCCTGCAGGACATCCAACAACACAAGGTGCTGTGCCTGTTAAGAAAGGAACACACCCCATAAAGTATCCAATCTCACCTTTATCAGTTATTTTTAATCCAGTTCCTTCAAGAAATCCTGTCTTATTAGTAAATTTAACTTTATCTTCAGCCATTAATTTTGGTAAACTCGAATAAACTCTCTCATGATTACAGCTTAATAATCCATCTTGTAATGGTTTGTATTCTGAAGCAAGAGAGCGAAGATCTTTGATAATTTGATTGAAATTTACTCCCGTTTTTTCTTTTGTCATTGGACAGTAAATAGAACATAACCCACAAGTAAGACATTTCCATATATCATTATTTTTCAAAGCTACTTCTGGGGTTTCGAAAGTTAAATCAGTTATTAAACTTCGTGGATAGAAAATATCGAGAAAAGCAGTTGGACATACATTATTACAACGATTGCAATTATAGCAATAATTTGCAGCAGTATTTACTTTTTTAAGCAACTCTATAGAAGTCGTTCCCTTGATTTTATCCACAGCTACTTCTTTATTAGATTCAGTCATTTATAGTCAAGAAAATTAAGTTTTATATATTTTATTATAAAGATTATTTTAATTTGAATATAATTGTTATAATTTCTTCATGAAAAAAAAATTTTAAAAAAATTTTAGGGATGCCTTGAGGGCATACATATTTTTAAGCAATAACTACAGTAATTATTATCTAAAATACTTTGAATACATTTTGATCTATCTATATGAGTGATTACACCATTCTCTTTCTCGATTGGAGTTTCCAAAACAGAGCCCCCCTTACATTCTCTTACACAAGCACCACATTTCTCACAGAAGTCCTTTAACTCACTAAAGTCTCTTTTTTTTTTTTCGGGAATTTCTGCATCTGTAGTAATTATACTCCATCTTTGTCGAGGACCAAATTCAGGTGTAATTATCAATCCATTTCTGCCCATAATACCCAAATTCGCAGCTTTAACATGAGGACCAAACAAAAGTTTTCCTCCAAAGGGATGGTGTGCTTCACTTTTATATCCTAATTCTTTCATATATTCAGCTAATTCAATTGTTACATCTCCTAAAACTTTATAAACTCGAAAAACTTCTATTTCACAAATAGCTCCTGGAGCTTCCTTTATTTTATCCCACTTCATTTCCATACCAAGCACAATAGCATTCTTTCCATAGACTTTTAAACCTTTAAAAATATAATTTTCATTCACAGGGGTATAACCTATGAGATCTACATTAAGTTCTTTTGCTTTATTTTCAAACGCCTCCCAAAAATCCACTGGAACCTCAATTTTCATATTTTTTTCATTACCATATTTCGTTTTCCTAGCTAGATTAAAACCTTTAAAAGTTCCTCTGAGATATTTACTAAATAATTTCGCAGTTTCTTTATCCAAGACTTCTGCTGGACCTAAACTCATGCTGAATAGTTCTTTTGGAACAATGAAGATAAGATTTTCATTTTTACCAATATACGTTGGCTCAATTCCTGCATCTGACATTTATTATCACTTTGAGTTCAAAATACTAAAATTTTTACTTGTTTTTATTTTAAATACAATATAAAGATACTGATTTTACTGAAGATAACTTCAAATTACAATAATTTCATTCAAAGAAAAGAATAAAAATCATTACTTCTTCTTGACAACACCAAAAATCCGGCACCAATCTTTTAGTAAGGGAAGTCTTGTTGTTGCTTCTTCAATCCATGGAAGAGCTCCCTCTTTTCCCATATCTTCAATCAGAATGTCTTTTGATTCAATAATTTTCTCGTAAACTTCACGTTGTCTGTGTTCCCAATTTAGTATTTCCCTATAAATAATAATTTCAAAACCTGCTTCTTGAAGAATAGGTTGGTAATCGGTTATTGTGGTTGGCGTTTCCCAAGCGGTAAATATAAAGGACGCATCTAAACGTAGAATTCTTAAAATTTCATTAATACCTTTTACTTTATCCTGTACATATGTAAGAGTATCAATACATATCGCCCCATCAAAATAATTATTTGTAAAGCTTGTTGAACATAAATTCATTACATAGAATTCAACTTTAAATTTTAATCCAAACTCCTTTATCCTTTTCTCTGCTAATTCAATAGCAACTTCTGAGAGATCAATCCCAACATAATTTGTTCTCTTTTCACGTGCTATCCACAATCCCGGTCCTGCTTTTCCACATCCTATATCAAGAAAAGTTTTTCCTGGTTTAATATTAAGAAATTTAACAATATTCCGCAAATCAGTCATACTAACAAAACTGTCAATATCCAATTCCTCTGGATAATCTTTCCCATAAATCTCTCGGTAAATCTCTTGCACAACTTTACCTTTTTTTTGTTTATACCAAAAATTAGCTCTTTCTTTCTGTTTTAAGATCTCGAGGTTCTTTTCATTCAATCTATTATCCCTTAAAGAACTCCTTTAATTAAAAAATACGAAAACTTTTACTTCTATTTATATTAGATACAATGTAAAACTAATGGTTTTAAAGATAAATCCCTTAAGTTCAGTTTGTCCGTTCTGTGGAAAGGAATTAGAATCGAGATTCTCTAAATGTTTTAATATTTATTGTCAAGGACAAAAGTTTAATGTAGGCAATCTAGTTATATATAGGTTAAATCCAAATCTAGGGATTGGACGTGTAATAAAAAAGTTAGAAATACCCACTTCGAAATCTTTGGACGAGGAAGATACTTATTTTATAACAAAATTCAAAGTATCTTTTAGAAATAATATAGTCAAGATTATCCATCCAATTGATCTTATCCACTATATCTATGAATTTAATGAAAAGATCCATACTAAACAAGGAATAGGTTTTATTAATACAAAGGATTTTCTTTTTAAAGATGGAATAATATCTTATGAATTTCTTATGGAAAATGGTAAAGTATCTCAGGTTTTTGAAAATGAAATTTATTCTAAATATGAAACTCCTATAGAAAATCTGATTTCAAAACAGTTAATCGATCCTCCAAAGAACTTTCTTGTTAAATATTGGGCAAATCTATTCTATTCTTATTATAAATCATATCAAATTAAGTGTATTACCAATTCTCGCTTATCTTTAATGCCTCATCAAATAAATGTCACCCATAGATTATCTGAAGAACATTTTCCAAGGATTATATTAGCTGATGAGGTTGGTCTTGGAAAAACTATTGAAGCGGGTATCTATATTAAGGAAATAATGGCAAGAGATTTAGCAGAACGCATTTTGATTATTGTCCCTGCCTCATTAGTGATTCAATGGCAATTTGAAATGCAAAACAAATTTAATATTAATTTTACAATTTACGATGGAAAGAAAATCAAAGAGTTAAGAAGAAAGGGTAATTATAAACACCCGGAAATTCTACAGAATCCTTTTTATTATAATAATTTAATTATTTGTTCACTTCAATTTGCAAGAAATAGTAAATATATTGAATTGCTTTCAAGTATATCATGGGATATCGTTATTTTTGATGAAGCACATCATTTAAGGAGATATTTAATCAATGCAACAACTGGAAATTATAGAGAAACTCTTAATTATGAATTAGCGAGAAATTTAAGTGAAAGATCAGAAAGTATGCTGTTATTAACAGCTACCCCTCTTCAACTCCACTCTTTTGAATTATTTTCTTTAATTGAATTAATCCATCCAGAAAGCTTTGAAAACTTTAGTGACTTTGAACATTTTCGTAAGAATATGCCCTTCATAAACTTGTTAACTACAAACTTGAATAATATTGAGAAGTTAAACAATTTTGAACTGAAGAACACCATAAAACTTCTAAAAGATCTTAGATATGTAGAAAAAAATAAAAATCTTAATGAAATTCTTTCAAAACTTAAAGATGACTCTTTTAAATTGAATTTACTGAAAAAAATTGCAGAAGATCATACGTTATCAAAATTTTTAATTAGAAACCGCAAGAAGAATGTGTTTACTGAAGATGTACTTAATAAAAGAATTGTAAACACAATTATGGTAAATCCTACAAGAGAAGAATTAGAACTCTATAATGAAATTCGTCTCTACTTAGCGAAAATCTATAATTCCTCAATTAGTAAAGAAAATGTGGGGATTGGATTTGTAATTACAACTCTTCAAAAATTATTAACAAGTTCAAAATATGCATTTCTCAAGAGTCTTGAACGAAGATTAGACCAGATTGATAGGTATAGAGATATATTTCTTGATACTAACGTCATACGAGAGGGAAATCCTGAATATTATGAATCAGAATTGGAAGAACAATTTTTAGATGCGGATGATATTTTTAATCACAAAACTGAGAAGGAAAAAAAAGAAGAAGAAATCGACCTTCTTAATCAGGAAAAAATTTTAAAAGAATTTTATAATAAGTTAAAAGCGATACCTTATGATTCAAAATCAGATAAATTAATGGAATTACTAAACAATATTTATTTCCAAAACCCAAATGAAAAAATCATAATTTTTACTCAGTTTGTTGACACATTAAACCATTTAAAATCTTTAATAGAGACTTTTAATCACCAACCTAGTGTTGAACTATTTTTTGGTGGATTAGATAATATACAAAAAGATAAAGCCGTTGAGAGATTTAGAAGTAGTACGAAATTTTCTATTTTAATCTCTACCGAAATTGGCGGTGAAGGTCGGAATTTTCAATTTTGCCGCGTTCTTATCAATTATGACCTTCCATGGAACCCTATGAAACTTGAACAACGGATTGGCAGATTAGATAGAATCGGACAAGAATCCCAAGAAATTTATATCTACAATATTTTTTTAGAAGGCACAGTCGAGACTGATGTAATTCACGCGTTAATTAAAAGAATAAATCTCTTTGAGGAATCTATTGGAATTTTAGAGCCAATTATTGGAAGAGTTGAAAAGGATTTTAAAAGTGTAATTTTTGCTGAAGAAGATGGGAAAAAGCGAAAGAGATTAAATGAGTTTTATCGAACTCTGGATGATGAAATAAGAAAAGCAAAAGAAATTGAAATGCAGTTAGATGATTTGATGATTGATAAAAGGTCTTTTCAGATGGAGGGGCTTGTAAGTTCATTAGCATCATGTATAGAAGTAAAACTTACTCATAATGAATTATATTTGCTAATGAAAACTTTTTTTAATCTCAATAATAAAAAATATGGAATTCTCGAAGATATCCAAGATATCCAAGAAAGAATTACACCAGATTTCGGTTTTCAGTCAAAAATCAAATTAAAAGATGCTTTGTCAAACAATTTTAAATATAAATTTAAAGTTGAATATACAGGAACTTTTAACTTAGAACTCGCGAGAAAAAGAGAAGAAATTGAATTTTTTGCATTAGGACATCCCCTAATTAACAACCTTCTAGATTTTATAATTTCTGATGAATTTAAAGGAAATTTTAGTGTATTAAATCTAAACAAGAAGGAATTTGAGAAAAAATTTGATCGAGATTTAATTGGAGATAATGAATTATATCTTTTTATTTTCTCTGTTAAATTTCAAGGATATATAATTGAAAATCAAATTCTTACTACGATTGTAGATAAAAAGGGAAATGAAATAAACAATTTAGCAGATTTTATATTGGATATTAACAGTTTCAATAAGATTTTTCTATTCAATTTGGATGCTAAGAAAATCAATATAGATTATAATTTTATTCATAACATTCAACAGAGTGCTAAAAGATACATTAAATCAAAGACTTCAAACTGGAAAAGGGAGATTAAAATCCTGAATGATAAGATTTTTAATCAAGAAAAAAAGAAAAAAGACAAAATTTATTCTCACAAAAGAAGAATCTTAAATCTTAAGCTAGAATCTATGAATATGACATTAGAGAAAAATAAAAATAAACGCCCTAGTCCACGACAACTTCAAAATATTGAAACTAGAACAGACTTAAAAAAAAAGCAAGAACGGTTAGACAATCTTAAGAAATTGGAAGAAGAAATTGAATTCAATAAAAGAGATATAAAATTAATAGAAAGAAAGTTAGATGATCTAGCATTTGAATATGAAGATTTAAGAAATGAAATGAATAGAAGGAATTTAGCTAAGTTTTACACAAATTTATTATCTTTTGCTATAATACGGATACAAGAGTGAAGATTATTTACTATTTATATTTTTTAACATTCTCTGAGTTAAATCCAGAAAAGCTTCTTCGACATTTTCTCCAGTTTTAGCAGAGGTCTCAACATAATATGTTTTCTCTTTCTTAGCAAACACTTGAGCATTCTCTCTTTCGTAAAGTTCATCACTTTTTTCAACTAAGTCTAGTTTATTCCCAATTAATATAAATGGTATATTTGCACCCGCGTATTCATGCAAATCTTCTAACCATTCTTCAAGTTCTTCAAATGTATGCCACCTTGATAGATCAAATACGATTAATGCTCCATTTGCTCCATCAAAAAAACTTGATCTTAAAAATTTATATCTATCTTGTCCACCAATATCCCAAATTTGCAATTTTATTTTAGTATTAGGTTTGTAATCAATAATTTTTGATAAAAAATCAGCACCAATAGTTAATTTGTATCTAAAGGAGAATTTATTCTCTACAAACCGATGTAGAAGTGAAGTTTTACCGACAGCCCCTGGACCGATAATAATTACTTTGAAAACAAAAAGTGACATAATGGAAGATCAATTAATAATACAGTTCTAATAAATAATCTCCATCAGATATTTAAATATTTTCGAAAAGATCGAGTTTATATAGAATAACTTTTTGAATAAAACGCTATGTATTTATGCAGAATCAAGTGTTTTTATAATCCTCTGAGTAATATTAACGAATGCATTTTCTACATTATCACCTGTTTTAGCTGATGTTTCCATATAAAAACAGTTTTCATTATCAATATATTGAGATAATTCATCTCGATCGACCACTTCACCTATTTCAGAAATCAAATCAGATTTATTTCCTATCAGTACAACTGGAATATCTACTTCAATTAATTTTTTCATATCGGAAAGCCATTCTTTCATTTTTGAAAACGTTTGAGCTCTTGAAAGATCAAAAACCACTAGTGCGCCATTAGTTCCATCATAAAAATTACGACGTAATGATTTAAACCGATCTTGGCCCCCAATATCCCATATTAATAACCTAGCTTTCTTATCTTTCTTATATACGATATTTTTACTTAAAAAATCTACTCCAATAGTGAATTTGTATTCGAGGGAAAACTTATTATTTACAAATCGGCGTATAAGAGATGATTTTCCTACCGCTGCTGGACCAATAATGATAATTTTAAATGTATAATCTTCCATTTTGCTAATACTTAAGAAATATTTATATATAGTCATCATATAAAAGTAAAATAATAAATATAGTTCCAATTCGAAAATCTTATAAGGGTAAATTATACTAAAAAAAGCAAAAAAATTGAGAATACAAATATCCAGAGTATTGAATTTTTTTTTATTTAAGCTATGAGAATTTATCTACCATCTTTCGAGTTAGATCCAGAAAGGCATTATCAACGTTATCGCCTGTTTTCGCCGAAGTTTCAATATAAATGCAATTTTCGGCTTGCGCAAACTGAAGGGGCTCTTTTCGATCAATGATTTCCCCAATTTCTGGTATTAAATCAGATTTATTTCCAATAATTATAACTGGAAAATCTCTTTCAATAGATTGGCGTGCATCTGAAAGCCATTCCTTCATTTTCGTAAAAGTATTTGCTCTTGAAAGATCAAACACAACTAAAGCACCATTAGTTCCTTCATAAAAGCTCCTACGTAACACTTTAAACCGTTCTTGTCCTCCTATATCCCACAGGGTTAGTTTAGCAGATTTTCCTGGCTCATAATCCAATGTTTTAGTCATGAAATCAACTCCTATCGTGAATTTGTAATGTAGAGAAAACTTATTTTCTACAAATCTACGGATGAGACTGGATTTCCCTACTGCGGCAGGACCAATTACAATCAATTTAAATGTATATACTGGTTCAGACATTTTTTATTGACACTTCCTATCATTATATTGGTTTCTACAAAATTATAAACTTTTTGAATATTCAGATAACAATTTTGAACTAATTAGTCTTCTATAAAATGAATTTTATTATGTATAAATCTATTATACCAAGTAATTTTCTAGTATTAAAACAACTTAATCCTTAATTAAGTTATATTTTTTTCCATACTTTCTAAATAATTTAGTACCTCCACCTTCTTGTAAGACTCGTATTGTGGCTTCTGAATTAAAGATTTCCATTCCACCAACTATATCTATACCATAATCAAATAAAATATCAGGTATCATACTAGCAGTAGGGCCAACTAAAATTATTTTTCGAGCCCATTTTTTTAATTTTTCTAAAATTGTCTCAATAGTATTATTGATTAAGGTAGTTCCAGTACAAATTAGAATATCAGTTGTAAGTTCTTCATATTTCAGTTGATCAATATTATGTTTGAAAATAATATTCTTGAATTCAGGTGGGATTGAAAGTGTATCCTCTATTACTATAACTGAAGGAGTTTTTTTATAAACCTCTCTTATTAATGGTCTGATTAAACCTATAAAGGTGACTTTTGTATCTCTATTAAGATTTACAATATTAAACAGGCTTTCCTCTTTTATTTTTCTATAAGGGTTTACAATTTTTAAAATATGTTGAGAGACTCCATTTAAAGTGGCGATTCCAATTATTTTTTTAAGACTTGGAGGTCTAAAAGACCACTTTAAAATTTCACTTATAGGACGATCTGTCAGTTCTCCAGCAAAATCGATTTTGCTACAATCAGTTTTTTTTAATACATTTTGCAATGTTGAAGCTAAACCTAAAAAAGGTTCATACGCATAAGCAGTTACCTCTACTCCTGTATATCCTAATCCTATTACAACTCTTGTAATTTGAGGGGGTACAATCTTATGAATTTTATAAATTTGTTTAACCAAATCAACCGTTTTTTCTAAAATCATAGTTTAGAACATTATTAAAATAAAATTTAATCTTATATCTCATAAATAGTATCGCAGTAGGGGTCTCCATCTGCAACTGTTTTCAGAATTTTGAGTTTAATCTTATCATCAACAGCTTCACGAAAGTATTCATGATCAATAACCATTACAGCTTCACATAATTCTCTAGAAGTATTCTCAAGACCAAATGGACATTTGGTGCCACGAATATGGAACTTTTCATCTGATATTGAAACTATTTTAACAAACTTCTGATCAAAACTCTTAGAAAATGCTTTAGCAACAGTTGTTAAATTGTTCTTTGTAAGTTTGTTTTTAATTTTTAGCCCTAATGCTTTTCCTTGTTTTTGACAAACAGTTCTTATTATGGGTAAAGCTTCTTTATCAAACTTCTTGTAAACAGCTTTTATTAACAATCCTTGAGCTTCTATTGGATTTGCAGGTAGTTTATCATTATTCCTTTTTATCATTTTATAAAACTCTATTGCTTTATTTGTAAATTATATTTATTTTGTTTAAATATTAGTGATTATTATATATTGTTAAAATTATAATTTTGAGGGTATACAATGAGTTATATAATAATAGAAAATGAAAAAATTGGAGAAGTAAAGGCAAAATTATTACCTGAAAAAAATCCTAAAACATGTCAAGCAATTTGGGATGCTCTTCCATTTGAAGTAAAATTATCAAGATGGGGAGAGGAGCTTTATGGGGATTGTCCTGTTAAAATTCCTACAGAGAATTCACAAACAGAATGTGATGTCGGGGATGTAGGATATTGGATTAGTGGTCAAGGCTTTTGTATTTTTTGGGGGCCTACTCCCGCAAGTTCTGGTGATAAACCTGTTGCTGCGAGTCCTGTTAATATCTTTGCTAAAATCGAGGGTGATACTAAAGCACTTTTTAATCAATTTTCTTCATTTCAAGGAAATATCAAAAGGGGCGAATAACCAGTTTAATCTTTTTTTTTAGTATATGATAATTTGTTAAGTAAATGAGTGAATGATTAAATGAAAAAGAAATGGTATAAAGGAAAGGTATTTGTAATCACTGGAGCTGGTGGTGCTATTGGAAGTGAAGTGTGTCGTAGATTTGCTTCCTTAGGGATGAGAATATATTTGTTGGATCTTCCTAATACGCCACTAGATAATCTAAAGGAGGATCTCAAAGATTTAGGAGCAGAATATGTAGAAAGTTTTGAATTTGATGTTAGTAATCGAAATCAAATTGAAGAAGTTATTAAGAAGATTGGGGAAAAAGAAAAATATATAGATATTTTATATAACAATGCGGGTATAGGGACTACTTGTTCAATAACCAACGGTGGAACATTTGAAGAATATCGAAAAATTATGTCTATAAACGTTGATGGTATGTGGTTGGTACTTCAAGCAGCCTTACCATATATTGGACGACCCGCTCCTACTAATAAATACCCAGATAGAAAAGAAGCACAATTGATATTTACTTCAAGTTCAGCAGGAAAAACGGGGATCCCTAATATGGCCGCATACTCAATGAGTAAGTTTGCTATAGTTGGTTTAGCAAACTCTCTTAGATTAGAATATAAAATGCAAAACCATAATATTCAAGTCATAACAATCTGTCCTGCACCAGTTAAGACAAAATTTTGGGAATCTACTCCTGAAATGAAAAATTGGGTCAAAATGTATCAAAAACGGGGTCATTTATATAAATATGTGGAGGTAAAAGATGTTGGAAAAGTAGTAATGAAAGCTTCACGCAAATATAAGAGAGAAGTTTTTATACCTAGATGGTGGTGGTTATTAGCTTGGTTACAACTTACAAGTCATAAAGCGGTAGGAAAATTGTTAATAAAAATAGAAAAAAAGAAAACAAAAATGTAAAAAGATTAAAATTTTCATCTTACTAGAATACTATTATGACAAAAAAAGCATATGAACCTTTTGGTGTAGCTCTTGAGGATTTCTATAATGGTAAAAAAGGAATTGAGGTTACATTATTTCGAGATGATGGGATAGAATGGAATGTACCTATTGAATATTTCTTCAGAGGGCCTAAAAATTTTTCAAATATAGAAAAACAAGCACTACAATTATGTAAAGGTAGAGTCTTAGATATCGGAGCAGGAGTTGGACCACATGCCTTGGAACTTCAAAAATTAGGTCTTGAAGTTTATGCAATTGATATATCCTCTCATGCTTGTCGTATAATGAAAAAAAGGGGGATAAAAAATGTTCAATGCACAGATTGCTATAATTTAAAAATGGATTCATTTGATACGATTCTTTTACTAGGACGTTCAATCGGGTTTGTGGAGAATTTAAATGGAATGAAAAAATTCTTATCTTACTGTAAAACTCTCCTGAATCCAGAAGGAAATATAATTCTTGATTCAATAGATTTTCCTTCAATTAAAGAACAAATTATTGTTGATTATCAGGAAAGAAACCGAAAGTTAGGAAAGTATAGTGGTGTGACAATATTTCAGATGAAATACAAAAATAACATTGGAGATAAAATCCAAAATTTACAAATAGATCCTGATACACTTAAACAAATTACATTAGAAATGGGATTATCATGTAAGATCCTTGGTAAGGATGAAAATGAAAATTATTTAGCTATAATTTCCCCCTAAAGAGACTTAATTTTTTTTATCAGAGATTAACCTTTTGGTTATTTCAGATAAAATCATTCCTTTTTCTTCCTTTTAAACTTGAGATATCTTTTATAAATCAAGACACCATAACTAAGAATTATCATGACTGTGAAGATAATTAAAATTCCTAGATTTTGAAAATCTGTACCTATGAGAACTCCGTGAACATAAGCTAAGAATAATGCAATGTAATTTAATGCATGGATTATTCTCCAGCCCTTGATAAACTTTTTCCTCAAAAGTGATCCAAAAATAGCAAAATATATTAAAATAAGTGCTAATCGACCCCCTAAAGACCAAAAGCCGTACCAAGAACTAAAATCTGGAACAAACACTTCTATGTTATCTACAGAAACAGCAAATATCAAAGGATGGAGTGTTACCAATAAAAGCCCTGTTAATGAATAGACATGATGTATCTTTACAAATGGTTTTCCAAACATTTTATACAACTTAACTACAAAGGGAGTCATCATTGTCGCCACAAACATTGAAGTAAATCCAAATATCGCTCCAAACCTAATAAAAAAATCAGCAACACTATTAAAAGGGGTGGAAAGGAATAATATTAAGATTAGAATATACAATCCAACTGTCGGTAAAATAATATATATAGCTTCTTTCTTTAGAGGAGACATATTTTTTATACCATATATTTAGTTTTAAGATTTGGTTTTATAATTTATCGATTCTTTTTAAAATTTGTATTACTGAAGATAACATCTAGATGTTAACCTCATAATATGATTAATCGTGAAAGACGGGTTTCACGAAGTAATAATAATCTCTAGATTATTTTTTGCTCTTTTAGAACTTTAAATGAATATCTCACATATGGATAACTTACTGATCCACTTGCCATCATTCCCATTTTAATTGCTTCAATGATCTCTTTTTTGCTTGACTTAGCACTTAAACATTCTTTTATGTGGTATTCAATACACTCTTTACATTTTGAGACAATTGAGGCAGTAACCATTGTTAGTTCCTTATATTTTTTGGGAATGCTTCCACCTGAAAATGCATCGTCATCAATTCTACCAAATTCGATGTAAAATCTATCTGAATTTTTCATTAAATCCATTAGATACTTTCGTTCTTTACCAAAATCATTTTGTTCCATATTAAATCACTCCATGATAAGTCTAAAACTTTGAGAAAACATAATCAATTTTTATAATCTTAAGATTAATGAAAGTTTTATCTTTCTTCAAAATAATTATATTACTTAGATGTTCGAAAATGATGATTAATGCGGTTTGAGTAATTAGTTTAGATGAAATAATTGTATGAAGGAAGAAATACAGAATAAATTATCATTATTAGATTTTAAAGACGACAAAACAAAAAGATCTTCTGATTGCAACCAAGTATTTTTAAAAAATACATAGATGAATTTTTATAATTCAGATTTGTTGAACTTAATTAATTTCAAATTCACATACACTTAAATATTAGAAAATCTTATTGAATTTTGGACAAAAGGGTCCATAAACTTTTTTGTCAATAATTGAAATATAATAAAAGAGCGAAATTCGACATTCTGAAATATTAAATATAAATTGTTAATCTACAAGTGCAAATATTATGAGTGGACCATTGATTAATCTAGAAGATGAATACCTTCTTTCAATTGATGACATTATTAACCAAATTGCTCAAGGTGTTGCAAATGCTCAAAGAGCATTAGATGAACAATCGCTAGAATTACAGAGAAGACTATATACAGACGAAAACCTTAAACATTTAAGGGAAGTAGGAATTCAAGCAACTTGGTATAGAATTCCTGAAGTTACCGCAAGTATAAAAGTATGTATTTCTACACATATTGAAAAAGACGAACAAACGCAGAAATTGAGGCCATTTCTCTTATTCACCCCCTATAATGCAACTACTAAAAGTACCTATGAATTAGATTATGAAGGAACGAGTGAAGTGAGTTTCAAAATCATACCTATTCCAACACCCTCTTCAGCTACATATACAACAGTTCCTAAATTGCTTGGTCAAAAACTTGGAGACGGAGAAGGAATAAAAAGTATACTTGAAGAAGCAGGATTAATTTTAGGAACTATAACTAAAGAAACAAGTGATCAGCCTGAGGACACAGTGATTAAACAAGATCCAGAACCTGATTTCAGTACTTACCTTGGTAACTCTGTAAATATAACGGTTTCTGAAAAGCAAAATCCTTCGTAAAAAAAAGTGAGAAATTATGGCAGATGAAGAAAAAAGTAATGAAATTGAAAAATTAAAGAAGGAATTAGAAGCAGTTAAAAAAGAACGGGATGGATATAAAGAAGATCTAAAAAGAATCCAGGTAACAAAAGCCCAAAAAGCTTCACCTACATTATTAGCAAGTTCTTTTGTAAATGCAATGGAAACGATGAGAAAGGAAATAAAAAGACCTGAGGAATCTCCAGTTGATTATAGAATTAAAAATTTTGATGTTAAGCTAAAATCTGGTGTTGGAGTAGATAAAAATAACGAATTAACATTCATACTTCCAAAAGCAGAAGAATTAACACCCGATAAATTAAGTACGATAAAATTTTCAATAAATCCTGTCCCTAAGTATAAACCAAGAATTAAAAAGGAGAAAAAGGAAAATGGAATGTCGGATGAATAAGACTAAATTAATAAAAAATATATTATGGAGGTAAAATTATGTTTTATCCACGTTTGATGCCTCGAAATTCAGCTGGAATTGAAGCTCGTAGAGTAGCAGGTGCTATGACTAGCATGCGTATTGATGAACTTATCGCCAATCTAGCAAAAGGTATTGCTGCGGGACAATTAGAATTAGATAAAGTGTGTATGGAGATTGCTGTATTCATGGGAGACGCCCAAATTGAATTCGGTAAGAAGCCAGGAACAGATGAACCAGATTTATTAAGCCTGATAGAATTGGGATTTACCCCTAATTTTTACCAGTTTGTTGATACTATTTTAGAAGTAAGAGTTGCTATATCATCAACCTATGAAGAAACTAGAGAATATGACTATAGTACCACCCAAATTCAAAACAATGAATTAAAAAAGCAGAATGATTATGCAAATAAGAGAAATCAAAGTACTTCAGGACTCGGATTCATTTGGGGCGGATTTGGACTAGGACTAGGAAGAACAAGGGCAACAAGTTCTTCTGAAACTTCTGGTTCTTCTTCATATAAAAGTACAAATTTATATGTACGTACCGTAGATGCCGCCTATTCTTCTACATATAACTATTCTGTAGAAGGTTCTTCACTCATAAAAACTAAGATATTACCTGTTCCCCCACCGACAGTATTGGAAGAAATAATAAGAGCTAAACTAGCCCAGCGACGAGAAGAAATAGATTATGAACAAAATTTAAATTATTTAACTAAGGTATTACCTGAAATTAAAATTTTAGTTGACAACCTAATTATACCAGAAAATTCAATAACTCTTACAAAATCAAGAATGAATCAACTTAAAGATGGAATTACTAAGATAAACAACAAATATTATGGAATTAAACCTGAACAATGGATAATTATAGCTGACCTTGAAGAGCGTGAAATTGCTGATGGAGCACTGGAAGTTAGTAACGATAATATGGATAAATTACTTGGACTATTTTCACCTGGAGAGGATAATGTGAGTGATATTGGTGCTGGAAATACTTGTCTTGGAACAATTAAAGAAAATCTTAAAACAATATTTAAAAATAGTCTTGATCGAATGGAGAAAGGATTACCACCTATAAAAGAAGAGTCGCAAGAGGAAGCTGTTATTGCGGAACCAGAAACGGGAGGAGTTTAAATAGATGGCAATGAACTTTAGTAATCGATTTGATATAGCTGAGGAAACTCTAAAAGTAGGTAATGCGTTAGCAAGCGTAAAACTTGATAGAATGATTGTAAATTTAGCTAAGGGAATTGCATATGGACAATATGAATTAGATAAAGTTGGAATTAATATCACTAAATTAATGGGTGTTCCTGGAGTAGTATCAATTGGTGATGACCGTTTATCAATGTTGGAGTCAGGTTTTATACCATCTTTTTATCATTTTGTTGATACCATCATTGAATTAAAAATGGAAGTAAATATTCGTGAGGAGGATAATCGAGGGCTCGCTACCAGAATAGCTACCTCGACAGAAGTCACAACAGACATCAATACAGAGGTTAGTGCAAAAGCAGGAGGTGGGTTTGGACCATTCACTGCAGAGGCGGGTTTTAAATCGAGTTTTGGTATTAAATCTACATCAGCATATTCAAGAGCTGTCGATGCAACATATAGTCAAAAATTTTCTCAGGATCTTTCTGCTACGAGTTTAATGCGAACAAAGATAACTCCTGTTCCTGCACCAGAATTATTAATTGAGCGAATCAAGATTTTACTAGAAAAATTAAGAGAACAAGCAGAAGATGAATCTAGAAATGAAGATGGATCATTAGATAATGAAAAGTTGAGTAAAGTACTGATGAGAAAGATAAAAGATAAAATCATTACAGGTGCTGAAAGTATGATCTCAGGAATCCTTCCATCTTCAAGTAGTCCGAGTTAACATTTAGGACATAAAAATTTAAAATTTTTTATTTTTAATTAATCAAATTATAGCTAATAGTCATATTTCGGGAGATTTACTATATGGATCCATTAGAACGTTTATTTGGGGCATATCTCAAAGATATTCCAAAAAATTTACCTGATAAATCTAGAATTATAAAAGAGAAGATATTATACTCCAGCTATGGACAGAAAGATCCATTAGAACGCTTATTTTGGGAATATTTTAAAGGGATACCAAAAGTTTTAACTGATCGTTATAAACTGGTATTAGAAAGAATACTATATGACCCATCCATCAGAAAATGTCCTATAGAACAAATAATAGGCTTAGGTTCATTTAATATCCCTTTCAACATTTCAAATCGAACTAAATTAATAAAAGAAAAAGTTATTTTCCAGTATACTCAAGAAAAAAGAAAATCAAACGAAAAAGATGTCCATATTTTAAATGAAGATATTTTCCAATTAAATGTTGAATAAATTCGATTAAGTAGGTATGTTTAATTGAAGGAAAAAAAAAATCATAAAATTGAAGTACCTAATATATCCATTGAAGAAGCTTTAAGACTCTATTTATCTCTAATTTATCCGAAGGGATTACCCACTGGAGTTGATATAGATCAATTACGAGCTTTATTAGTTAAAAAAATTGCAAAAGATCGTCCTGATTGGGATAATAAGTTTAGGAGAAAAGAAGAATCAAAAATTATCAATACAGAAAAATCTTATTCACAATTAAAACAAGAGTTGATCCAAAAATCTCGTGAATCTGAGGTTCCTTCTGATCCAGATGAAAAATTTTTTTACTTTAGAGCTCAAGAAGCTCTTCGCAATAGAATAATGAGAAAAGAAGAAGAAAAAGAAAATAAGAAAAAGAATGAATTAATTCAGAGGCTTATAAATAGTAAAAAAGGTAAAATATATAAACCATCTTTAGAGAAAATTTTAGAAATTAAACAGATCTACGAAGCTATATTAAGAAACAAAATGATCTTTCAAAAAGATTTACCTGCATCAGTAAAGGAAATCCTACTAAATTTAGAACATCCCCAACTTGAATATAGTTCATATATAAAACTATTTTCGCCCTCTTCTAACAATTCCTCTCATTTCGATCAAAATAGGCGAGAAATGAATAATTTATTCTCAAATCCAAAAGAAAAACCTAAAGATTATCCCGAATTAAAAAAAACTGAGACAGGTTCCCAAAATTTATACACAAAGGATAAAAAATCACCTATTAATCCTCTTAGTAGGGAAAAGAATTTATCCATTAAAGACAAGAAAGGGGATATAAAATCTCTGAATAGTTCAAAAAATCTAACAATTAGGGAGAAAAAGTCCAGATTTGAAACTCTGCAAAATGAGAGATTCTTCAGCCCTAAATTTAATCCGAAACCTCTAAAAATTACAAGTATGGAAATGTATGAAATTGATGAAAATTTAAAAATTATATTCAGAATTGATAAGGAAAAAGATGTAAAATTAGATAATATAGAAATATTTTAAAATTAAAGTAATAAGTTCGAATTTTCGATGAATTTTTCTCAACTTGAACAAGAAATATTTACTTTTAGAAAAGAAATTGATTCCAATCCTTCAAAGAATTGGTGGATTAAGGAAAAATATATCAATTTGGGGCGTAATAATCTCCCAATTTATATAATCGAATTTTCTGATAAAATAGATGTATTAGGTGATGATTTACTCGATGAACCACTCATTGCTTCAAATCATCCATTTCTTCATTTCAAATCAATATCAAGTCTACAATCTGAAGTAAAAAGAATGTATTGGCAACCAGTTGAGAAAATAGAACTTATAACCCGACTTTATCGATTCTTATCAATGTATAAAGAAGATTATCTGCAACCCCCAGGGACTCGGTCTATCACTAAAGGAATTCATAGACCACATCCACGGTTAAGAGGATTATGTTTTACTTATAAAATTTCTTCTCCAGGACATACAATTATAGGGATTGGTCCTAAAAAGTGTTCTGAGAAATTGGGTGCTGTTACAGGAAGAGTCCTAGATGAATCAAAAAATCCGTTGAATGGGATTCAAGTAATACTAAGTGTAGTAAAGGCAGAAAAAAGTATACTGTTCTTCAAACAAGAAACTAATAAAAATGGAGAATTTTGGTTTTCCAAAATTCCTTCTGGAGATAACCTCCAATATTTTATTTGTATAGAAGGAAAACAGTTTAGAAATATTGTTATTGATCAAAAACCTTTTGGAAAAATACAGGGTAAAATATATAATGCAAAATTAAATCCTCTTATTTTGAGTATTAATTTCTGTTCCCCTGATGGTGAAATATTCAAAGCCCTAAGTGATCACTCTGGACAGTTTATAACTGAATTTCTCCCACCATTCTCATATAATTTGAAAGTAGAGGGTTTTGAATTTTATTTTAGTTTTAATTATTCCGGTGATACACTTATCTCAGGAATAATAAAAGATGTCTATAGTAATCCTATAAAAAAAAGACAAGTAAAACTAAAGTCAAAAGGGAAGCAAATTCAAAAAACAACAACAGATGTGAATGGTTTCTTTACATTCGAAAATCTCTATCCTGGAGAATATACTCTTGAAATTCCTAATATTGAAAGTTATTTATCAGGAGAGGGAACAATTAGTGGTAATATTAAAAACTTAGACAAAAATCCAATTAGAAACCAATGGGTGCATTTGGTAAGCAAATCAGGTAATAAAATTATAGATATTGCCAGAACGGATGAAAATGGGAACTTCAGATTCTTTGAGTTGGAATCAGAAATGTACACTATCCGAGTTCCTAGTTATGAATTTTTAATTAAACGAGGTGAATAAATCAAATGAGAGAGAATAATTTATTTAAAGATGAACATCAAATAGAAGTAAAAGCGGGTCAAACTTTGGTTTTAGAAATTATAGCAAGACCTAAACGTCCATTATATGATGTATCATCATCAGTAAAACCTGCAAATATAAGGATCAAGTTACATGAATTCAAATTCAGAAGACCTGCAAAGATTAAAAAGTTGAAGCTTTTTAATCCTAAAAATTCTTATATCATACCAATTAAGGATGGTGTTGGTGAGCTAGTAGGGATAGAACCCGGAACATATTCTTTATCTTCTGAAATTGAAGATAATAATAAAAATGATTAAATTATGGAGAATTAATTCTAAAATTATTGGAGTCGAATAAAGAATGAATGTAAGCAACGTTAGGGAGGAATTTTTTGCCGAGAAAGATCGAGTTTATGAAGTAATCCATAGTCTGGGAGCATTCAAAAAGTATACAATCTCAAATATAGAAAATCCAATTAAACCAGTTATTCGCATACAGGTGAAGATGGGTGAAAAAATTGAGGGAGAGAGAATATTATCAGATAGAATCTATGAACTTGAAAAGGGAGATCGTATTAAAATAATAGAAAATATTCGTCACGTTAAAGCTGTAACTCAAAATGGAAATGAACATGAAGTTGATTTATGTCAGATAATTTGGAAAGATGGAAAACAATTTAATGATTTTTCTAATTATTATTGTTGGACAATATTTAAAGCAGAAAAAAAAATCAAACCTTTTGTACCTATAGACCTTCCACAAGTTACTCTGAATTCACAAATGCTAACAAAAGTAGATCTGCAAGTTTCAGATGAATATAAAGGATTAATAATTTTAAAAATCGAAAATGTGCCTATTCGGATGAAAAACCGATCATTAAAATTAGAGAAACCACACAGAATTAGTTTTCGAAAAAAAAATTAAACTGTATTGAAATTTTAAAGCTTAATCTCGAAAGAATTCCCTCCAAGAACAGAAAAGAATTACACATATATGAACTAATTAAACATTTTTGGTAATATACTATTTCACATTACATAATCAACTAATAATTATATATTTATTCCATAATTTATGATTTTTAATACCAACAAAGTATTAATATTTGAACTTTTATTTATTCTCTCTCTCAATGATATCAAGATCGATTAATTTTAGGAAGGCTACTATTTTAGATTTGAGTGAAATAGTAAAGGTTAATATAGATACTTGGAAAACAACGTATAGAGGGATAATATCAGAGAAATATCTTCAAAATTTATCTTATAAAGACAAAGAAGAAAAATGGAGACAAAGATTAGAAAATCCATCCCATGGGGCAATAATATATGTTGCTGAGATATATCTTCATGGAATAGTAGGATTTGTGTTAGCGACTCTAGAAAAATATAATCCTATCCTCATGATACCAAAACTGGAGAGGTTTCAAGGGGAATTATGTGCGATATACATTATAAAAGATTTTCAACGTGAAAAGATTGGAACTGAATTAGTTAAATTAGTAGTAAAATATTTTGAAGTGAATAAGATTAATAGTATGATTACTTGGGTATTAAAAGAAAATCCTTCACATAGATTCTATGAAAAATTAGGAGGAATAGTCTTAGGAGAACAATCTATTGAAATAGGAAGAGACAGATATACAGAAATTGCATATGGTTGGGAGAATATTAAAAATATTCTTTCACATTTTTGATAAAAATTTGAAGAAAACTAATTAATTACTAAATAGTGTGAAAATTTATATAGATTTAAGGATATTAAGGTTAATATCTTATTTAATTTAAAAGATCTAATTAAAAAGGGTTAAAAAATTATGACTGTTCAATATTCAAAAATGATCTTACATGGAATTCTTGCAGCGATATCTTACTTAGTTATTCCCTTTATTTTGTTTTATTTTCTTGAGTTTTACAACATAATGACATTTTCCGCTAGTTTTCGAACCTCAATCATTATTTTTGGGATTATTGGTATCATTATTTCTATTTTGAGACATGCATTTCCAGAAGATACATCAGCGAATCGACTTATAAGGTTTGGTGTCACTGTTTATTCAGGAATTTTCCTTTTCTATATATTTGGAGGTTTTGATCCGGGGAGAAGTTTAGGATCATACTATATTAACACGCCTATGATTCAAGCTCTTTTAGGTTTAAAACTGATTGCTTGGTTATTTTTAGGTGCTCTTATAATCAAAGGGCTTCAATACTTAGTAGAAGCTGTTGAATTACGTAAAAAGAAAGAATATCGAGTTAAAGTAAAAAAAGAATTTAAATTAAGTAAATTTTTCAAAGTTTTAGGAATATTGGCAAGCATTGGAATCGCTGGTTATTTTGGAACTTTAATATTTAGTGGACTAAACCTTAGAATAAATCTTCATGATTCTTTTGATTATGATTATGTTCCAGGATCCTTAAATTTCACAATAACATTTGATGTAAGGAATATGGGATTGTATGCAATAAATAATGTAGTACTAAATGCTGAAATTCACACATTAACAACTGATAATGCTTCTGCTCTTCCTTGGGATACAAAAATAGGTAGTGCGCCTAATGCATATCAAAATACATTCCATTCATTTACAGAAACGTTAAATCAAGACATTATTCTAAGTATTGATACTACTTATATCGCAGGATTAGTAACTACTAACGGTAATTTGCTGTTAAAGATTTCATTTTCAACTTTATATGCTTTAAACTTTATTAGTGTAAACGTCTCACTGGCAGTCCCATGGACACATCCTTAAACCTATCTATTTTTATTTTTCTTGTTTTTTTTTTAATCAATATTCATGAGAATAGCGACAAAACTAATTTTTTATATCAAATTTATAATAAATATATACATTTTTTGATCTCATATGAAAAATAATAAATCTGTAAAAGAATATGCCAAATTACAATATAGCTCTCATGAAAACTTAACTAACCGAATGAACCTTTGGTCATACGGTTCAAATCCCGAAACCCTTCCGAAATGGATTTTTTCACATTTTAAACTTCAAGGAAAAGAAAAATTATTGGAATTAGGATGTGGAACAGGTCAATTATGGCTCGAAAATTATAAAAAAATTCCTTCGACTTGTTCAATTGTATTATCAGATTTTTCTCAAAAAATGTTGAATAAAGCTAAAGAGAATTTGGAACCACTCAATCTCCCAATAAATTTTAAAGTTATAGATGCACAGAAAATTCCTTACGGAAATCAGAATTTTGATGTTGTAATAGGATGTCATATGTTATATCACATTCCAAATATTGATAAAGCTCTTGTAGAAATAAGTCGTGTGTTGAAACCAAGTGGCAGATTTATCTCAACAACAGTTAGTAAAAATCATATTAAAGAATTGAAAAACTTTCTTTCTAAATTTGGATTATATTCGGACGAGAAATTAAAATTATTTAGTGAATTCAGAAATGAAACGGGGAATGATGTCTTAAAACCCTTCTTCGAAGAAATTTTGTTCAATGAGTATCTTAATTATGTGAAAATAACCTCTGTTACTCCGATAATAAATTATATTGATTCAATGTCTCTAAAGGAAAGATATCCTAATTATCAAGAAATAAAACCTCAGCTTGAGAATGCATTCAAAAAAATTCTTGAGAAGAAATCTAAATTCGAAATTACAGGGATTTCTGGTATGTTTATAGCAAAAAAACCTATAAGAACATAATCATCTTTTAAAATTTCTTATGTGTTTTAATTGAGAACATCATAGGTACAGTGTATTCGTAATTTATAAACTCCCAATAACCATCTTCCCTTTTTTTCATATCTGGGTGTATGCTGAAGAATGTAAATGGAAATTCGTGAAGGAATTCTATTTCCAAATTAGCTTTAATCAATGAATTAATAATCTCACTCATAGGATGGTCCCATTCAAAAGTAGCTTGATTCTTTAGATCTGCTAAAGGATCTGCATAGGCAGCATTCTCATCGAAAAAAACCGGTTTTCCCTCAGAAAAATAATTGAATCCTACATTAAATGGATTTTTTTTTTCATCAATTATAAAGCCAAAAGGATGTCCATCGATTATATAAAAGATTCCACCTGGATTTAAGCAATCGCTGATTATTTGAGCCCACTGAACTAAATCCGGTAACCAACAAATCGTTCCATATGAAGTAAAAACAATGTCGAATTTTTCTTCTAAAACTTCAGGTATATCATAGACATTCGAAAGTATGAACCTCGCAGGAATATTTAGTCTATTACTCAAATCTTTTGCTAACTCTATCGCTTTATTTGAAAAGTCTACACCAGTAACTTTTGCTCCTAATCTTGCCCATGAAAGTGTATCCATTCCGAAATGGCATTGCAGATGTAATAATGTTTTTCCCTTAACGTTTCCTATTTCCTCAACCTCTATAGGAAATAAAGATGAATTTCCCTCTAAAAAGCCTGGTAAATCATAAGATTTAGATTTAGCATTAATTTCTACGAGTTCATTCCATCTTTTTAGATTTGTCTCAAAATATTTTTTATTATTCAACATTATTCCTCGTATTGATCTAACAAAAATTAGTTGTAGGATTGAAAAATTTACTTGAATTTAAACATAATTTTATAAAGTTCTTCTTTTGTTTTCACATCTCCAATTATTACACAATTATCTATACTAATATTTTGGCTACTTAAAGAAACATCTTTTCCAATAATACATTTATCCATCTTAATGTTTTCGGCTATTATAACATTATCATAGATAATTGAGTTTGAAATTTCTACATAATCCTTTATTTCTGAATTTTTTCCTATATATACATTTGGACCTATGAGTACATCGTCTCCAATTTTAATATTATCTTCTAAATAGACAGGTTCTATGAATGTTGGATAATCTCCTATGAAATTGTCCACTTTACTTCGCTTAACATGAGTTTGCAAGAAAATAGTTAATAATTCCTTGATTTGTGATTGAGAATTTAACTCTAAATTGTCTATAATTTTTTCAATTTCTTTTAAATCTTTTTTCATACTTACTACAACTCTTCTAATTCCTATAATTCCAAAACTTCAATTAATTGATCAATATTTGTATCCGTTTTAGCGCTTGTTGTTATTACTTTTATATTAGAATTGAATTTTTTAGCATCTTTTTTCATTTTTTCGATATTAGTTCCTAATCTCTCTATAAGATCTATTTTATTAATTACAGCAACATCAGACATTTTAAAGAGCATTGGATGTTTTTCTATTACCCATTCACCTTCAGTAATCGATACTACCGTGATTCTTTTATCAGTTCCAAGTTTGAATTCAGAGGGACAAATTAAGTTTCCTACGTTTTCTACAAAAATTAAATCATATTTATTTAAATCTTGATTTTTGATAACTTGGTAAATATGATAAGCATTAAGAGCACATTCTCGTCCTGTATTTATTTGGATTGTTTTTGCATTATGTTTCTCAATTCTATCAGCATCAACTCTAGTAGTTATATCACCACAGATCACTAAAATTCGATATTTTTTTGACAATTTTTCTACAATTCTCTCAAGAAGAGCTGTCTTCCCTGCCCCAATTGCTCCAACAATATCTACAGATTTGATCCCCATATTATTAAGCTCATTATTTATCTGCTGTGCTAAAGAATCATTGTCTTTTTCAACTTCTTTTTTTGTTTCTATAACGAGATCTCTTATATCCTCTCTTGCTAAATTGATGCTTTCAAGTTCTTTAATCCGCTGAATTTCCTGTTTTCTTTTTTCTGGCATCAGTATTACTAAATAAAAATAAGTCTATAAGAATTACTTCTTTAAATTAAAAATCTAAAAAAAATTATATGGTTTAATACTGGTAAAAACCTTTTCTTGTTTTTACCCCTAATTCGCCTTTTTCAACTAAATCCTTAAGAGAATCTGGCGGTTTATCATCTGCTAAGCCACTATTTTTAAAATAAGACATCTCTATATCATAGATTACATCCAAGCCAATTCGATCCATAAATTTAAAAGGACCGTAGTCATTGGTGATGAAATATTTACAAAAAATAGGCCAAGCTTTATCGACAGTTTCAAGATCAGCGTATCCTTCTGCCCAGATCTTTAAACAGTCTTTTTTAATGGTTCTCCATATTCTATTAAGAACAAATCCATAACACTCTTTTTTAACCTCTAGTGGTGTTACTTCAATACTTTCTACCCAAGATTTCCCCTTTTGGAACGTTGTATCACTTGTTTGAGTTCCACGCATGATATCCGCCAATGGCATTGTAAATAGGTTGTAGAAATGAATGTTCATTACTTTATCTTTGCGTTCAACAACATCCTCTAATTTTGAAATCGGAATGGAGGAACTATTTGTAGCAATTATTGCATGAGGTGGAGCTGACTTATCAATTTGGGGAAAAATTTCTCTTTTTAATTCAAGCTTCTCAGGAACAGCCTCAATGATTAAATCTGCATTTTTTACGGTTTCAGAAATACTATCATAGACATTAATATCAATTTTAACCTTTTTCTCTTCAATCTTTTTTTTTACTTCATTTAGAAATTCCTCTAGTCCTTCAGAACTTACATCAAAAACATTTATATTATATCCAAATAAAGCAGATTTTTCAATAATTTGGCGTCCCATATATCCTGCTCCAATTATAGAGATAACAGTAATTTTATCATCCATATAATCACCTAAATTTCAAGATTAAGCATTTTATAAAATAATAATTTTAATAGAAAAGATTTTGTTATTATTATTAATAAAACTATAATCAATCCTTAGCATTAATTATAATGCTTTTGAGAGTTTCTAAGAAGAAATCATTTTCTTTTCTTGAGCCTATACTAACTCTAAAATATTCTGGTCCTAGTTGATTTGTTACATCGTGAACTAACACTCCACGTTTTGCTAACCTTTCTGTAATATCCTGTAATCCTGTTCTCATGAGTAAAAAATTTGTATAACTTGAATAAACAGAAATCCCTAATTCTGAGATAATGCGGGTAATTCTTTCCTTTTCAATCTCAACTTCTCTAATGTAATCTTCCATATAATCTTGATGTTCTAATGCTTTTATTCCAGCGAGGACACTCGGATAGGGAAGCATGATATCTAATCCATGGAACTTTTTACGTATTATTTCTCCCGCAATTAAATACCCGATTCCTGATCCAGCTAATCCAAAAGATTTACTTAACGTTCTTAAAATTGCGAGATTAGGATATTTCTCTACTAATTCAATATAACTTATTTTAGAGAATTCAAAATAAGCTTCATCAAGTAATAAGATTACATTTTCATGTTTTAAAATAGTCTCAACATCTTTTTGAGTTATTACTATACTTCCAGTTGGATTATTAGGATTATCAAATACAATTAAAGTGGGAGTTTTCAATTCATTAATTAAAGCTTCTAAGGAAATTTTAAAATTTGGTTCATTTAATTTGATTTTGAGTAAAGCTGAGTCTGTTTTTTGGGCAGCATTATTTATTACAATAAAGGTTGGATCTGAAATTATTATTTGCCTATTATTTGAAAATAAAAAGATAAATTCTTTAATTAAGAGATCTGAACCAGGACTTAGAAAAAGTGACTCATGAGCAACTTTTGTATAATGTGACAAGTGTTCCACTAAAAGATCAACATCTTTTTTAGAAGTATATCGATTAATTTGATCAATAGATTTTTTTACGGGATTAATTATATCTTTTGGAGGAGTTTTATACATTTCGTTCATATTCAATCTTGCTTTCATAGTTTTAACACCAAGGAATATTATTGAATTCCAATAATCATTTTCTTATTTATGATATTATCGAAAAATGATATTAAAAATGTTTTTTTATTGAATTAGCTTTTACTATTTATTATTCTAAAAAGTAATAGAGTACGACAATAAAGGGGATATATTAGAATGCCTACTTGGTATGAATCACAAATAATTAAAGATCTAATGCCAATTTTGGGAGCTAGAGCTGTTAGAGGTTTGGAAACTAATTTTTTCTTATCAAGAATATATACAGGTAAATCAGCTTTGCTTAAAGTTGCTAGATATTTAGAAGCAACTATTGTTAAGGAGGAAAGAAAAGCTTTAATTATCACTGATTCATTTACAAAGAAATTTGTTAAAAATGTAGAAGAATTTTTAGAATTAATAGGTATGGACTATAAAGTTTGGTCAGGTGTTTTACCAGAAGTTCCAATTTCGACTATAGACGAAGGAGCAAAAATTTGTGAAGAATATAAACCAAAAGTATTATTTGCTATTGGA
>JAHPYZ010000107.1 GCA_019058425.1 Promethearchaeota archaeon
TAGATTGTTAAATAACAAAATTTATAATTTCTAGATTCAATAATTTTTTATCCATTTAAATTACGTGATTAGGAATGGTAAGATTAAATGAAAATAGAAAGAAAGATATAGCTCTCAAAAGATTTCGATTTTTTTATCAAGAACTTGTTTGGGTTTTTATTTTAATATTTATATTTTTACTTATACCGATTTTTATATTTCCTTTAATAGTAGATGAGGGATCTCCTCTTTATGGCGTATTATTTTACTCAATAAGAGCAATATTCGTATTAATTGGAATCCCGTTAGTATTTCCGCTATCTAATTTAATATTTGAATCTCAAAAACGCAATGTAATTATTTCCGAAGACCTTTCACCTGCAATTGGACACTTAAGATTATATAAAGTTACAAAAAAAAACTTTAAATACCAGATTCTTTATGGGATCTTAATTTTCTTCTTAGTTTTCTTACCATTTGACTTTTTTAATTACCTTTTGATACCCAAAATGATTGAATATCAATCTTTTAGTCTTGCTTTCAATTCAACAAACGCATATTTATTATCTGATATCTATTATGTATTTTTGATTTCTGTAATCATAATTCAATTTTCAGTGGCTTTTGCTGAAGAAAGTATTTCTAGAGGTTTATTGACAAAAAGAGGAAGTGAACATTTCTTTAGCATGTCTGCTGTGATTATATCGACACTTTATTGGGGGTTAGGACATTTTGCTTATTTCCTTGATCCGATAAGCAGAGCATATCCCATTTGGTATCCTTTATTATGGTTTTTACAAGCTTTTATAATTGGGATAGTTCTTTCCCTAGTTGTGTTAAGACGAAAGTGGCTTTTCCCTGTAATAATTGCTCACGCTGTGAACAACATTATCTCAGCACATGTAGTTTGGAGTTATTTTCAAGGTATTAGTTTTACATCTATGGCTGTATATTTGTATTACCCTTTACTCATAATTGGGTTGTGTTTGTTTGTGGGATTTTATTCACTAATTAAAGAAAGTCTTTCAACTGGATTTAAAATGCTGAGTGAATATTTTAAGATAAACCAAAAAAGTGAGAAAACTAAGAGTGATGTTATTTTTCGTGTATTTATTGATGTTATGATGGCATTACTTATTTTTGTAATGGGTTTTATAATTGCTGTTTAGAGAGGTGTTATTTACTGAAATTGGGCATTATATCTGATACACATATAACTACTGATTATGATAAAGATAAAATTGCAACTCTAATGACTCAACTTAAAGATGTATTTAAAGACGTTGATGAGATTATACATGCAGGAGATATATGTGAGGAATTCTTTTTAGATATGATCAATGAAATTGCCCAAACAAGATGTGTAAAAGGAAATCTTGATAATATCAAAGATCTAGAGAAGTTTGTGAAGTTTACTGTTGGACGATATAATATTGGTGTAATCCATAAATTACCAGAAAATCTTGAAGATTTTGTTAGAGAGAATAATGTGCAAATTCTAATTTTCGGGCACACTCATCAACCTCTAATTAAAGGTACCGATTTCAATATTCTTCTTTTAAACCCTGGTTCTCCGACAATGCCCAAAGCTCCTCTTGAAAAGCCCGGTTTTAAGAAGCCTTTAGCGAGACCAAGTGTAATTACATTAAAAATTGATGAGAATGATATTTTATCAACTTTTATAATTACTCTCAAACTGTAAATGCTGGTGAAAACTTATATGGTTTTAGTTGATTCTAATAAGATTAAACACTCAGATAATTATTTCTAGTTATCTATACAATATTTAGTTAAAAGATAAATTCTACATTGAATAATTTTAAATATTGGGGAACTCATATTATTAATACAAGGAAATTTTAAGTATGAGTATTAGATAGAAATATTATCAACTATATATTTTATTTTTATTTAAGATAGCATCAAAATAATCAGTAAAGAGAGTGTGTAGATTTGGTAAGTAGACTTGAATTAGTACTTAAGGAACTAAATGAAAATGGTAATTTTCGAGCATCCCTTTTTGCTACAGCAACAGGATTAGTTTTAGCCTCCCAAAAAGAAGAGAAAATCGATGAACGTGTAATAGCCGCAATGGGATCATTATTGAGTGATTCTGCATATAAAGCAGCAGAGGAACTAGATCTATCTGAAATTGTTAGCATGAAAATTAAATATAAAGAAGATTTTATCCTAATGCGAAATATAGTTATGCCAGACAATAAAAACCAATTTCTTTTAGCCATTCTTACAAAATCACCTGAAAGTGACGATGTAGAACGTTATCTGGATCAACTCCTTGATTGGGCAGTTGAAAATTCAACCCCTGATTTAGAAAAACTCTCAAGTTTATAATTCTTTTTCTCTTAATTTTTCTTTTTTATTAGTTCCCAAGAAAGAATTTTAATATATAAGCAGAAAGTTCAAAAGTTTATTGGAAACTACTTTTATATATGAAAGGAGTCTTTTTTAATGAGCACGGGAACATAAATAATATTCAGATCGGGGAAGTTAATGATTTAAGAATAAGTCCCAATGAAGTTTTAATTGAGACTAAGTTTAGTGCATTAAATCATCTAGATTTTTTTGTGATCAAAGGATGGCCAGGATTAAGTTTACAAAAGCCTCATGTAATTGGAGCTGATGGGAGTGGAATAGTAAAAGAAATTGGATCTGAAGTCTCTACAATACAAGTAGGTGATAGAGTGACAATAAATCCTGGCATTTCTTGTGGCAAATGTTATAACTGTTTATCAGGCAACCAAGTTTTTTGTAACTTTTTCTCAATCAAGGGTGAGCATGAATGGGGGACATTTGCAGAATTTTTTAAAATGCCTGAAATAAATGTTTTAAAAATCCCAAATGAATATTCATTAGAAAAAGCAGCTGCAACTCCTTTAACATTTTTAACTGCTTATAGAATGTTAATTACTCAAGCTATTATCAAACCAGGTCATATAGTTTTTATACATGGAGCTGGAGGTGGTGTTTCTTCTGCAGCTATTCAGATAGCTAAGTTATTTGGGGCAACTGTTATAGCGACGACTAGTACACCATTAAAAGTCGAAAAAACTAAAAAATTGGGAGCGGATTATGTTATAAACTATAGAGAAATGAAAGATTATACCAAATATGTCTATATTGAATTAACAAAAAGACGTGGTGTTGACATTGTTATTGATAGTATAGGAAATGTTACGTTTAACAAAAGTATCAGATTACTTAAACCTGGAGGGCGATTAATCACCTGTGGTGCTACAACAGGACCGATATCTGAGATTAATATAGCAAATATTTTTTGGAAACATTTAGAAATAAAGGGATCAACTATGGGTAATCAAGGAGAATTTCATGCTGTTATGCAACTATTATTCAATAGCAAATTGGATCCAATTATCGATAAGATTTTTCCATTTGAAAAAATTAGAGATGCCCTAAGGTATCTCAGTGATGAGAAACGGTTTGGAAAAATTTTAATAAAAATTTCTTAGACAAATTCGTTATAAAAATTAAATACTTCATCAGCTACTTGTTCTTCATAATTCCAATAAAAATGGTCAGCTCCATTAATAATTTCTTTTCTCTTAGGAATATTATAAAAGTTATAATTTTCTTCAAATTTTTCATATGAAGCAACTGTGTCCTTATTACCTTGTATAAATAATTTTGGCTTTTTCGACTGGGAAAGGTTTCTATATTTAGTACCAACAAAATCAAAAGGAAAGGATATAGCCATATATCCAATAATCTTATCTGTGTGATTAACTGCTGAACACCCTATCGCTGCTCCATAAGAATAACCACATATAATCAAGCTTTTATGATTTTTCTCATTTATTAAAAAATCAATACAAGCTTTAACATCACTTAATTCTCCGATCCCACCAGAGTGATTTCCAGTTGATTTTCCAACTCCTCTAAAATTAAACCTTAAACAAGGAACAGCATTTTTAATTAATTTATTATAGACTCCAGACACAACATTATTGTGCATATTGCCACCATATTGGGGATGAGGGTGACAAATTAAAACTACTGGACTATTTAGGTTACTTTTTGATTGAAAATATTCAGCTTCCAGCTCAATCTCATTATTTCTAATAAATATTATTTCTTTTTCTACCATAATTTTAATTAATTTTTAAACTATAATAATAATACTATACAAGAATGTGCGAAATATGAGCTATAATAGGATTGTGATTGAGCAAAAAATAAGAGAGTTTTTGCAAGAAGATTGCATGTTTATTGATGTAAGTTCTAAAGTTATACCTGAAGAGGCTCACTCTTCAGCAAAGATTTTAGCAAAAAGTGCGGGATTTGTTTCAGGATTAGAAGAGCTAAAAGTTCTTTATAATATTTTAAACATTTCTACAACATTTAAAATTGAGGATGGAGCAGAAGTAAATCAAGGAGATATCATTGTAGAATTGAGAGGAAGCACTAGAGATATTCTACTAGGAGAGAGATTAGGATTAAACTTAATTACTCATATGAGTGCAATCACAACAACTGCGAGAAAATACGTTAAATTGATAAAAGACTCTGGAAAAAAAGTCAAGATTGCTTGTACTAGAAAAACTATTCCCGGAATTCGTATTTTTGAGAAAAAAGCAGCAGAAATAGGACAAGCAGATGTACATAGATTTTCTCTTGATGATATGGTATTATTAAAAGATACTCATTTGAAATACTATAATGGAGATATTGAAAAATTATTAGAAGCAGCTAAGAAAATAAATAGTTTTTCGAAAAAAATTGAGATTGAAATCGAAAAAGTGGAAGACATCTTAAAAGCTGCAAAGAATGGTGCAGATATCATAATGTTAGACAATATGGGACCAGATCAGGTGGAAGATGCTATTAATTTATTAAAGAGACATAATCTTAGAAACGAAATAATAGTTGAGGTTTCGGGTGGGATAACTCAAGAAAATTTTGTCGACTATTTACTCTCAGAACCTGATGTAATAAGCTCAAGTATGATTACTCAATTTCCTTCTGAACACGTAGATTTTTCGTTACGGTTTGATTAAATCTAATTCTTAATCAATTACAATTTCTCGGATGGAACATATAACATCCTTAATTTTAGCTAGTTCATTATAGAGATCTTTAATTTTACCAAATTCACCTACTAACAAAAGCAATTCAATTTTTTTTTCTACAATGCGCCAATCGGTCACAGTTTTTATAATTTGATGATATCGCGAATATAATTCGGTGATCTGATTAATAATTATTTCTTTGAAAGGGTACACTAAACTTAGGGTCATAATCAAAATATCATTTTCTAAATTTTCATATTTTTCATGTCTTTCAATAAAACCAAATATAGAATCCCTTAACGCTTCACTTTTAGAGGTAAATCCACTCATTTTTCTTACTTTTTCAAATCTTTCTAATAAATCATCGTTAACTTGTAGAGAGATGATCGGAATTTTAGTATCTCCTCCTTTTTTTTTATAGATTTCTAATTAAAATTAAGAATATTTTATAAAAACTTGTTAATAAAATTAATACTTTGATTTAATGATTTCGCGGAAGATAATTCAATAATCAATGGTCCTGTATAATCATAATTTCTAATTACATCGAATATCTCTTTAAAATCAATCTTACCGGTACCTAAAGGAGGATGTGTGTCTGAAGTTTTTGTGAAATTTTCAACAATATGAATATTTTTTATGATATTATGAAATTTTGCCCATAACCTTTTCACATCACCATCACATGTGTAGTAATGGCTAGTATCATAAGTGATATAAAGATCATCATGATTAATTGTTTCAATAGTCTCTTCAATATTCTGATTATTAGTCATAATATAGGCATCATAAGGCATATTTTCCAAACAAATTTTTAATTTCTTATGGTTAATAGATTCCAATAATTCATGAATAGCCCGTTTTAATTGTTTTTTATTAAATTCTCGAATTGAGCTTAATATTGGGTTTGCGTAACCTGGATGAATTGTCATAATTTTAGCATCAATTTGATAACATATCTCTGCTGCTTCTCTACAAGACTCTATCGATGCTCCTGATATATTATTATTGTAAGAACATAAACTCAAATCAACATACGGTCCATGAACCTGCTTATTTAATCTATAAGAATTCACAATTTCAATGAATTTCTGTTCGTTTTCATTATCAAAAATATTTGGGAGATCTATTACTAATTCAACAATTTCTATGCCATGTTTCTCAGCAAAATTAAGACACTCTATTGTCGCTTTAAGTTGTAAATCTTTAAGATTTTCAAACTTCTGAGTAACGGCTAAATCAAATAAATGTCCTAAAGCACTAATACCTAAATTCATATATTTCACTTAAATTTTATAATTTTTTCATGTTTTTTTCCTCATATGTCGAGGATAATTAGCAAAAAGGCTTTCAAATAGTTTTTGAAAGCGATCTAGATGTTCCTTTGAAATAATATTGGGCTTCCCTATTTGTAGAGCCCCCCAATACATCTTAGCTAACTTTTCAACTAATTCAGCAAACTTAACCGCGTGATCTAATGATTTTCCACACACTATAACACCATGGTTGGCTAATAACGCAGCATTCTTTATACCGAGGGCTTTAAGTGCTACATCTCCAATTTCAATTGTATGAGCCTCTCCAAACTCAGAAATATTGACAGATCCACCTAAAAAGATATACATTTCTTCCATTATAATTGGAATGTTTTTTCGTACAATTGAGAGTGTAGTTGCATAAAGAGAGTGTGTATGAATCACCGATTGAACTTTAGGTCTTGATTTATATATTGCTATATGCATCTTTGCTTCAGTTGAAGGCAATTTTCCAGCACTTAAAGGTGTCCCTTCGAAATTTAGGTGGACAATTTCTTCTTTTTTAAGAGTATTATATTGATTAAATGAAGGTGTGATAAATAATTCTTCTTTTTTACCGTTTCTAACACTTACATTACCTTCCCCCGCTTCTACTAATCCCTTTGAGAAAATGGCTTTTGCTCCGTTAACAACTTCTAAACGAAGTTGATCTTCTTTATTTAAGGTCATAAATTAAATAATTAAAATTCCGTTAAAAATATACTCTGAAAATAATTTTCTTTAGATTTCTAAAAGAGATCAGTCTAATTCTTATTTAGATAAAACCATATAGGTGTTTCATTTTAAATAATAATTATAAATATATCAAATAAAAAAGTGAGTTTTAACAACAAAACTATTATTTTCTCCCCATAATTTATGTATCGTATTATTTTTCACTGTGATCTTGATTGTTTTTTCGCTGCGGTAGAAATTAGAGATAATCCACAATTTAAAGGACAGCCCGTTATTATTGGGGCTGACCCAAAGGAAGGCAAAGGAAGGGGTGTAATCGCAACTTGTAATTATGAAGCAAGGAAATATGGTTTACATTCTGCTATGCCAATTTCTCAAGCTTATAAAAGATGTCCACATGGTGTTTATTTAAAACCAAATGGTAAGAAGTATTATAAGGTTTCTAAAGAAGTAATGGAAATCCTTGAAACTTACAGTGATGAATTCCAAAAAGTAGGAGTAGATGAGGCATATTTAGAATTAACTAATATCGCGAATAATTACATGGAAGCAGAAAAAATTGCTAAAAATATTCAAAAGGAAATCATTTGCAAAATAGGTATAACAATATCCATAGGTATTGCCCCAACTAAATCTTTGGCTAAAATCGCTTCTGATGAAAATAAACCAAATGGTATTACTATTATTAAACCTGATAACATTCATGACTTTTTAAAAGATATGGATATTACTCGTATTCCCGGTATTGGAAAGAAATCAAAAGTCTATTTTTATAAAAATGGAATAAGAAAAATAGGAGATATCATTTCTACACCTTTACCGAAAATAATGGCGTTATTTGGTAAGCATGGAAATTGGATCTGGAAGGTCGTGAATGGATTGGATAATCGTCAAGTAAAAGAATTTCATATAGATAGGAAATCAATAAGTGCTGAAAGAACTTTTTATTCAGATACAGATAATTTTAATGATATTTTATCAAGATTTGAAGAAATTAATGGACGTATTCATAAATCAGTTTTAAAAAACCAGATAACTTACAAGACCATTACATTAAAAATTAGATTTGAAGGTTTCCAAACATTTACTCGTTCTAAAACATTACCTTTTCATATTCAAAATCAAGAATTTGTATTAAATATTATATTAGACTTATTTAGTGAGTTTTCAGGAAGTAAAAAAAAAGTTAGGCTTGTAGGAATTAAATTATCAAATTTTGAAAGAAATCCAAAAACTCGACAAACCAATCTAATAAAATATGCATTCACTTGATTTATTTCTTATTCTAAAGATTATTTTTATATAACTCTAAAATTTTTTTATGGAGAATACCATTTGAAGCAATAATACCGGGAGCGGTCCAAATACATTTTTCCGTTTTAAATTTTAAGCGTTCACCCATTAAATCAGAAACATCCCCTCCAGCTTCCCTTACAATTAAATCTCCAGGCATAAAATCCCATGTGAATGAGTGGTCTACATCTAATGGTTTTATAAACAGTTCAGCGGACCCATCAGCTACCATACAAAATTTTGCCATACTATCAATTTGAATGAACTTCTTAATGCCAATTTTCCGTGCAAAATTAAGAATCCAAGGTTTATCATAATGCAATGAATGACATAAACACGAATTATGTATATCTTCATTTTGACTAACTTTAATTGGTTTAAAACCCTCATTATCATATGAAACTTGAGAACGTTTACCTTTTTCTGCTGTAAAGATAGCTAACGATTTATTTTTATAATTTGGCACAGCAATAGCACATGTTTCTGGGATCGAATTCAACATAAATCCAACACCTACTGCATAAGACAATCCTTTTTGGTATCCAATTGTCCCATCGATTGGATCTATCGTCCATTGACGTTTGGAGGGTTTACCACGAAAGCTAAGATTTTCTTTTAAATTTCTTAATTCTTCAATATTAAGGTTTTTGAAACATTTCGAGATTAGATTTTCTGCTTTTATATCTATCAAATCATTATTTTCTTCTTCTGCGATAATTTCATCATTTGGGAAATAGTATTGTATTTGTGATATGATATAGATTTGGGAAGCAAAATCTGCTAATGTAACAGGGGTTTGATCAGATTTTAAGTATGATTTAAAACCTTTTTTTCTAAACCATTCTGTAATCTCTGTTGCTTTACGGACTAATTCAACAGCGAAATTTAATTCTTTTCTATATTTTGACATAATTTACATTATTATTTGGTTTTATAATCATTGAATTATGGCTTTAATCTCAAATATATAACCTTCTAAGGAGGAGGATTTTTTTATAATATCCATATGATTAGACTTTTTTAATAATTCTGTTTCAAGATTATATTCATCTAAAAGCCAAAGTAACTTATAAATGTCAATTTTTTTCTTAAATTCAGTATCTATTTTATAAAATTTGGAATAAGCATTGTAAAATGAGTTATAAAATGAAGGATTATTTAGAGGCTTTAAAATCCAATAATCAATTTTAATGAAATCTTTAGCTCTACTGCCTACACACCAATTATCAAAATCTACAATACCGTTTATTTTAATTACTCCTAAATCATCTTTTACAATAATATTTTGGCTTTTAAAATCATTATGTAGAAGAACAAATTCTCTTTCATCTTCAATTAATGATTTATTATCTTTAATGAAATGCTTAATATCATCTACAAAATCTATATTGTTTTTCCTTGCTACTTGAATTTTAGCTTCTAACTCATTCTCAAAGCGCTCTATATAAGAAATCTTTGAACTTTTCCCAATATTATTAATATTTGTGAAAAAGTTGTTAAACCCTACTTCATGCAGATTTCCTAAATGATCACCCAAATTATTAAACAAATCGAAGAACTTTTTGATGTTTAAGTTTTTACCTTCATTTACGTATTGGTTTATTAGTTGGAAGAGGGGTTTTCCTCGAATATAATCTTGCACTGAGAATAAGTAAGGAACCGTCTCTTTAGTTTCATCAAAAAATATTAGGTTACTTACTGGAATTATTGGAGGATTTTCTCTATTGAATATGTAAGAACCAGTTCTTAAATTTATAATATCTTTGACTTTATTTCTTAAACTAATATCATTTGGATCTAAACTATTATCTAAAAAGGGATATAAAAGCTTTTCTTTGACTAGATTATCAGATTGGGAATATGGACTTGTGTGAAATCTAAAAACTAATTGTTTTTTTTCAAAATTAACTCTATAGAGAGTATTAGCGTCAATTATGAAAGGTCCTTTAATTTTTTTTACTTTACCCTGTTTCACTAAAACTTCTATTTTTGAAAATGTATCAATTATATCGTCAAACTGGTAAAGATCTTTTTTACTTATAAAGTATAGTTGGAATATTAATTTCTGATTTAATAAATAGTGAACAGTTGCTTCGATTCTTTCTTTACTTATGGAATTAATTTGAGATTCAATTTGATCGTTAAGATAATTTGCGCTATTTGTAGATCTTGATAAAAAATCTTTATATAGGTGCAGAAACGCATATTTTAATCCGATTTTCTCCCTGATTTGATTACCTTTGACTTGATAAATTTTATTTCTAATATCGTTAATTTGTTCATGTAATTGGAGAAGTTCTAAAATATTGTCATCCAAAGCATACTTATATAGTTTTGAGCACATATTACCTAGATTACTAATATTAGAAACTATTCCTGTATATTTTCTTTGATTCAATGGGACTAATTGGAAAAAACTTTGAGCATATTCTTCTAATCCACAGAAAATAGAAAAATTGTTGTTTAAAAATTGAATATAGGATTTACATTTTTTAATGTTATAAAAAGCATCATTTAAACCTTTTAAATTTGTAAATTCTATTAATTTTTTCAACGATTCTGGATCTATTTCATTTCTAGAAAAATCTAAGGGATTATTAATTAAATATATTTGATTGTTAGGATTAATCGAACTTAAAATATTCTCAAAAAATGATATTATTACATCTTCGGGTTGTTTTTCTGAAATTGGAGGAGAAATCATAAAGCTTAGATTCTCGAATTTTTTACCAATACTTTCAATTTGATCAATTACTCCCTCTGGTTCATTACCAAAAATTCCGACGAGTAAAGGAATCTTACTTTCTGTAATATTTGTCGCTATTTCGATAAGTTTTATTTTTTCGGTTTCTGTAAGTAAATTACTTTCATCAATATTTCCAAAAAGAAGTAAACTATTTGCATCGTTTGTAAGAATATGTCGAAGTAGAAGAGAATTAAAATAATCCATAATTTTCAGATCTTGGTCATAAAAAGTTAAAGTATTGCAAATAACACCATTAATTGGTGGCATTCTATCCTCCTCTCCTTGAAATCAGAATTAAAACTGAATTTCAAATTCTTTTTATCATTAATAATCTTTAAAATTTAATATGATTTTTGTTGATTATTTATATAATCGTAGAATTTTAGTTGTATATCCATATTTGTAATAATTATATCTTAAATTAGAATAAATTTTATATATAATCTTGAGAAGTGGTAATAATATTTTGTAAAATAGATAAAGTAAATATACCATTAGTTTCCACGGGAACTTCTCCATTTATAGGTGCTGGTCAGTTTGGAATTAAGGCATATGAATGGCGTAAGAAATTTCTAAATAATCCAGATGCGATAATAGAGATTTTAGAAAGCAGTTATGATAAGGGAGCACGTGGATTTGAAGTGATACCGAGTGGTAAAATATTAGATGCGGCACAGATTATGAGTGAAAAATATAATGATTATGTTATTATGGGATCTACATATCCAGGTAATGATCCTAGAATTGATGCGCTGATTAAAATCGGAGTAAAGTTAATTTTTGTTCATGGTTTGATTTCTGATAAAAAAGGTTCGAATTTAATTGAGCTTTTAGATGAAATCTCTAGTTATGGTATTATTCCAGGCATAGCAACTCATGATCCAATTCCAACAATTCAATATTGTATAGAAAATTCATTGAAAGTAAGAACATTTTTAATACCATTTAATGCAAATGGATTTTTAATGGGAAATGTTAAAAAATTGGAACAGGTTATTGATAACAAAAGAGAATTTTATTTTATTGGTATGAAAACTCTAGGTGCTGGAGAAATAAAGCCCGATATCGCATTCAAGTATATTGCAGATCATAATATTTGTGCTGTAACAATTGGGATGGTTACTAAACAACAAGCAGAAGAATCAACTAGAACTGCTTTAGATTTACTAAGTGCTAAGGGAATAAAAAATAATAATTGATTGTTTTAGATTTTTTTAGAGTCTTTAAAAATATCAAATATATCCATTTCATAGTCGATAGTATCTTCGGGTAGTAAATTTGGATCTTTTATAAGCCTTGCAAGATAATATATCTTTGCTCCTCTTTCAAGGTATTGCAATATGGTATACGCTCCATCTAAATGACTACCACAACATAGATTTCCATGATTTGCTAGTAGTACAGCATTTCTCTCTTCTAATACAGCTAATACACCCTCTGCTAATTCTTCAGTCCCAGCCTCTCCATATTCCGCACATAAAACTTCACCACCGATATATGGTACAAATTCTTCAAAAATTGGAGGAATTGATAGTTTTAATGAACTCAGAACGGTAGAATAAATACTATGAGCATGAATAATTGCATTTACATCATCTCTTTCTTTATATATACTTAGATGCATCTTTTTCTCAACAGAAGGATTTCTCTTTCCATCTAACACTTTACCTTCCATATCAATTGTAAGAATGTCTTCAGGCGCCATTTCTTCATAGCGAACATTACTTGGAGTTATTAATACAAATTCATTCTCTTCATCTTTTATTCTAACACTAACATTACCCGCAGAGCCTATTACATGCTTTTCATTTAATAATTCTTTACATAAATCTACAATTTCTTTCTTAATTTTACTGACATTATCGTTTGATGAATTTTTTTTCTCTTCTTCTGTAAACACTTCAGGATTCATAACGTTTTGAGGTCTTTCATTGTTAAACCACTTTTTCAAATCGTTTAGTAGAAGGTCTGATTGTCTTTTTATTACTTCCTCAGTATCCCCTCCAATATGAGGTGTGATTATTGCATTTTTTAATTCAATGAATTCATTATCTTCATCAATAGGTTCAAGAGGAAATACATCCAGAGCGGCACCTCCTATTCTTTCCTCTTCTAAAGCTTTTTTTAAGGCATCATAATCAATAATACTTCCTTTTGAGGTATTAATTAAAAACGCTCTTTTTTTCATCATATGAATTCGCTCATTATTGATTAAGTTCTCATTTTCATCAGTTGCTATAGAATGTATTGTAATGAAATCAGCGTTTTTCATCAAATTATCAATTTCAACTCTTTTACCATAAGATTGAATAACCACTTCCTCTAAATATGGGTCATATATTAAAAATTCTACTCCAAATGGTTTAAGCCTATCTGCTACCCTTCTTCCTATTTGCCCTAGACCGATTATACCAATAATTTTACCTTTTAATTCTATACCTTGAAATTTATTTAAGTTATCAACAAAATCTTCAAATTCAATTACTTCAAATTCATCAGAATGAATTATTCTATCAACATTATGCAATTTTCGGGCTAACATCAGCATTAATCCTATTGTTAATTCTGCTACAGCATCAACATTTCTAAGGGGTGTAAAAAGTACTGGAATGTTATTTTTTGTTGCTGCTTTTAAATTAACATTAAAAGGATCGCCTCTACATGATACAATC
>JAHPYZ010000141.1:0-2636 GCA_019058425.1 Promethearchaeota archaeon
ATGGTACTTTTTGTTTGATATATATTAATGTTATTTCTGCTAGATAATTGATCTCTACTTTAGTCATAATTTCTTCTCTGTTAATACCATACCATTCTTCAATGCATTTTCTACAACATGTTCCTGTTGCATGTTGTGCTAGAAAAATAATATCTTTTCCTTTAGGTGTTTGAGTTCCATCTCGATAAATCTCTGATTTCTTTCTATTAATCTTTTCGGAAGAAAGAATTTTAATAATTTTTAATCGCATCTCTTCAATAGTTAATTTTAAAGCTTTCTCAACCATATATTGTGGGATTTCCAAATTCCATACAGCATGTCTCCAAGTTTCTTTCTTTAGACATTCGACAAAATAATCTTTATCTTCAAGATTATGCATATCAATTCGATCCCAATCGATTAAATCCTTTCCACAGCCAGTACAAGTATTACTCCTATAGTTTTTACCTCGATTACCTTTTAATCTCAAATCTCTTAAGAAACAATGAAGGTTATCTTCACATTTTGTACTAATACAAGATAAAGTACCTAGGGCTTCAGTTATCTCCCAATCTTTTAAATTATTGTCTTTTTTACTCATTTTAACTCCCTCCCATACTCTAAGGCTCTTTGCAGAATATTGAAATCAGGTTGAGATAAGTTTTTTAAATTGGTATTTTTGAGGAGTTCCTTTTTAAATATCATATAAGGATTTTGTTTTAATTCCTCCTGTAAATTTTGTGCTATTCCCCAGATATTCTGACCCTCTTGAGCCAATCTAAATGCAACATAATTTGCTAAAACATCAATTCTAACGCTTTCCTCCTGAGCAACTCTTTTTATTGCATTTTTAATCAGCCTTATGTTTCCTTTCGCTTTTGTTACACACTTCTTAGCGAGATCCTGGGGATTTTTCCCTAATAATACCGCTGCAGAGAAATTACTTGCTCTTCTCTCTTCTTTATTTGAGAACTCAAAAGAATCGACTGATATATGAATTTTTTCTTTACCCGAGATTATATGACAGAGCTCATGAAAAAGATCAAACATCCAACGTGCTTCAAACCGAGTTTTCTGTTTTAATATAATCACATATCGTTCTCCCATTCGAAAGCATGCTCCATTAAATACTCCAGGATCATCTAAAGCAATTATTGGAATACCTAAATTCCAAACATAATGTATACAATTTTCAAGAGATAGTTTACTATATTGTTCTACGATCAATTTATGGATCTCATATGGATCTTCTGATAATTCTTGTAATGGAATGTTCTTTGTAATTGAATCTACTAATAGAGCAAGATAATGTGCATATATGGTATATGCATGTACTTCTTTCTGCTTCCTTCCTCTTGGAAGTTTATATATCACATTTTGAGGTAAATTACCAAGTTTTAATTGGGTACCTGTCAATAAATCTAGTAATTGCCAATTATAGACTTTACTTAAATTAGCTAATGTATCGATATTTGAAATTATAGGCTCCTTTCCCTTTTCTCCGATATCCCTGTTAGTAGAAAATCGATTTATAATAAAGTCTTCATTAATGCCAATTTTACTCAATTTACTTAATATCTTATTTAGGGGAATCACATTTCCCAAGACAATATCATTAGATTTAAGAATAGTCCCGATAATTTCATGTACCCTAGAAATACTAACTGAAGCATACTCTGTTGACTCCCATCTCTGAATTTGTTGTTCTTTTACCCCTAATAATTCTCCAAATTCTTTTTGTGTCAAATTAAGACCAATTCTTGCTTTGATTAAAGACACAGGGATGCCTTTAAAATTTAAAAGGTCGTCAATTGGCACTCTTCTATTGTTTTTAATATCATCATATTCAAATATTTCTTCTTCAATGTCATTAATTTGACTCTTTATTGCCTCGATTTGTGCTTTTATTAGTCGTGGGTCTATATCTTCTTTAGAATCGCTTAATTCATTTATTAATTTTTGGAACTTCTTGATTTTAGCTTTAGAAATCTTGTATTGGTATTCATTCGTTATCATTTTAATTCATCCACCTTTATCCCTATAATACCTTTTTTTTGACCATTTCGGTTATATTGAAAAAATTCTAATATTGAATAGCTTCCTGTTGTATTTGGATAATAAGGGATAAACTCACCATAAAATAGCATTTTCTGATTTAATCGTCCATTATTAAAATCAAAGAGTTCAGGAATATTATTGAATAAGATTGAAGCATCAACCCCGGTTACATCCCAACAAGCGTCAAAATCATTAGGAAATTCCTTATTCGTTACAAAGCTTCCGTCAAGATAAACAAATTTACAACCTGCTATTTTTAATTGAGTTAATACCATTTTCAATCCGTCTAACATATTTTTTCGATGATTATTTCTACCAAATCTAAGTGAGATTTCATCCCAATCAGCCCAATGTACCCCTTCGGGGAGTTCACCAAAAGTATTAAAATCAGGAATCATATTCAACACAATTAAAATGTTGTGTTGGAAATATTTAAATTTTTCGGTCTAATCATATTAAAAATAAAGAATTAATTAAAAAAATTATCGAAGAATGCCGGGAAAAACTCACACTCCTACTACATCCAATAGCTTCCCATATGACTGAGGAAATCTGGCAAACTATTGGAAATAAAGACTATATTAGTCTAACAACATAAC
>JAHPYZ010000141.1:2646-2991 GCA_019058425.1 Promethearchaeota archaeon
TATGAACAATATCATTGATGATGAGGATTTTTTAAAATTTTTAAAATTTATCTCTACAATTATAATTCAAAAAACAAAAATATAAATAAATGTAGAGATAATAATATCATGATCAAAAAAAAATGGTGATACTAAATGGCAACAATTATTACGCATGATGTCAATGGAAAGGAATATTATTATTTATCATATTCTTATCGAGAAGGGAAGAGTGTTAAAAAAAAAGAAAAATATATTGGGGCCGAACTTCCTCCTTCCGAAGAATTACGTCAATTATGGGAGGCTTTTTCTCATGAAATAGCAAAAGAGAGATGGATTTCGGTTATAGAAGATATGGTTGAGAAT
>JAHPYZ010000142.1 GCA_019058425.1 Promethearchaeota archaeon
GTTCTAAATTTAGTAAATATTCAGATAAGGCAGCAGGAAGATTTGGATGGATTTTCTTTAATGAATTAGAAACCTTTAATATTTTTTCAGAGAAATTTAACCTTTCCTTTAAAATTCCAATTACTTTTTCTGACTTATTAAGGAGTTTGAACATTATTTCATAGAATTTAAGTTCATTTTTATCTCTATTAAGAAATTTAGTTAAATTCCTAATCTTTTCAGTGGCATCGAATTCTTCCAATTGTTTATATTCACTAATCTTATTTTCAGATTCACTTATTTCTAAATTAAGTAATTCAAGTTTTTGATTACTCAAATATGTATCTAATTTCATTATTTTTTTTTGATACTCCTGTTCATCAAGGATTATTCGAGTAGTATCAAGCACATCTGGTAAACATTCATATATATATTTTAAAATTGAGATATAAATTGGATGTTCTGTGTTAGCAATAGGTCTATTATAGAATTCAATAGTATCAAGATTATCATTTAACTCTACTAAAGTTTTAAAAAACTTTCTTAGTTCCAACATATTTTTTTGAGCATCTAATGCGATAGAATACATCTCTTCAAAATACTTTTTATAGAATCGTTTAGCTAAATCAAGTTCACTTAAAAAATTATTAACAAGAGGTATTAATTCTCCTGAAACGCTTATTTTTTTATAATCTTCACCTATATCCTTTAATTTATCTTCCTCTCTAACAGTTATCATTTTTATTATAAATTCTGGAAAGTCTTTTGTTACAATATCGTATGTTTTAATGAAATACCTTTTTTTACTCAATATTGGAATTATAGTGTTTATTGTCATAGTTCTCTTTTGGATTGCTTTCAAATCTTCTTCTAGTATTCTGTTGATATGCTCATCTATTTTCTTTTTATTTTCAATATTTGAGACTTTTCTATCTTTTAATAATTGATTAAGACGAATTCTTCTAATTTGAGCATTTCGACCCCCAAATATTTCTACAAAAATACCCCCAAGAATTCTTAGAGCTAAAGCACCTGCCAATAATTTATCTTTTTCTCCATCAACTAGAATCATATTTGTTAACATATTCATTAATCTAAACATAAACGTTTTTTCATTTTCTTTAGGCAACTCTGCAACTTTAGATCTATACTTTTCAACAATTTGATCTTCTGGGAGTTTATTTTCCCATAAAAAATCTAATATTCTATCTCCTTCAGCTTTAGGAAGAATATCTAAATAGCGAGGGATTATTTCAACTATTGCCTTAGCCCAATTTGAATGTTCGACAGCAAATGGGATTTCTTCATGATATTCAGCTAGTAAGTCATGGACTAATCCTCCTTGTTCCAGGATCTTCGGACCGCTATATTTTCCTAATGTATGATTTAAGATTTCATCAAAATTCGGTTCCAGAGAAAAAGGCATTCGTATTTTAATTTTTTTTAGAAATGCAAGATATAAATCGAATAATCCGCGTACTTTATGGCTTGATCGATTTATAATGAACTGATTAATCTCAGCTTTGTTTAAATCACTAATTTCTACTAGTGAATTGGCGAACATTATAGCTGCATTAAAAATTGACTCTAATTCTTCTGGATTATGAATAGAAGCTGATTCTGAATATTTAAATAAATATTTAGCAAGGTCAGAGCCAAGATATTCCCTATGTTGTTCGGGAATTTGATTAATTGCATCTAACAACTCTTCCATAAGCATTTGAATCATGTCTTGTCCAAGAATAAGAGTAAACTTCTTCTCAGCTCTCTTTAAAAATGCTTCTACATCCGTAAATTGAATTCGTTCTTCTTCTTTACCAAATAAATGGGTTAAGATATCATCAAGCTGGCTACTATTTTCTAATAAATTTCCCTTTTTAACTTCTTCCAGAAAGTATATATATAAATCAACTAAAGAATGTGATTTATTACTACTTCGTCTTCTTATTTCTTGATTAATTTGATCCCATGTCTTTCCATCTAATTTGGTTAATGAATCAGAAAACAAAAGGGATTGCTCTAATATTCGATGTAATGTTTCTATAGAAAGCATATCAACATTTTGGGATATCTTAAATAGATGCTTTGAAATTTCAGAACTCATCTGATCTCGATGATTTTCATCAATTTTCTCAAAAGAGTTCTTAAGTTCTACTGAATAATTATGAAATTTGTCTTCTCCTAATCTTTCAGAAAAATTCTTATCGGACCGCTTCAAAAATAATTCTACATCATTCATTTGAGTAATTTCAGTTTTTCCACCAAGCATATATGTCATTATATCTTCAAATGTTTCGATATCATGGCGATCCTCTCCATTTTTTGCTTTATCAACAAAGGCATTTAATAAATCTGAAAGATTTCGCATAGAATTATTGCTTCTATTTATTAACATTTGAATTACTTGATTTCTGTCTTTATTTAAGAGATCTTTTAATGACTCTGAAAATATATAAATGTAATTTAAAACACCCTCGGTAATCGCAGGAGATACTTCTTCAATCTCTTGTGAGTAGTTAAATAAAAATTTCGGTATTTCTGAGCCAATAACTCTTCTAAACTTTATTGGAATTTCATTAGTAGCCTTTTTGATTTTATTCAATAATGAAACTGTCTTTTCCTCACCAAGTTTACCCTTAAATGATCGTTCCGCCCTTTTCATAAAAACTTCCATACCTAAATCACCTTCAAATCGCAGAAAAAGTTATAATTATAAAAGCTAAATTAAATTAAAAAATAATTCAGTGAGATAAATAATTAACCTAGATGATCAATTTAAATTTATGTTTAAGTAAAATTGGAATTTATCTTTAAGGATTTAATATATTGCATCTCTTTTTCTATGAGTAGATAATTTCTCTTAAATTTTTTATAATAACAATTATTACAAATAAAAATGATTAATTTCAAGATTAATAACATAACGTTAGAATTATGAAAGATAGTAACGACATTCAATTAATAAGAACTGCTTGTCCAGCTCATTGTGGAATAGATTGTTGTGGTATAT
>JAHPYZ010000020.1:0-43167 GCA_019058425.1 Promethearchaeota archaeon
GTTCTGCTAACATCACTGCTTTATTAAAATTGTCAGAAATATCTGCAAATATTCTTTCTTTATCTTCTCCGGATTTGGAGGTTATTGATTCAACACTTTTTGCCGCATCCTCAAGTGAGACTTTTAATTTAGAAATAATTTCCGTGTTCAAACCTTGTGTTGCTTTTTTCAATTCATCAGCAAATACAGTCTGACTTACACTTAATTGTACATTTAGATTATCAGTTATGTCCTTTAACCGTGTAGAAATGACTCCCTCAATGATATCGCCTACGGCTTGCTGAATTACTCCCAAGCGTAGTTTTTGCAAATTATCGGTAATAGTTGTTTTGATATCGCCAAATTGATTTCTTAAATCATCAACCTGATTTTTAATGATTTGAGATGTTCTAACATTTAGATTTTCAAATTGTTGTGATAAAGAGCCTATTTGATCATCAGATAATGTTTGAGTGAACTCTCCAAGATTAGATATATCATCTGTGATTGTTCTAATTTGATCAATTGCAGTGATTGTATCATCAAATTCTTTTTTTTGAGCGTGGATTTGAGTAAGCATTTTTTCCTTCAAATCTGTCATTACAGCACCAGTGTCTTTCATTTTCTCCATATCTTTGGATTTAACCTCAAGTTGAGCAAAAGATTTATCTAATTGTTTAGGGATTGTAGCTTTTATATCTGATATATAAGTATAAAATTTCTTTAATTGAGCAATTAACGCAGCGTAGGGTGGTAATGCTTGATAGTGTGGAGTAGCACCAACGATCTCCTTAAATAAACCTTTCTCTACAAATTTATCTGCAATTTCTTTACATTTTTCTTTTGATTTGTCAATTAGAATTGCCATTTCTCCAATAGACACTGCTTCTCTGCCTGTTGTCCGAAAATATAGATCAATTTCTTCATCTGAGAGATCAATCTCACTTAAAACTTGTTTTGTTAATTCCTTAGAATAAGCAACATCCTTTTCTTTTTCTATAACATCTTTAATTTCAAAATTCTCGACTTCTAAATATTGATTAATAAATACAATTATTTTATGTGGGGGTTCACCATGAACATTTTCCTTTTTAATGGGAAACTTTGTGACTTGTTTGTATTCATCCACCGTAATTGGAAAAGTAAGCTCTTTTAAACATATTTTACATGTAATAGGGACGTCAACAATATCTTTATCTTTAAATTGATACATTTTTCAAAATCATCTCTCAATAATTTTTTAGCTTAAAATTTTACTTTCTCAGGATATGTAATTTCTAATAAACTAAGTGCTTTTTTAGCAATTTCATAAGTAATTGCACCATCGGAATCTTGCTCTTTATATGCCGCTCTAATTTTAGGAAGCAAATACTCAGGAAATATAATTAACGGTTTAATATCTGTTAATAAACATATCCATTTTCTATCACTCTCATCTATTACTTCTGTAATAATATTTAAATTCTTTAAATCATCTAAAAGAATCTCTGTTACGGCGAACTCCGAAAATATTTTAGGGATTTTATCCATTGGATAATGATTATGTCTCATCAACACAAAAAAGTCATAGACATCCGGATTTAAGAGGATAGATGCTAATTTTTTCATTTCCTCAACGGGTTGCTCATATGGGTCATAAGTAGAAAAGTAGTCAACAACTTTCTGGCGATATAATGGTAGTAATTCATTTTTTGTCTCTTTAAAGTGGTTTAACAAATTTTCATTAGGTACGCGAGTAAACATTAAATCTTTAACAAGAAATAAATATTCTCCTTGATGAGTTATCTCTCCCGTCTTTTTATCTTTTTCACCTTTTATCCAATCACGACGTATAATATTTAATTCTAAGAATGGTTGAAGAAGAATATCAACATTTATAGTAGAAGTCATTTTTTCCAATATACTCTTCATTTGGCTTTTTGAAACTGGAGATTCTCGTAGTGTTTCCAAAATTTTCATTCGCTCTTCACTATTATAGATTAACGCAACTTTTTGAAGTTTATCTAAATTCGATAATCTGTCTACTTGAAATATTGTGAATTTTACTTCATTTTTTAATCGGATATTAATATTCTCGATTAAAGAAAGTTGTTTTGAGTTTCTTGCCCGTGTTAATTTATCAAATATTACATCTAATCTTTTTCCCATTTCTTTAATGAGATCTTCAAAAATATCAATTTCATCATCTAATTCAAAAACTGAAATCGCCAAATACTGTGTTCCATCTGCAACTTGTTTGAAATAAGATAGCACTTGATATGGGGTTTCCTTTAATCGTCCCTCATAGAAATTGCTATAACTATATTTAACTCCATAAAGCCCTGTGGTATGTTGATAGAAAATTGCAAAAATGTCATTTTGGGCAATTAATTCGGAAAAATCATCTTCATCATACTTATCTTCCCGGAAGATTAATTGTATAGGTTCAAACTCAGGTTCGATTTCACCTGATTCTTTTAAATTCATCTTGAACTGAAATGTCAAAATACCTTGGATCAATTATATCACTTTAAAAACTTGATAAATAAGTTTTATAAATTAAAATTATAATATTATTTCTTAAGTATTATTTATTATTATAGTTTAATTAAACTTTATTCAAATTAGATATTTTGAACAACCAAATAATTGATATACTGTAATTTATATATTATGATATCCTAATGAATTTCATCCAAGAATATATTTCAAATATATTTTAAGATTTATTGATAAATTATTTATTAAATAATTTGGTATAATACCTTAATTAAATGTTTTTAATTATACAATTAATGAAAACCTAATTATGAATTCGAGAACTTTAGGAAAGAAAGTAATATTATTATTATTCATTTTAATTATTATTGTTTCATCATCTTTTACTATTTCTTCATTGAATAATTCGACGTTTAGAGGTATAAGATCTAAAGAATCTGAACACCCTCATCTCGCTGCTCAAGAAACACTTACAACTGTGTGGCTAGAAAATCCCACATTTGAAGATCCTATCGAACCTATATGGTATTCTGAATTAGAAGGAGACTTATCAGACGTGGAAGCCCCATTGGGCTCAGGAAATCTCAATTTAAAGGTTGTAGGTGATTCAGGAATTATGCGCATTGATGATCCACTCAGTGGCTCAGATTGGACAGCTTTTAATAATCCTATCTACCCGATCGCACCAGATGTTTATGGTGTTAATTCCACAGGTTGTTATGTCGCTCATACTTGGGATGAAGGTATTGATCAATCTAGGAATACCCCGAGTATGCAATGGAAAAGAAATATTACAATGCCTGTTAATATGGCAGATTATATTATTACTTCCGCCACTGTAGAGGTGATTTTTAATGCTTCAGTTCAAGCTCTTGATCACGATGGTGGAGGAATCGAAGTTGATGGAGATTATACTGAAGGGAATCCCCCAACAGTACCACAATTTGGAATAGGTGATTCAGCAACATTTTATGCTCAAATTTCAGATTTAAATAATAGTTTCCCTTATCCAATAGCATCCAATAAAACTACAAATTTAGGACAAGATAGCCCTATAGTAACCACGCATCACGATACCCCAATGACTCCAATTTCGGGAGATTTACTTAAATCATATTTAACTTCTGTTTTAAGTGCTGATGGTTACAACTTTACTATAACTCTAGGAATCGATATTTACTGTGAAGATAATGAATATAATGTAGATATTGATAGGTGGAGTAGATTAATCATTCGATCTTTTAATTTAACATTTACTTATGAGAAAAAAATTAACCAATTTAGTTCTATATCTTGGAAACAGGATGGAGCACAAATAAATGATATTAGTAATGATACGGTTATTGTGAATGAGGCTAAACTTAATTTTAAATATAGAATTGATAATAACTGGACTAATGCTTCTCCGAATTCCGAAATTAGGGCTTATATTAACACCAATAAATTACCTGAGATAATAAAATTAGATAATGCCTTAACAACATATCAAGATGCTAAAATTGGGGGATTTGATGTTACTTCCCTAATACCTTATAATACAGATATAAATTTTACAATTCAAGTTTATCTTGCCGATGAGTTCAATTTGGATGTTAATAGGACTATTTTCATCGATGATGTATATCTTAACATTACATATACTGTTATCTTTCCGGACTTTCAGACAAATTTACAAATATTCTTCAATGGTGTAAATAAAACATCTAATCCAATATATGACCACCCTGTAGGGAACGATTTAAATATTACCGTTAAATACCCCGATGATTCTGGTACTCACATAACAGGAGCAGTTGTTCAATTATCTGGGAATATCACAGGAACTTTAACCGAAGATCCAACAAATGAGCAATATACCATTATAATTGATTCGAATGATTTGAATGTAGGTACTTTCTATTTTAAAATCGTTGCTCACAAGATAAACTTCGAATTGAGTACTATAAATCCAATTTTAACCATTATTCCAACCGAAACCCAAAATTTGCATCTCTTCTTAAATGGGGTAAATAAGTCTTTAGATCCACTAACTAATGTTCCTCTAAATGGTATACTTAATATTACCGTTAAATATTCCACTCTTTTAGGAACACCCGTAACTGGAGCAACAGTTACCTTATTTGGGGAAGGATTATTGGAACCTTTAAATGAAAGCATTAGATTTAACCAATATTCAGTTATTATAAATAGTTCAATAAAACTTAGATCAGGTATTAATCTTCTAAAAATTGAAGCGAATAGATTAAATTTTGAAGAGCAAGTAATTAATCCTAGAATTACTGTTAGAAAAATTATTGCTGTCATAACTGGTGTCAATAATACTAATTCCATGAGTATTCATCCAGGAGATGATGCTAATATTAAGGTATTTATAAATAATACAGATTTTAATGAAATTGTTAAAGGTGCATATGTAACCTTTTCTTGGGAAGGAGGAGAAGATGGAATATTTCAGGATCTTGACAATGACGGTATCTATGAAGTAGATATATTAGCTGTACCTGCTGGAACTCACACAATAGAAATTAACGCTTTTGGTAGTGATGAGTATAATTTTATAAGTCTTGAATTTATTATAGTAGCCAGTAGACCAACAGATTCATCTTTACTCTTTCAAATATTATTAATAGTAGCCGTTATTGCTTCTATAGCATTAGGGGGATATCTTTATGCATATTATAAAGTGTTAAAATTCCCAAAAATAGTCAGGAAAGTTCGGAAATATCGAAAAACTCTCAAGAGATCAAAAGCCCCACGAATCAGTGTCCAAGGACGTGAAAAAGCATTTAATTTAGCGTATAGTCAAGAAATACATCATATAGCTAGATATTTAAAGGTGAGACCAAAGAAAGAAAAAGAAACTGAGGAAAAACTTATTAAAGAGTCACCACAGAGTCTTAAACCTGATATTGCTACTGAACCTAAAAATCAAAAATTGAATGCAAATAAAATTGAAGATATTAGTAGAAATAAATCAAAAAACGTAAGATTCTTTAGAAATCAATTTAAAATTAGATTAAGAAAAATTGGGCAAGGAATTTTGAACTTAAAGAAACAAGGTAAAAGTTTTTATGCGTTAATTATTATTGCAATCATTATCTTTTCTTCATTGGTTATCCTACCTCTATTCAAGGAAAATACCTTTATCATATCAGGCACATCCACAAACACATTTGTAAATGATAATCTTGGATTGGCAGCTCAAGCATCATATACAAAACAATGGTTAAATAATACTTCATTTGACGCTCCTATTGAACCAACTTGGTACCCCCTTTATGGGGAATTAGGTGATCCGTCAGATGTAATAGCATTACCAGATATAGGACAAGTTAACTATACTATCCTTGGAGATTCAGGTATTATGAGAATTGATGAAGCACTTAGTAGTACAGATTGGACTCCATACAATAATCCAAATTTGCCTATTCTACCAGATACTTATGTAATCAATTCTGCAGGTTGCTATGTTTATCACTTATGGGATGAGGACATCAATCAAACAAGAAATCGACCCAGTGTAAATTGGAAAAGAGTAATAACCATGCCGGTTAACATGTCAGACTATATAATTACATCTGCATCACTCGAGGTTATTTTCAACGCTTCAGTAAGTGTATCGCCTCATGCAGGAGTGGGAGGGGGTATTGACAGGCTAGGAGATGTAGGACTTGATAGATATTCTTCCGGAGATTCTGCAGATTTTTACGCATTTTTAAATGATGAAGAAGAAACGTTGTTACCAATTCCGATAGCTACTAATAACACTGGAACAGGTAATCTAGGGCAAGATACTCCTGCAGTAGGTAGTTTTCCAGATTCACAAATGGATATAATCCCAGAGAGTGTTCTAATTGATGCCTTAGACTCAGTATTGAACTCCGATGGAATTAATTTCACGATTACATTAGGAATAGATATTTATTGTGAAGATAATGAAATTGGAGCTGATGTTGATAGATGGAATTCTTTAATAATTCGATCTTTTAATCTAACCTTTACATACGAGAAAAAGATTAATCAATTTACCAGTGTATCATGGAATCAAGATGCTGATAAAATCAGTGATGTTAGTAATAATACTGTAATTGTGGATGAAGCTTTGCTTAATTTTAAATATAAAATTGATCAGCCTTGGCCCTCTTCAGCTCCAAATTCTGAATTGAGGATTCTCATTAATAATAATCAGCATCCAGAAACGGTTAAATTAAGCTCTGCTACCACATCTTTTCAGGAAGGTAAAATTGGAGGTTTCGACGTTACTTCTTTAATTATTGATGATGTGAATCTTTCAATTGAAATGTTTCTCGCGGATGATAAATTCAATCTAGATAGGAATATTACAATATCTATAGATGATGTTATTCTAAACATATCATATACGATAATATTTCCAGATAAAGAAACAGAACTTCATTTATTTTTAGATAGTGTAAATAAAACTGATGATCCTGATATTGATATTTTTATTGGAGACTCGTTGAATATTACTGTCAAATATCTTAATACAACAGGTGCACACATACCTAATGCCACGGTACAGTTAACAGGTAATTTTACAGCAGATTTAGGAGAAAATCCAATTCTAGAACAATATACAACTGTTATTAATACAGATGTCTCTGATGCAGGAGTTAATTTCCTAACGATAATCGCCCAAGCAGAGGATCATGAAACAAGGATAATAAATCTAATTGTAAGGATTAATAAATTTCCAACTGAAAATTTACAAGTTATACTAAATAATCAAAATGTTACTCAAGACCCATTTATAGAACTAACTGTAAGTGAAATACTAAATGTGACACTGAAATATAATTTCCTTAATGGAACTCATATCCCAGGAGCAAATATTCTATTAATATCTGAGACATTTACTTCCTATATTAATGAAAGTGCTAGTTTTGAGCAATACACAATACTTATTGATACAAATCAAAGTTTAAGAATTGGAACGAATTTCTTATCTGTTACAGCGCAAACAGAATCTTTTCAAACTAAAGTTGTTGATATCACAGTCTCCGTTAAGAGGATTAATATAGAGATTGAGCCTTATTCTGGAACCAATACAATACAGACTAGAACTGGATCTGATGTTAGAATAAGGATAAGATTAAATAATACAGATTTTGGTGGATTTATTATAGGCGCATTTGTTACTTATAATTGGGAGGGAAGTGTTGGAATTCTAGAGGATCTTAATAGTGATGGTATATATGAAACTACTATACTAAATGTCCCAGATGGTACATCTTCTTTAGAGATTTCTGCTTTTATAGGTGATAAATACTTTGCAGAAGATTATGAAATGATTATCGCCGCAACGAGTGAAGTGGGACCACAAAATCCAATATTTCCAATCTTATTTATAATATCTATGATCGTAATTGGCGGTTTAGCAATTTATCTTTATGCATACCAAACCTTTTTGAAATATCCTAAACAAGTAAGAAAAGTCAGAAAATTTAGAAAATCTCTAAAACAGAAAACTGCACCAAATATACCCATTATAGGGAGAGAAGCTGCATTCAAAACAGTCTATAATGAAAATTTAGGAAAAACTACTAGCGACTTAAAATTGAAACGTCATCCTGGAACGATAAAACCAAAAGTGAAAGAAGGTACTCCTGATAAAGTACCTGATACATCATTAGAAGAAGAGATGGGACCAGATCAATTAACTGAGAAAGCAATTGAGAAAAAGGAAGAATTGGATGAACTAGTTAAAGATTCTTCAAAAGAAACAAAATAAAGTATTGATTTTTTTTAACTTTTTTTATTGATTTTTAAACACCCTAAAATTAGAGCATCATAGAAATTACCATAGAAATTCAAATATTGCTTTAACATTCCTTCTTCTTTAAATCCACATTTCTTAAAAAGAGAGATTGATCTAATATTGTCTATGGCAATATAAGCTTCAAGTCTATTTATTTTTAGATGATAAAATCCAACATTTTTAATCATGATTAAAGTTTTTTCCCCTAATCCCTTATTCCAAAAGGAAGGGATTAACCAGATACCAATCTGAGCCCTTTTATGCTTCCAGTTAATATTCCAAAGACTTACTGAGCCGATGTTCTCTATATTATCTTCACGTATCTCGATTATATAATTAAATTGAATCTTATTATCCCAATATTTTAAATATCCTTTAATTAATCTCTTTGCATGTTCCACAGATTTTAATGGCCCTAAAGATAGATATGAGGTTAATTCTTTGTTATTTAGGCATTTAAAAATAAATTCTACATCTTGTTTAGAAATCTTCCGTAAGAAGAGATTTCCAACATTAATTTCCTCAACAATTTTAAAATTTCTAATCATATTTCAGAATTCAATTATATTGATGAATATATCAAAAAAAAAGGTAAAAAATATAATGGAAAAAATGGGAAATATGAGAGTCTATATTCCACCAGTGAATTTTGGATCTCTTTTTTGTAGAAAGGCAGTGATACCTTCGTTAACATCCTTGGAACCAGCATTAACGCCGAAGCCTAGCATTTCGAATTGATTTCCAACTTCTATGGGTACTTGGGTTCCAAATTTTACTGCTTTCTTTATTATTAAAAGAGCGGTAGTAGGTCCACATCCTAGCCATGAAGCCTTTTCATGAATGAGTTTTTCAAATTCTTCACCATCATCACAAAGATAGCTTACATGCCCCCATTCATACATTTTGTCTGCAGGTACTCGTTCTCCAAAGTATATCATATTTAATGCTCGATTCACTCCTATACGTCTTGCCATTCTTTGTGTTCCTCCATTCCCTGGAAAAATACCTCTAGCGATTTCAGGAAATCCGAAAAATGATCTTTTAGTGGCAATTAAGATATCACAGACCAGAGAAAGCTCACATCCACCCCCGAAAGCATACCCATCTACTGCTCCAATTACTGGTTTTGGAAATTGTTCAATTAAAGTATAATATCTATGCTTTTGTCCCATAGATATTGTCCAATGAACAGGAATGTTAGGTTTTAATCCCTTGCCCATAGGAGAAGATAAATCCGCACCAGCAGAAAATGCAGGTTTTTTTGTAACATTTTTCGTGCCCCTAAGAACTATACATCTGACGCTAGGATCAAGTTCGAATTGTTCCATCGCTTCATATATTTCTCTTAATGTTTGCGTTGTAAGTGCATTTAATTTATTAGGTCTATTGATTGAAATTATTGCATAATTTCCTTCTTCATTTTTTTCTACAACTACATGTTCAAATTCTTTTTCTGACATTTAATCTAACCTCATTAATATTGTTAATTTTAACCTCTAAAATATTAATTTAAAGTAAACTAGTATAATTTTTGTTAAAATTAAAAATTTTCAATTCAGTTCAATCATCTTAGTAAATTCACCAGATTTCATCAATATTTAAGGTTATTAATAATTCTTTACAGATTTATACTCTAATTCCTTTGCTAATGCTTTTAATAGAAAGAAAAAAAATTTTAAAAGTCTTCTTTACTATATTATAAAGGAAAATTATTGACTTTGGTACTTTTCAAAATTTCATAGAGTATTCAACCTCGAAAAAGATATAATGGATTCTAAATTGCTAAAGATCTTTATAGTAGAAGATGATGATTCTATTACCAATCTTTATAAACAAGTTTTTCAATTAAATGGTTATTTTACTATGGGAACGGCATCTAATGGTGAGGAAGCTGTAAGGAAATATAAGAACTTTAATGAAAAACCAGATTTAATCATCATGGATCATAGGATGCCTTATAAAAATGGATTAGAAGCAATGACGGATATTTTAAAAATGAATGATACTTCCTTAATTCTATTTGTAAGTGCAGATTATTCAATAGAAAAAGAAGCCCTTTCTAATGGAGCAAGTGGTTTTCTACAAAAACCATTTTCTATTGAGGAAATTATTAAGAATATTGAAGATATACTCATGAATAATAAGTAATATGAAAATTATAACTATAAGGTTTTAAACTCTTTAAAATTGAATTCAAAGTTTACGAATTTCTTTGACCAACTCCGAAGCTTCCAATATTTTATCTTCTAAAACATGATGCAATTTAATCGATTCTAGTTCAGAAATTCTATCACTCTTAATAAGTTCATATGATAGAGATAAAGAAAGTAGTATGTTTCCTAAATCGTGAGAATAATTATCCTTTAAGCTTTCTTTAATCTTCACAGTTTTCCTAATCTTTTGTTCTAACGTAGCAACAACCCCATTTATAATTAATATAGTAATATAGACTGTTCCAATTATATATGATACAAATAATCCAAAATCTAAATCAAAATAAGGGTTTAATTGAGATATTTGTGCTGATGTGGCAACCAATCCACACATCATGAAAAGTAATTTAACAGTTGATCTTGTTTTTAAATATACACGTAATAACATAATCGAAGAGATTATTAATATAATCATCATAAAAATTTGAATGGTTCCAATAAAAGAACTTAAAGAAACAGCTGCAATAATGAAGTTGGAAATATAAGCCTTTTTAATGGCAGATTTAATTATAATTTTATAATAATCTAAAAATGCTGCAAAAAATAAACTTAAAGCAGTAGCCATAAAAAAAACCATCCCAACTAAGCGATAGATACTGCCTAAAAATTGGTTTATAATGAATAAATTTCCAATTAAGAACAATAGATAGATTGGAAAATATGAAAATAGTTCTTTTTCATAAATACATACATACACAAAAATTATAGTTCCAATCAATATAAGTATTGTATTAATGAATAAAATTGCAATTATTAAATCAATTACACTTGTCATAAAAATAGCTCCAAATTTTAAGGATTCTGATTAATTTAATGGAAAAAAAACAATAATATAAATTATATAAATCAAAAATTATTCATTTTTAAATTTATTCTCAATAAAATAAATATGAAATAGTAGATGATCTGATCAAAATACTTTATTTGCAAGTTTGTTGATTTCTATTAATGCTAAAATTAGAAATTTTCAAACTAAATTTTAATTTCTTAATTAGGAAATTCATATAATTTCTAAAAAATAGAGAAAATAAAAAAAAAAGAATATGCTAGATAAAATTCTATTTCATTTCGACCCATTTACCATTCTTTAAGAGTACACATGGTTTAAAGTATTCTTTTCCTGTTAACTCAACAAGTTCATTTAAGACATCAACTTGTTTCTGCCAATTGTTAACGTTTGGAGCCATTGGTCCAGGCATATTCATCCCTGCCATGATTGATTTGTCAATAACCTCCCAACTGGTAGTTACTCCTTCTTCTAAAAGCCTACATGCCTCGTTTAGCATGATAGCTAGTGGATATTTCATCTTATATATTCTTGCTTTTCCAGCACTCTTATCTGGCTGAGGTCTACCTTTTGACCAATCACGAAATCCTTGACCTGTTTTCATACCTAACTTTCCTTCATTGTATAATTGGGTAACAACTTTACCAGGTGCAAAGTCTGGTGAAAGAGTCTTCGAATAATACATTTGTCCATGATATAAAACATCAATACCAACATAATCAGCTAATACTGTTATTGACATAGGTCCTGTTCGAGCATCATTATCCAGTTGGTCCCATGAAATTCCTTCTTCAGCACACTTATCAAATACATAGTTTTGATATATTTGAGGGGGAGCTGTAACTCGATTACAGATAAATCCCGGTCGATCTTTTAATACTTTTGCGATATATCTTTCTCCTCTAAGGCAAGGTATTGATTTTGCGAATTCCATTCCAAGGTTTATACTTTCATCAGAGGAATGCTCACTATAAATAACCTCAATCAACTTCATTAAAGGAACAGGATTAAAGAAATGCATACCTATGCATTTGTCTGGTCTCCCAGATTCTTTTCCAATATCAGTTATACTCATCGTTGATGTATTTGACGCAAGAATACAGTGAGATGGTGCATTATCTCCACAAGTTTTAAAAACTTGTTGTTTTATATCCATTTTTTCGACCACTGCTTCAATTACTATATCAGCATCCTTTACTGCCGATGCTAAATCTGTTGATTTTTTGCAATTTGCCATCAAATCAACAGCGGTTTTACCTTCTGGTAAAGTACCTTTCGCTTCGAGTTTTTTCATTCCTTCATCTATTTTACTCCATCCTTTATCGACGAACTCATCTTTAATATCGACAAGTGTGGCATTATATCCAGCCATCAATGCCATTTGGGCAATACCATGGCCCATTTGTCCCGCGCCAACCACTACTAAATTTTTAATATCTGCCATTTGTTTTTTTCTACCTCTTAATTATTAAATTGGAAATAGTATTTTTGATATCTTAAATTCAGCATAGATTATAATTTTTTTTTATCTTTGATTTTTAAAATGAAAAAAACTTTGATAAAATTAAGAATTTAATTTGAATTATTATTATATCGAAGATTAAAGAAGTTAAAAAGTAACATCAATATCAAAAATCCGTAAATAGAACAATTCCTTTGCCCATTATTTCAGGCATCTTTTAGATTTTTTAACCAGTTTACGTATAGAAATTAAGTTCTTCGACACACACATCTTTTTCAGCATCATTTTCAAGATAATTTATCTCAATCTTCTTTATATTATCCCCTAATAACTTTTGGAAGGCAGTCTCAAAATATCCCTTATTAATCCTACAAAAGGCTTTTCCAAAATCTAGTTTTTCGCGATGACTTATTGGTTTACGTAAGAAGCAGTGATTTTCAATAACAACTCTATATCTATCTTCATATTGTTCAACGTCTCGAACTTGAATTGAATAGAATTCTTTTAATTCATCCATTAGAATTACTAAAGCTTCCATTATTTCAAACTTTTCTTTACCATATTCCCTTTTTATCCTATCTGCAATGATCGTCCCAGGATGGACACCTGTTTGATATAAAATTGACATAAGGCTATTACGACCAAAAACATCAAAAACTTGGTAAACTAAAGATTCAGATATTATTTCAAATCCTTTTACTGAATTGATATTCTCAGTTGGATTAAAAATTCTCTCATTTAATTCTTTTTTATATTGTTCCAATATACGATAACCCTAATTTCTAAAATTGTGGATGAAAACTAATTATATTCTAGTAATTATTAGCATTTGATCTGCTTAAAAACTTATTTCAAAAAATAAAAGTTAGTTATTAAAAAATAAATATCAAAAAATTGCAGTTTTTCGTTGGAATAGAATAATACCTAGAAGAACTAAGCCTACTCCCCATATAGTAACTAATATCAGTTTAATTCCTACTAGCTCAAAAGCTACACTTCCACTTATCATTACTGCTGTCATCGCCCTCAACGCGAGAGATGTTGGTATGAATTCTAAAAATACTGCATCTGGGGAAACAAGTAATCCACCGAGAAATTGAAGTGGTAATATTATAAACCATGCAAGTCCATCAGCAGAACTAGCAGTTTTTACAATAGAAGCAAGTAGTAAACCAAAGCCAAGAGAATTAAAAGCCATTAAAAATGGAATCAAAAATAACAGAAATATATTAACATTAGGATGAATATTTGCACCAAATATAAAACTCAAAAGGATCATAATAACAATTTGAATTGTTGCTACTATTAATTGAGAAAACAAACCTGAAAGCAACAATCCATAACGAGAAACTGGAGTTGTAATTAATCGCTGCAATCTTCCTGATTCTTTTTCAGTAGCGAAATGACCTGCTAATTGTGAAATCAAAACAACTGGACCCAAAATTATAACACCTGGTGCCATATATTCCCAAACTACTTGACCATACGCAAATTTAAATAAAAGCATGAAAACTATTGGATAACCAAAAATCCATATTATTTGACCTACTTCACGGATCATTGATTTAAAATTAGATATTGTTAAATACCAAAGTTGTTGGCTAATTTTATGTTCTAATTTTACATCCATTAATCTCTCAACCTCCTACCAGTTAATTCAATAAATACATCCTCTAAAGTATTTTTGCGAACTGAAATATCCTCCATTTTAACTTTAATAACATCCATGATTTCAGAAACCCTTCTTAATCCATCAAGAGCATTTAAAACGATCCTATGTTTTCCAACCTGTTTTCCCCATCTAACAAAATCTAAAGTTTTTGCTCGTTCAATAATTTCATCTCTTTTTTCTATCTCTTTCACCTTAAATTCTATTATATCTCCTTCTCCTAATTTTCCTTTCAATTCCTCTGGAGCACCTTGTGTAATGATTTTTCCATGATCAATTATTACAAGTTCATCTGAAAGATCATCTGCCTCTTCCATATTATGGGTTGTTAAAATAACTGTGCACTCCTTTTTTTGAAAATCGCGAATAAGATCCCAAACAACTCGTCTCGATTGAGGATCAAGACCTGCTGTTGGTTCATCAAAAAATAGCAACTCAGGTTCATGGATAACCGCCATTAATATATTCACTCGCCGTTTCATACCTCCTGATAAGCCTTTAACTAAAGAATATGAGCGCTCTAATAGATTCATTTTCCCTAATAACTCATCTGTCCTTTCTTTATAATCTTTCCTTGCCATTCCATGCATTTGTGCAATTAAATGAATATTTTCTCTTGCTGTTAAACGCGGGTAAACAACATTCTCTTGAGGACATATGCCTATACGTCTTTTGATTTCACGTGCTTCCTTTTTAATATTAAATCCCAATACTGTAGCATTTCCATTAGTAGGAAATAGAATAGTTGATAACATCTTAATAGTTGTTGTTTTTCCTGCTCCGTTTGGACCAAGAACTCCAAATAAAGAGCCTTTTGGTATTTGTAAGTTTATTCCATCGACAGCGTGAATTTCTCCAAAATATCTTTTTAAATTACTCGTCTCAATAGCTAAATCCATATTTATCATTCATTTTCTATTGATATTAAGTTAAAAAGGATCTATAATCGCATAAAAAAAAATAGGAGTCCAATTTTTATACTATACATAGAAAAAACATCCTACTTAAAATCAAATACTACATATTTAAATAATAAAAAAAAGTCGTAATGATTATGATGAAAAAAGTGAGGAAAGTTCCATATTTAATGCCTAAACCCGTTGCATTAATAGGTGCATTAGTGGATGATAAGCCAAATTTCTTTACTGTTGCTGATCTTTGCACTACAGCTTATAAAAGATTTGTCATTAGTAGTGGAAAAGCTCATTTTACAAACAAAGGAATTATTGAAAATGAAGCTTTTAGTGTAAATATTCCTTCACAAGAAATGATAGTGGAGACAGATTATTGTGGTATTAAATCAGGGAAGAAAGTTGATAAGTCTAACGTTTTTGAGGTATTTTATGGAGAAGATTTAAAAAAGGTGCCAATGATAAAAAAAGCCCCTATAACTCATGCTTGTAAATTAGTAAAAAACATCGATTTCGGGGATACTCATTATTTATTCGTTGGTGAGGTTATTGAAACTTACGTGAATGAGGATTGTTGGGCAGAACATATTCCAGATTTAGAAAAAGTACAGCCTTTCTCATGGTTCAATGATAATTATTATCGAAAAGTAGGTGAAAAACTTTCTAAGGCCTACCAAATAGGTAAAAAGTTCGAGGAGATCTAAAAAATATTAGTTTAACTCGCAAGTTTATTAAGAGTATTTTCAAATATCTCAAAATCATTATTTTTTTCTAAACAAATTGAAACGTTTCTTAAATTTTTATTATGTTCTAATAAATACTTCTTAATAGCAGGGAGCATTGCTTCAGCACACAACTTTGAAGTGATTCCTCTCATTTCTAGAGAAATAGGAGGAAAAACAACTGCTATTACACTTTTTTTATCAGCTAACCTTAATGAATTCCATGTTGCCAATTTTAGCTTTTTAACTTCGTTTCCTTGCCCAGGTCTAGGACCATTTGTATGTATTATATATTTTGATATATTACCTCCTGAAGTGATTACAGAAGATCCTACAGCAACTTTAGAAATTTCGTTAATAATCTTATTACATTCTACTTGGACTGATGTTCCTGCTTTCCTTAGAACTTTACATCTTAAATCGCCACTAGGTAAAAGTCTACTGTTAGTAGGTATAACGATAGCATCATATTGTTCCAGATTGGTTAAATCTCCTAAAAAGATTTCAAGTACAGAATTGTTTATCATTACTTGATCCATTAAACATATAACCAAGCAACTGATATTTATATTTTAGTCTTATTTATAAGACGTCAAGGAAACATTATCCCGTTTTTTAAAACCTTGGGACTTTATAAATTATTATTTTCTATTATTCTTTTTATCGCTTTTTCAATGTTTTCTTCAATATTTCTAAGAACTTTTCTATATGTATCTTTAGAAGTATAGTATGGATCAATTATATCCAAGTCTTGAGTTTCCCCATTATACTCTTTTAAAGTGAAAACTTTATTCTCAATATCTCTGAGGTTATAGAAATTATGTTTTATGTCATTTGAATGCTTGCGTTCCATTGTAAGTATTAAGTCTTGTTTTTCCAACAAATTAGGACTAATGACTTTTGGAATAAAATCAGAATGCTTAATCCCCTTGGATTTCAAATACATGCGAGATTCTGGTTGCATATAACTAAATGCATTGAAAAAACCACAAGAATCAAAACTCAAATCAACTTGAAGCCTTTCAGCATGGTACCGAGCTAAATATTCTGCTGCTGGAGATCTTGCAGTATTCCCCAGACACACAAAGAGAACTCGCTTTATTTTCTTCATGAAATATCAAATATGGGTAGAAATGTATATCAAATAAAATTTATGAGGGTATATTGACAAAAATATTAAATAAAAAGCAAGCATATCGTATAATACTGAAATCAATACAGATATGACTAAATGAAAAGAGATACGATAAAAAACTGGTCTATTAAGGTTTTCACAAGGGACATCAATTTACCACGAACCACTTTGATTTATTTGTTTTTTACGTTGTTTGCAATCATGTTCGTTTCGGGAGCGTTCCTCTTCAAATACACAGTTTTATCAGGTTTAATTATTGGTGAAATGGTTGGTCCTGAAATCTATGCCTTTTTGTCAATTCTTGCAGTGAGTTTTATCATTTCTGGGATAATTGTTGATAAGGTGAAGAATAGAACAAAATACTTTAATATTATTCTATTAATTTGTGTTATTGGACTTTTCATCACTACAATTCCAAATTTAACCATTTATTATTTAGGATTATTACTTATACTCTTAACTATTCCTCAATTAATTATAACATGGTTTACAATCCTTGTTCACGAAACTAATATTCTAAATCGCGGTAGAATCACGACATATTTAATGATTGGCGGATTCTCTTTAGGATTCACTTCTGTTATTTTTATAATTTTTGATGAATTCTATATTTTCTTCGGCTTCCTAGAGTTAGCTGTTTTTTTTGTTATATTTTGGTATTCCCGAAAGTATAAATACATAGAAACAAAAGAACGATTGAAATCTGATAAAAAATATATGAAAATCATTTTTGAAAAACATTTTTTTAGATATTCTTCAAGTTTTATCGTTTTAAGTTTTATTTTAGGCAATTTATTAGCGGGATATGGATTTGAAGTTGACTTTTTTGTATTTGCCATAGCATCGTTTTTATATCTTATCGCTGCGGGATGTTTCTTAGATAATATAGGACGAAAAACATCAATAGTGTTAGGAATTGTAGTTCTTTCCTTTTTTCTTATTTCATCCGGAGCATTTAAAAACGCACTCTTTATTTTTGGTATGCCAAGAAAAATTCTACTTTCAATTCATTATGGTTTTTCTATATTACCTCTTTTACTTGCTATCTTTACAATTTCAGGAGATTTTTCAACAGAGAGAGGAAATTTGAAATATAGGGGACGAATAAATGGACTTTTTATCTCATTAATGTTATTTGGAGCAATATTTGGATATCTTTTCAATATTTTTATAACTGATTTGTATTCAAAATTTCCTGATCTTGATAATTTTATACCTAATCTCCCAGATTATTTGAATGCATTCATATTAGTTATGCTTTTTGCCTGGATGATGGCAATGAAAGAATTTTTAGTCTCTAAAGAAAAAAAATGGGCAAACTCTTTAAAAAATATATTTGTTTTTAATAAGAGTGGAGTTTGTCTTTTTAATTACAGTTTTGAAGATAGAGAATTAGTAAGAGAAAATGCAGATGAAACGGAATTCGATGAGGACCTAGTCAGTGGGGCTCTTTCTGGAGTAATTACAATTATAGCCGAAATAACTCATAGCAAAAGACAGCTTAGACAAATTCAGAAGGAAGAGGCTACACTATTATTTACTTACGGAAAGTATCATATTGTCGCATTAATTGCATCAATGGATTTACCTGTCCTATTTAAAAAAATTGATGAATTCTCGAGAGAATTTGAGCAAATATTCACTAAAGAACTTAAAAATTTCCAAGGAAACGTTCAACGCTTCGAACAAGCAAGATTTCTTATACTAAAGTATTTTAGTCAAAAATATAGTGAATTTTTAAAATAATCCATAAATAACTTTCAATTCTATTCCAAAATTTAATTTATTAAAAGATATTAATTATGAAAAGAGAATCTATAAAACAGTGGTTTAGTAGGGTATTTACAAGAGATTTAAATGTGCCTCTTAAAACTTTTATTTACTTATTATTCTCTTTACTCGCAATAATGCTAATAGTTGAGGGTTTAATATTCAAGTATATAACCTTGGTTAGAACGGAGGGTGTACTAGGTATGGAGCTATACATGTTCGTAATCATATTTGCTATTTCCTTTTTCCTGTCAGGTATATTTGTTGATTTTATTACGAACAGAACAAGATATTACAATTTGATGCTCCTTGTTTGTATTGTTGGGCTTCTAATAAGTGCAATTTTCCAAGATTTTCTTTATTATTTCGGTTTGTTACTGGTGCTATTCACGGTCCCTCAATTAATTATTGTATGGTTTACAATATTAGTCCATGAAACCAATATTTTAAATAGGGGCAGAATTTCGACTTACTTACTGATTCCGTGTTTTAATTTAGGGGCAATTTCTATAGTATTCTTCGTAGTTGAATTTTTATATATTTACTTCGGTATTTTGGAGCTATGCGTTTTCTTTGTTATTTTATGGTATTCTAGAACTTATAAATATATAGAAACTAAAGAACGATTAAAATCTGAGAAGAAATATTTAAATATAATTTTCGAAAAACATTTTTTTAGATATTCTTCTAGTTTTACAATGATAAGTTTTATTTTGGGAGATTTATTTGCTAGATATAGCTTTGAAGTAGATTTTCTCATATTTATAATAGTCACTTCTTTATATCTTGTTGCTGCTGGTTGTTTTTTTGATAATTATGGTCGGAAAATAACAATCGTGCTAGGGATATTAGTTATTTCATTTTTTCTTATATCTTATGGTTCATTTGTAGGTTTACCTTATATTTTTGGTATGCCTAGAAAAGTTTTCCTTTCCATCCATTACGGATTCTCAATAGCACCTCTTGTACTTGCTATCTTTACAATTGCTGGAGATTTTTCAACAGAAAGAGGCAACCTGAAGTTTAGGGGTCGAATAAACGGAATTTTTATGTTATTATTTTTTCTTGGTTTAATAATTGGATTCATGTTTAGTCGATGGATAGATAATTTACCGGCTCTTAATAGTTTCATACCAGGTTTTCGATATCTTCTAAACAACTTTATTTTAGTTATTCTTTTAGTTTGGATGATGGGAATGAAAGAATTTTTAGTATCAAAAGAGAAGAAATGGGAAGACTCTCTAAAAAACATTTTTGTGTTTAATAAAAGTGGAGTCTGTCTTTATAATTACAGTTTTGAACATAAAGAAGTAATAGAAGAAGATAAAGATGAAGCAGAATTCGATGAAGATCTAATATCGGGCGCTCTTTCAGGGATTATTACAATCATATCTGAAATAACCCGTAGTAAAAAACAGCTTAGACAAATCCAGAAAGAAGAAGCTACTTTATTATTTACCTATGGAAAGTTCCATATAGTCGCATTAATTACATCGATGGAATTACCTGTTCTATTTAAAAAAATTGATGACTTTTCGCGAGAATTTGAACAGAAATTTAGTAAAGAGCTTAAGAATTTTCAAGGTAATGTTCAACATTTCCAACCGGCAAGATTTCTCATAATAAAGTATTTCAGTCAAAAGTATGGTGAATTTGTAAAATAATGTTAAAGTAATCTGAATTTATTATTTCACTTTATTAACTTCAATAATTTTTCTTATGACTTTTAATACTCCCCTCTCAATTCTCTCAAGAATCTTATTATACTCCTCTTGAGGTAAATAAAAAGGGTCTTCAATCTCTAAATTTCTTTTTTCTCCAGCGTATTCTAATAATAAGAAAATTTTTCCTTCGATTCCTCTTATCTTTTTAAACTTTCTTTTCAATTTGTTAATATGATGTTTTTGTTCGAATCCTAATATTAAATCTTGTTTCTCAAGTAATTCTGAATCAATTTTCTTTGTAGCAAAATCACTGATATCAATACCTATAGACTTTAGGTAATTTACTGTTCCAGGTTGGGCGGTTTCATAATAGTGATAGATACCAGCGGAATCAAATTCTACTTCTTGAAGTTCTGTCCTAAATTTAGTTCCTTTGAGCCACTTAGCATATGCTTCAGCAAAAGGACTTCGACACGTATTTCCCGCACAGTAAAATAGTACACGTTTTATCATTGGCACATTTAAAATTACTAATACCTTAATTGGTAATAAAAATTTCATTTCAAAAAAGAGTTTTGATTAAATTCAAAAAGGAATAAAGATTTAAAACAAAACATAATACTTAAAGATTCTAAAATCGAGAGAGATTTAGCTTGGCAGATGAAATAAATTTTAAGGAAAATAAGAAGGATTTAGATTCATTATTTTCGCCAAAAGGCAATTATACTTTCCTTGTTGGGGCAGGTATCTCCATGGATGCTCCTACTAACATGCCCTCTGCTGTACAAATCGTAAGAAGTTTATTGGAATTATGTGCGCCTGTGGAAGAATTAGAAAATCTTCTTTCATTAGAAATGTTAAGATATGAGTTAGTAATAGAAAAAATTCAAAATTTATTTGATGAAGAATTAATGCTTTTAAATTATCTGGAGCATATTAACAAACCAAATCTAATTCATTTATTTTTAGCTAATGTTATTACACGAGGCAATTATGTTGTTACTACTAATTTTGATTATTTGATCGAGCATGCATTATTACAAGTTCTAGATAAGGAATGGCATCAAGATATTATCCCCGTTATTACAAAAGAAGATTTCATTATTTATCAAGAACCTAAAAACCTAATAGCATCAAATCAGTATCCAATATATAAGATTCATGGTTCTAAGCGCAATATAATTACAGGTAAGGACACTAAGGATTCACTTATAACTACTATAAGTGCTTTAGGAAAAGATCGTGGAGAAGGGGAAACTTTCGCTATTGAGTCTTATAAAAAATCTGCGGTATATAATTTAATGAATAAAAGAACTCTAGTTGTTATGGGTTATTCTGGGAGTGATGACTTTGATATTGGTCCCGCCCTAAAAGAAATGCCCTTTCTTAATCGGATTATTTGGATTGAACATTCTCAAGATTCCATGACAGAAGTTATTGACATAAATCGGAAAGAAATTTTAGGATCTCAAGAAAAATCCTCCCCAATTGAACAATTCGTATTAGACATTTGTAAAGTTTGTGAAGTCGAGGGTGTTTTAATCAGAACAAACACGGGTGATTTTATTAAGAATATTTTATGGAATATATTTTTACCTTATCTTCCTATTAATGAAATTGATCTATTTAAAGCAAAAGTAGAAATTCCAACTTTTTCGGAGTGGATCACGAAAATCTATGGAGACATACCAATTATAGAGAAATATAAGTTAGCTAGCCAATTATTCGATTATTTAAAGGATGTTAAAGCTACAAAAAGGTGCGCAGAAAGAGGATTTTCAATTGCTCAACAAGCAAATGACATGGCATCAAGATCATATTTTCTAAATACTTTAGGTTTGATGTATCAAATGACTGGAAAATTTGATCTTGCACTACAGTATTATGAGGAATCTTATCAAATAGATAAAGATTTAGAGGATATTTCTGCGATTAGTACAGATCTTAGCAATATTGGTTCAGTCTATCTTACAATAGGTAAATATGATGCAGCAATTGATAATTACAATCAAGCTTTAGAAATAGTAGAGAGTTTGGGAGATTTGTCTGGCAAAATAACTTGTAAAAATAACATTGGTAGAGTACATGAGATACGCAATGAATTTGAGTTAGCTTTAAAAAACTATATTGAAGCTATAAAAATTACTGAGCAAGTCGGTGATCTAAACCGTAAGGCTACATTACTAAACAATGTAGGTATGATTTATAAAGCACGTAATGATCTAATTCAATCCCTCAAATATTATAAAGAAGCATTACGTATTTCAGATCTTTTGGGAGATCAATATGGAAAAATAATACTATTGAATAATATTGGAAGGGTTTATGATGATAATAAAGATTATGAGAAAGCACTTGAGAAGTATAATGAATCAGTGCAAATTGCTGAGCAATTAGGAGATCTCTCAAAAAAAGCAGGATGTTTTAATAATATTGGCTCACTTTTCTTAGCTCAAGGAAAACCTGATAAGGCCTTAGAGAAATATCAAGAAGCTTTAGAGTTAGAAGAAAGATTGGGAGATCCTTTAATGAAAATAATTTATCTTAACAATATTGGAATGATTCATAATAATCTTGCTAATTATCATATTGCAAAAGAAAATTACTCAGAAGCACTGCAAATAGCTGAAGATATTGGTGATTTGTCGAAAAAAGCACTCCTTCTGACTAAAATTGCAGCTATAGATATGACTCAAGAAAAACTTTCATTTGCACTTAAAAATTATGAAGAAGCAATTATAATTTTTGATAGACTAGGAGAATTATCAAATAAAGCCGCCAGTCTTAGTAATATTGGTAGGATTTATGAAACAAATGAGGAATTTCATGAAGCTTTAAGAAGATATGAAGAAACATTACAAATTGATCAGCATTTAAATGATCCAATGAGTATTGGTATAGATTTTTATAATATTGGTAGGGTTTATAACAAACACGGAGAATATCGTAAAGCACTACAAAGCTATGAAGATAGTCTAAAAATATTTAGTCAACTGGATCAAAAACAATATATTGATGCTATAGAGAATAATATCAATGAAATAAACAGGAAATTAATGAAATAAATCCTTGAAAAAGATTTCCCTTATTTTAATTGTAATAAAATTTTAATTTAATTAATTGTATTTTAAAATAAATTCTAAGAATATTAAGAAAAAAGTAGAATAGCTCTATTGAAGATTAAAACAGATTTCTTAATTGTTGGAAGTGGAATATCTGGACTTTCTTTAGCATTGAATCTTTCTAAACAAGTACCAGAAGAAAAAATCTTATTAATAACAAAAGAGAGTTTACACGAAAGTAGTACTTTCCATGCTCAAGGAGGTATTGCTTGTGTATGGGATAAAACTGATAATTTTGAAAAGCATATACATGATACATTGATAGCTGGAGACGGTTTGTGTGATGAAAATATTGTAAAAGCAATTATTACTCAAGCTCCAGACAGAATACGGGATTTAATAGATTTAGGAGTGGAATTTACACGCAATGGTAATGGAGAGTATGATCTAGGGCAGGAAGGAGGACATTCTCAAAGAAGAGTACTCCATGTGAATGATCAAACAGGGAAAAGTGTCGAACAAACACTTATCGATAATGTAAAAAAATTGAATAATGTCGAAATAAAAGAATACTGGTGTGCTGTTAATTTATATGCAGAGAATTTCAAATGTTATGGAGCATATGCTTTAGACCAAGAAAGTGGTGAAATCCATAATATTGCGGCAAAAGCTACAATATTAGCAACTGGAGGTGCAGGCAAGATATATCTCTATACCACTAATCCTGATATTGCCTCAGGGGATGGAATAGCCATGGCTTATCGTGCAGGATGCTCAATTTCAAATATGGAATTCTTTCAGTTTCACCCTACCGGTCTTTACCATCCCTTTGCGAAAAATTTCTTAATTACTGAAGCAATGCGCGGTGAAGGGGCAATATTAAAAGATATTAGGGGTAATCAGTTCATAGAAAAATATCATCCTCTGAAAGAATTAGCACCAAGGGATGTAGTTTCAAGAGCAATTGATGCGGAATTGAAAAAATCCGGTGATGATTATGTTCTTTTAGATATTGCATCATATAAGAGTCCTGATTTTATTATTAGTCATTTCCCCGGAATATATGAGCAATGTCTGAAATTTAATATTGATATCTGTAAAGAACCTATACCTATTGTTCCCACCGCTCACTATTGTTGTGGCGGTGTTATGACGGGGATTGATGGGACTACAGAAGTTAAAAATTTGTATGTAATTGGTGAATCCTCTTGTACAGGGTTACATGGGGCAAATAGACTGGCGAGTAATTCATTATTAGAGGGATTAGTCAACGCCCATGAATGTAGTATAACACTTAAGAATAGAATTTCTGAATTAAAAGTAAAAGAATTTCCTGATTGGGAACCTGGAAACGCTGTTCCATCAACAGAAGCAGTTATAATTTCACAGAACTGGGATGAAATTAGAAGATTCATGTGGAACTACGTTGGTATTGTTCGTACTGATTTGCGTTTACAAAGAGCAAAGAAAAGAATTAATTTATTATTAGATGAAATTAACCAGTATTATTGGGATTTTAAAATAGAAAAAAATCTTGTAGAATTAAGAAATCTGGCAACTGTGGCGAAGATAATTATAGTAAGTGCAATATCACGGAAGGAAAGCCGGGGGATTCATTATAATATCGATTACCCAAATAAATCTGAAATGAGTAGACCGACAATATTAAAAAAACCATGGTAATTTATCATTAAAAAAAGAGTATCATTGCTATGAAGAAAATGACAATTTATGGCCCATTTAAAAAGAAAATTGAACACCAGCAAAAAGATCAACAATTTCGTGTAATTATTTCATTTGAAAATCTCTCAAATCGAGAAGAATTCATAAAAAAAAATAAAGATTTAAAAATTTTGGGTAAGTTTGATTTTATACCTTCTATTTGTCTAACTTTAGAGAAAGAAAAAGTATTTCATTATGAAGAAGAGGAGTTAATAGGACAAATCGAAGAAGATCAAAAACTTTATCTCTCAATGTTAGATGTTTTAGACATTTTAGATTTAGATGTATATAAAAATTCCCATATCGTCTATGAAGGAAAAAATATCAATATAGGAATTATAGATGACGGAATTAATAGAAATATTCCTTCCATATCAAATGTGAAGGATTCCTTAGAAATATATAAGAAAAGTAATGAAATTAAAGCTTCAGAAAAGGAAATCACGCACGGAACTATAATGGCAAGTATTATTGGCAATCAATTTAAAAATAGTGAAGATAATTTTATTGGAATTGCTCCAAAAGCCAACCTTATTGATTTAAAACTTGAATCATCAAACAGTGAATATTACATCTCTGATGTTTTAAAAATATTTGATAAAATTAATAATGGTAAAATAAAGATAGATATTCTTCTAATATCTCTAACCGCGCAAGAACCCTCTGATGGTAAAGACATCCTATCTATTGCTTGTAATCTCTATTCTGAAAATGGTCCAATTATAGTAAGTCCTGCTGGTAATAATGGTCCTGATCCTTATTCTATAGGGAGTCCTGGAGCAGCAGATAGGGTGATGACAATCGGGGCTCTTACGAAAGAATATACTATACCTAACTTTAGTGGAAGAGGCCCAACATTAGATGACAGAATAAAACCTGATATATGTTTACCTGGTTCAAATATAATTGTACCATTATCTAATGATTTACAAATTAAAGTTACTGGTACTAGTGTTTCTGCTTCTATCGGAGTAGGGATTATTGCTTTAATTAAAGAATCAAATCCTCAAATTTCATATGAAGCTATTATGGATTTAATAAACAAATCAGTATTTAATTTGAAACTTGACCCAAATTCTCAAGGATTAGGAATAATAAGGGTAAGTGATCTTTTTAATGAATTAGATTTATTTCATGAAGTGCTTGTTCCCTATAATTATTTAATTATGAGATCTTTGAAACTAGCTATTGAATTTTTCGCAATATTTCTTGGAGTATTTTACTTATTCTATTTTTTTAAATTAATTGTATTATAATTTGAGAAAAGAGTGAAAAAATATATATCCCATATTCCATATTGCCGTACCTTTAATCTTAACTGAAATTCCACGAGTAAAACAATTTAAGTTCAATAGATCCTCATTAATAATTGGTGCTTTACTTCCAGATATAATTGATAAACCATTATCTATTTTGGGTTTAACAAGTGGAAGATTTTTTTCTCACACTTTACTCTTTGTAATAATAAGTTTTTTAATTGTTCACCTTTTCACTAAAGGAAATAAAAGTGTCTCTCTCCCTTTTTTGAGTGGCGTTATTTCACATATAATTTTAGATCTTCCATTTGTACCTCTATTTTATCCATTTATTTCTTATAACTTCTATTATATAGAAGAGCCATTGATTTACTGGATTAGGAAATTATGGACAGACCCAATAGTAATGGTTACCGAAATTACTGGAATAATATTAATAATCTTCATTATAAAATATAATAAATTGTATCATTTCAGCGACATTACAAATTATTTAAAAGGAATTAATCAAAACATAGTTCAGATTTCAAATGAAATAAATACTTCAGTTTAAACTGAGAAGATTTTTATTTTTATTTCTTTAAATTAATAGTTTAATAACCTAAATGTGAAATATTTAAAACATAACTTATTAATTTTTAAATAGTAGAATGAGTGAAAATAAACTCCTCCATGTAATTGTTGATAATAGAGAGCAGAAACTAATGACTCTACTGGATAAAAAAAAAGAGACAATAACTTATGAATCAAAACAATTAGACATTGCGGATATAGTTATTTCAAGCGAAGTTGCTATAGAAAGGAAAGAAGGTTTTGATTTTGTTTCATCAATAATGGACAATAGATTATTTGAACAATTGCTCCGTTTAAAAGACACGTATCAATATCCAATTCTAATCTTAGAAGGTTTGAATGATAAGGTATTTGAAAATACAGGAATGAAAATTTCATCGATTTATGGTGCACTTTCTTTTATATCTTATAAATTAGGAATTTCAATAGTTCCTACTCGAAATTTGGAGGATACTGCGATAGTTATTGAGAGAATCGCGTATAGAGAACAAGTGAAGGATAGCATGCCCATATTTTCAAGGAAGGCTCCAAAAGCAATGTCTAAAAAAGAAAGAAGGTCTTTTATAATAGAAGGGTTAGCAGATATTGGCGCTAAGAAAGCGAGTACATTAATAGATAAGTTTAAAACACCGTATGAAGTATTTAGAGCTATTAAATATACTGAAATATTGTATACTAAGACAGGGAACCCTAAAGGAATTCAAGGTCCACTTGATGACCTTACTGGATTTGGTTGGAAATTTGTAGAGAAAAATCAAAAGCTTTTGTTCGGTAAAAAGAAGAAAAGTCCCCAGAAAAAAATAAATGATGAATATTAAATATCAATACACAATTCTAATCTCCACAAATTTTATTTTCATTCGTTAACTCTAATCTTATATCTTTATCATTGTAAAGGACATTAAGGGATTTGATTATTTATCTTTCGCTAATTGCTATATTTTTTTCAAGTATGGTTTATGGTATAATTGGATTTGGAGATGCTTTGGTTTTAATACCTATTATAACTCCAATAATCGGGATTAAAAATGCGGTAATTCTAGTAAATATTTGGGGAACTTTTCCAGCTCTCTTAAATTTTATTACATATCGAAAGTTCTTAGACAAAGGATACTTTTTCCGATTCCTTTCATTAGGTATCCCCGCTACCATTTTGGCAACCTATCTAATCATTAATATTACAACAGAATGGATTGAATTATTTCTGGGTATTTTCATTCTTATTTATTCTTCTTTGAAACTTGTCAATTACTATCAGAATCCAGAAATTATTGAAGTGAGAAATGAAATTAATACTGCATCCCCGCTTGTGTTTTTTGGTGGATTTTCTTATGGTCTACTTACAGGGTTGATCAGTGCAGCAGGACCTATTAATGTCTCAATTTTAGAAAAAACGGGTCATTATAGAGAAAGTTTTATTGAGAATTTTGCGGCAATTGGAACAATTTTATCGATATCAAGAATACCTTTATACTTCATAGGAAATATTTTTCCTTATGATTTGATTTTAGTGTTTTTTTTAGCTTTTCCAATAATTTTTATCGGGACTAAACTTGGTCAGCAGATTACACCTAAAATCTCGGTAAGGAAATTTCAGATTATAATATTTTGTTTTCTTATAGGGAACAGTTTAAAATCGATTATTTCCTCAAGTATAGCATTACTAACTTAACCAAATAAATAATTTTATTAATATTTTTATCTGAAGATAATGTAAAATATTATTAAAAAACGAAAATTATAAATTGCAATTTAACAATGAAAATCCGATCTGTAATATTCCAGAAGAAACAAATAGCTATTTTAATTTGTATAATCTTTCTTTCAGTTTATTCGATACAGCTTCAATTCCCTTCTTTATTATTTGAAAATGAAACTCATGAAGATTCAATAAAAATTAAAGGAGATTTCTTAAAACCCTCTATAACATCTGAAAGATTAGTTATTACTGATAGTTGGGATCTTGCTAGTACTAATGAAATATACACAGGATCGGGAACCTTCTCAGATCCTTATGTAATAAAGGATTTAATAATAGATGGAAACGGGACTGGTATAGGAATATCAATTGGTACAAAAAAAGACTATTATCGGATTGAGAATTGTAAAATTTTTAATTGTGAAGTTGGAATAAAATTATCATTAGCTTGTAATATTACACTTTTGAATAATAATTGTTCTTATAATGAAGTGGGTCTCTACTTAGATGGATGGACAGATATTCCTCATCCATCACCAGAAATAATTGCACAATGTTATTGCAGAAATAATACTATATCAAATAATACTATAAAAAATAACGAACAAGAGGGTATATACATGAGAAATTGCGATAATAATACCATAATTAGTAATTTTATCAATTTCAATTATGACGGAATGTTTATAACAATGCATAGTGATAATAATACAATTCAAGATAATAATCTTAAAAAGAATTTAAGGCTTGGAATTTATTTTTACCATGGCTCTAATAACATAATAACGGCAAATTCGATGCACTCTTGTGGTTTTTACTCTGATTATTGGGCTTTTATAGCTAATGAAATAGATAAAACGAATTTAGTCAATAATGGGCATCTTTATTTCTATAACGATATGACAAATCTAAATGAAGTTGACTTCTCCAATGCGGGACAGATTTATTTAGAAAATTGTAATCAATCTATAATATCAAATTTGGATCTCTCTGATGGGTGTATTTCCATTTCTTTGAAGGATTGTAATGATATGAAGATCTTAAATAATAATTTATCTTCAAATTGTTTTAACGGTATAAGCGCAGAGAATTGTAATAATATAACGATAGATGGGAATTTCATTAATGATAATTTACGTGAAGGAATTTATCTTGGCGGTGGAAGCTATAATTCGTTTTTAAATAATTTAATTAGAAATAATGGATTTAGGGCTGGAATTAGGAGTTTTGGTTTTTGCAACAATAACACGTTTTATAATAATAAGTTTAAAAATAATTTTGAAGGACTTTCTTTCGGACTCTCCTGTATTAATAATATTATTTCAGAAAATTTATTCATTGAAAACAAAGCAAGTGGAATCACCTTTGAAGGAGGTTGTGAATTTAATTTGATTTTTTCTAATTTCTTTAGAAAGAATTTTAAGCACTGTGCTCAGACTCTGATAAATAACAAATGGAACAATTCTGAGATTGGAAATTATTGGGATAACTATACAGGTGTGGATGGAAATGGTGATGGAATTGGAGATACGCCTTATAATATTAGCTATTCTCCTTTAATACAAGATTTTCTTCCTATTATTGATAATATTCCTCCAGAAATCACAATTATTAGCCCCGTGAATAACAGTCAATTTGACAATTTAGCCCCTAATTTAGAAGTTAATGTCAATGAAAGATTTTTAGACATAATGTTCTATACTGTTGATAATGGGTTAATAAATATCACATTTATTGAGAATGGAACAATTGATCAAGCAGCCTGGAATGAACTACCTAACGGGCAAGTGAATCTTAGATTTTATGCAATCGATAAGGTTGGTTATACCAGGTATGAAGATGTAATAATACTAAAACAAATTGAAAAGGCAATCCCTGGATATAATCCTATAATTTTTCTAGGAATAATTACATTTCTTTGTTTCATATTAAATAAATTAGTTATTAAAAAGCACCGAAGATTTATCGTAAAGCTTTAGTGTAAATCAGTTGAGAGTGGGACCTATACCATTATTTATAGTTATTTTAGGCAAAATTCTAATATAGTCCAATTTCTCTTTTTTTTTCTTGGAGATATAATCTCTAAATCTGCCTAAGTAATTCAAATAGTTTTTTATATTTTTGAAAATAATTGTTCAATATTAGAAATTCAAGTGAATTCTTTCTATGGAAAATTTAAAAATTGGACATTTTTTGATGAATTGTATGGGATTTTATATCCTAATTATGAGCATTCTTTGGATATTTGTAACTGAGATAATGTTTGTAAGTGATTTTCTGTGGTATACAGGTGAGTCTTTTGCTAGTTATTTAGCTACCAATCCCACATATGCGGAGATTTATATTATAACGAAGAAGTTAATTGGATTTGTATTATTTGCTAATGGGATATTAGTTCTTTTTATAAACAACAAGATTTATAAAGATGGAGAAAAATGGGCATGGATTGCTCTTTTAATTTCAGGTTCTATAACTTGGGGGTTGTTTATAATTTATAAAATATACATCGGTTATTATGGGGGTAGTATGATTACTTTTATAGTTGGATTAGGACTCTTAGTAGCAGGATTAGCTTTTCCAGCAAAAGAAATTTTGAGTAAATGAAAGTATAAATTTCTTTTTTTTATTTTAAAAAATTTTTAATAAAAAATTCTATATAAGAATTCTCTATAATAATCAAAAGAATAATTGAAATAGATTCCGATTGGTTACTAAAAATGTTTGATATTAACAATATCAGAAATATTTGTGTAGTTGGCGCAGGGATAATGGGACATGGAATTGCTCAAGTGTCTCTAATGGCCGGCTTTAATGTCACTTTGATCGATTTAAAAGAAGAACTTGTAGATAAAGGGTTGAAAAAAATCGAGGAAGGAATAGAAAAAATTAAAATTAAAGCAAAGTTAGAAGAAGGGATCTCCATTAGTGATCTTTTAAGAAAGTGTACAAAATCAACTGATTTGGTTTCTGCAGTGAAGGATGCTGATTTTGTATTTGAGGCAGTTGTGGAGAAAATGGAGATTAAAAAAAAAGTATGTAAAATAGTAATGCAAAATTCACCTTCTCACTGTATTTTTGCCTCAAATACGTCAACATTTAGTATAACTGAAATTGCTGAAGATTCAAAAAAACCAGAACAGGTTATTGGAATGCATTTTTTTCCACCAGTTGCTACTCAATGCTGTGTTGAAGTAATGAAAGGGGAAAAAACTAGTGATGACATTTTAGATATTTGTGTAGCTTTGGGTGAAAAATTACCTTGTGTTAAAGGAAAAAGGCTTTCAGTACGAATTGAAAAGGAAAGTCCAGGATTTATTGCAAATAGATTACTAATTCCTTCACTTATATATTCAAACTGGATTTTTGACCAAGCATATGAAAAGAACATTCCATGGGAACAGATTGATGCCGATGCTGGAGCAGGACAGTTAGTATTAATGGGTCCATGTCAATTAAATGATTATCTTGGAATAGATGTTAGTTATAATAGTCTGAAGAGTTATGAAAAATATATATCCCCTGATTTTGCTCCAGGTAAAGTGCTTACTAAACTCGTACTAGAAGGAAATTTTGGAAAAAAATCAGGAAAAGGCTTTTATGACTGGAGAAATGGGACTCCAAAAATAAATTTAAGTAAAAAAGCAGGCTTATTTAACCCTGAAATTCATTTAGCAATCCAATTAAATGAAGGGTGTAAACTTTTAGAAGAAGAAATTGTTTCTGGTTATAAAATTATTGATGATATTATGTTAAAAGGAACTAATATGCCTGGTCCATTTAGTGTGGGTAGACTTAATTTCAAAAATTGGTCTAAATTGCTAGAAGATATCGTAGAAAAGACTGGAAAGAATTATCTAAAACCCTGTGAACTGATGAAATCTGGAAATTTCTTAAAGATGAGAAGATAGTTTTGGGATATTAAATTTAAAAAAAAAAAAGGATTATAATAATCCTGTATACCTTTGAATTTGTGATTGTATAAGGAGTAATTGAATATTCCGTGCTCCGCCTATAACTTCTTCAATTTTGCTTATATCACATAATTCATCTACAGGAGTGTTATCTGTAACGCTAATCCCACCCATATGCTGCTGTATTTCATAGCAAACTTCATGAGTAAGTTTAGCTAAATAATATTTTCCTTGAGAAGAAATAGATGCCACCCATTTTTCAGCTTCTTTAGATGGTTTTTCTGTAAATAGAATTTTATCATCGTATACAGTTGCAGCTTGTAGAGCCAGAGCAGTTGCTGCATTTGTCTTTGTTAATAAATCTGCTAATCCATATCCAACACCTTGATATCTGATTACCGGTTTACCAAATTGTTGTCTTAAGTTGGTGTAAATAATGCCATAGATTAACCCAGACCAGCAAATTCCTACACCACTGCCCATTATAGAAAGTCTTTCAGGAACTAAACCTTCAAAAAGTCTCTTATATCCAAGTCCATCATCAGCAAGCACATAGTCTTTAGGAACCAATACATTGTCTAATATAGTATGCGCTATCTGAACTCGAGGTACAGAATTAATTTTTAAACGCTTAGTTCGTACGCCAAATTCACGTGCGATAATAGCTTGAACCATTGTATCTCTCGGATTTCCTTCATCATATACACCATAACAGGCAAAATAATCAGCTACCGCACCATTTGTAGTATAGACTTTCTCTCCATTAAAAACAACTCCATCATCGGTCTTTGTACATTTAGTTGTCAAATTTACAGCATCAGAGCCTCTTTCAGGCTCTGTGATACCAATACACCCTATTTTTTCTCCAGATAGAAGTTCATCTTGTACTTTTTGCGGTATATTAGAATCACCTCCATGATCATAATAATGAAATGTAGGGTTACCACATAAAATTCCAGTTGCTACACGAGCTAATTCTAATTGTGCATCCAAGAGCGAAATATGTGTGCCTAATAAGATTTCTTTTTTCATGCCAAATGGTTTAAACTCTTTCCACGGGTTAATCCGTTGTATATAACCGCGTTTTCCTAGTTCTGGAAGCAATCCATAAACATCTTTGGATTTATCGATTTTTGGATGCAATTCTAAGCAGAACTCTTGAAGTTGATTGCAGTATTCCTGTTCTTCATTATTAAGCATTGGAAAAATATTGTCATTAAAGATTTTAAAGACATTTCCCAATGACAACTTTTCGAGAATTTGATCATTAATTATTTTCTCTTGAAACATTTTTTCATCAATTTTATTTGTATTTTTTAAAATTTGAAAGAACTTATATTAATTAGTCAAAATTTTTTATTACAATTAAATCTTTAAGAATAACATAAAGCAGTAAGAAAGAATTAAATCTAATTAAATTAAGAATAATTCTCTTTGACATATTTTTGAACTCTTTTTATTTCATTCAAGTGAGTCTCTACCTTTCCAAAAATATAAAATCTGACTTCTGGGCCTGTCCCACTTGGTCTGAAATAAAGGGTTGAATCACTACTTTTCAATTGATAAATATCAATCATCCCATTATTATCAGAAAGAGCTTGCACCTCATATTCCTTTTCATCAATTAGGATCTTTTTGTTATGGTTTTTTTCAAAATTTTTCATAATTTTAACTTTCTCTTCATCTTTAGCTGGGATTGTTTCGTTTATCCCTTTTATTGACCAATCAATTGATTCAGAAATAATATGACCTCTACATATAAGTTCAGTTATTAAAACTAAAGCAGGAACAGGATATTTATCGGCAATAACAGTAAATTCTGAACTAAAATCATAATTACTGGTTTCCTTATTTTTGGATATATCTAAAATGTTTAGAGTATGACCTCCACTTTCTTCCCAATAAACCATTAAAAAAGATTCCTTTTCAATGTTTTGAGATTCTAATAATTTAATTATTTGTTGCTTTAGTGGTGCAGGGTTATCAATTTTGATTAAATTTCTTTTTTCATCTTCAAAATATAAAATAGCAGTATCGATTTTTGATTGGTCTACTTCTATTCCCAGAAGAAAATACATAATTACTCCAAGATGTTTATACCCAACCCCAGTTAAAATATTTAAAAAACTAGTATGGTCCCCTCTCAGATCACTCGGAATAGTTCTAACATTTATGATTTTTTTATTAAATTCTGTTGCTAATATGTTGTGCATAGCAGAGTAGACTTCATTTGGTATATAAGTAAAGTATTCTCCATTCTGTTTTATATATAATACAATTCTGTCTCTATCAGCATCTAGTAGCAATGCAATATTTGAATTTGCTTGATTCATTATTTTTTGCAGTTTTACTTCAGGAATATTTTTTAATGGATTAGGAGGATTAAGATCTTCGTCGACAACTGTAAGATTAGCTCCATAATGCTTAAATAAATTTACAATTCCTCTAGCTTTACCTAAATAAGGCCAAATTACTATATTTGTACCTTTTATACTCTTTATTTCTATTACTTTTGATAATAAATTAATTACATAATCATTGTTTTTTTGTTCTGCTTCTATAAGGATGGGCGTGAAGTCTGATTTAAATTGAATATCCTTCACTTCAAGTGCTTTTTTCGAAATATCCTTAAATATATCTCCTGACATAGGAATAGGGTAATCTATATATAGTTTTATACCATTCCATGATAAATCATTGTGGCTTGCGGTTAAAACAATAACTAAATTTATGTTGTCATATAATGTGATTGATGCAGCTCCATAGGGAGAGGAAATTTTTGATTCTCCCAGGTTATCTTTCTGGTAATATATCTCATATCCATCATGTGCAAATATTTCAGAACAATATTGTAGTAATAGATCTTTTGTTGGTCGATCATCTGTAAAAATTAAAATTTTTAAATTTTGACTGTTTTTCATTTCTTTAAATTTTCGACTGATAGCTTTGAACATTCTAAAAAATAGAAAGAGTTTTCTATTGGTCAAAACATATTTTTCTTTCTTATCCGAGATTGTAATGTCAAGAATTTGAATTCGTAATCCTGAGGTAGGAGCAACAATTGGGTCGACAATTTCCTTTTCTTCTTCCTTTAATTCGGGTAATTTTAAAATTTTTATTCCTTCTTCCTTCTGTTCGAATTCAACATCTTCAATTTCAAAATCAATCAAATAACTCACCCTAAAAAATTGAAATTATTTTTTCATTCATGTTATATGTTTATGAAATATTTTTCATAGCTTCTCTTAAGATTGCTAAAATTTTTTCTCGATACATAGGTTCAATCGCAATCATTCCATGAGTCTTTATGACGCGATTTTCGCTAGATAGGATTCTTTCACAGAATTCTGGAGTAAGCCGATTTGGTAAATCCTGTTTATTTGCAATACCTATGACTAATTTATTTTGATAAAATTTATCCAAAACATCATGTATTATTTCTTTTGAATTGCTTATATTTTCAAATGTAGAGTCGGTAACAAGGAGAGTAATATCTGTCCCTTGTAATAGGCTTTTCCATAGAGATCTAAATTGAGCTTGACCTGCAAAATCCCAAAGAGTTATAGATCTTTCAAATTCATCACCATCATATGCAGCAATATCAGCGGTAATTGTAGGAACATACTCAAGATCAACATTTTTTCCACATATTAACTTTGTTAATGTGGTCTTCCCTACACCCCCAAATCCTATAATCGATACCTTAATAGCACCCAAAATAATATTATCTAATTCATGTTCAAATTCTGTAAAGATACTACGATTTCCTGCCCAGCTATCATCCTCAAGAATTTTTCCATATTTATCAAGAAATTTAGTTCTTATGCTTAAGATTTTAGAGTTTACAGTAGCATCATCATCTTCTAAATCACTTGCGACGACAATGATAATAGGATCAATAATTGTGTAGAAATATTTGAAATCTTCTGTTTGTGTGCTCTTAATGTCACTTTGGCTGATCTCTTTCATAAATCCCGAAAAAGCACTTAAAAATCCAGCTAATAAATCTCTATCGACGTCAGAACTACCGTAATTTCTAAATAACAATGATTTCCCGTCGCGAGTGAGCACATTGATGTATTGAATCATTTTGAGGATGAATTATATTTCAATATAACTAAATATTTACTATTAAAAATAAGATTAACATAAATTTTTGTTTTTAAATTATATTATTGTAGGAAGAAATTTTAAGAAAATTGTATTTACAAAAGAATTGATTGTTGAGAAATTTTTTATAAGAGCACACTAATTAATTAAGTAAGTATTTTAATTGAAGAATAATATCAAGAGGATCACGATATAATCATATTTAAAGAGGAGAATTTATGGGAGAATCAGATAATATTGATACAGAAGATATGGCAAAATTTATCAGAGAAGCGAATGAAAAAAGTATTAAATTTGCTTCAATCTTAGAAAAGTTTGGGCTCGATATTATTACAAAAATGGGACAAACCAATTTAAAAATAAATACATTAACTGATAAAATCAATGAGTTGAACAAAGCAACACTCGATATTAAAGCTCTTACTCCTCAATTAAAAAACGTAATAGAAAATCAAAAAATCCTTGAAACAGAACTTGATTTAATTAGGTCTTTAATTCAAAGGGCAGATATATCGTTTCACTCCAGAGAAGCTAAAAGTGAAGAAATTGAGCGAGATACATCTGCCACAGATAAAAAAGAATCAATTATAGAACAATTCAATATTCTAAAGAATGAAATAGATGATATTGATGACCCTGAATCCGTAATTGAACAACTAGAGAATATTAAAGAAGACATATTTATCTTTAAGGGAGGTCATAAAATTCTTTATGAAATTTCGCAATTTGGAAAGACATTAATGGCAGAAGAGATAATATCAGATGAAAGTAAAGCGTCTTTGAAAGAAAAAATTGGATTTTGGATAAATAAGCTCTAGAATTCTCTTAGCTCAAGTTTATCAAATTTACTTACCAATATTGAATGTTAAATTAATTCTTTAAAGAGAGTTAAAGAGAAGTGGTATAATTAAAGAAGTAGATGAAATCAATGGAATAATAGCTTCTCATTATTCTCTCTTATGAAAAGAGGTAAATAGTGATCAAATTTGTTATTGAAAGTTACGTTCTTGCATATTTAAAGCCCATGATTTTCTATATATGCTTTAAGTATGATTATATTTATAGTACTCTTTTTCTTTTTTATTTCTTGGTTAAATATTCAATAAAACTATAATGAGATAAAAGAAGAACCATAAAATGATCAAATTTATTCTTCTAATTTGGAACGTAAAGTAAGCTCTGCTATTTTTTGAAAGATTGATTTCACATTTTCTCCCGTTAATGCTGAGGTTTCAAAAAAAGGCGCTCCTATCTTTTCGCTCAAGTGTTCAGCCATAGGTAAGATAATTTTTCTCTCATCATTTAAGTCAATTTTATTACCTATTAAAATTCGTGGAATTCCTGAAAGCCCATATTTAACTGATGTTGAATACCAATTATTTATATTTGAGAATGAACTAGATCTTGTAATATCATAAACTAACATCATACCATCTGCTCCATTAAAGTATGGTCTGTGTAACATATAAAACTGGGGTTGACCTGCAATATCCCAAACCATCAGATTGATAGTGATGTCTTTACCCATATCATCCTTTACTGTGACTGGTTCCTTGGTAATATTAACACCCACAGTCGGCACATATTCATAATTGAATTTTTCACCACAGAAGTTTGTCAAAAGACTTGTTTTACCAACAGCAGGATCTCCAATTACAATTATCTTAAATATCATCTCTGTACGTCCTTGGAACACTAATTTTCCTTCTTTTTTATCCTCTGACATGATTTTTTCAAGTATTTTTTAGATAATTTTCAGTTTTTAATTAATTAATTAATGAGTTTCGAATATAAAAATTTTAATCATTCTTTTTTAAGTTGAATTGGTTTTTTTATTTCAAATTGTGAAGTTTTACTTTTCTAACGGATTCTTGTTATATAATAAATTTCAGTTAAAATCTCATAAATTATTAAGATTCCACCAATTATCATAAAAGGTTTATATAATACATTTCTATAAACACAAACCTGAGCACATAGTTGTTGCTTAGGATAATTTATAAACCATGACCACCAATATTCACAAGGACTTCCACAAATTTCAAAACCAGGAATAATAGAGAAGAAACAAAGATATGATAAGAGAAGAAATAAAAATCCTAAACTAAGAAATACTAATCGAAGAATATTAATTTTGGAGATTGAATAATTCATATAATATCAATAATAAGAGCTGTTTCCTAATAAGGTTTAATTCTGGGTTCATATACTAATTTGCTTTAAAACTTATAATATAACAATCTTTTGGAATTTCGATTATTTTAAAGAGTGGGATTCTTAACCTCTTTTAAGTTGAATTCTTTTTTTTATTTCAAACTGTGAATTTTTACTTTTTTCACGAGAGATAAAAAAAATCTGATTTAAATGAAATTTAATTTCAAACCATTTTTCTTGTAATTTCTTAATGAGTAATAGGTGATTCTCTTTTCCACTAATTTGTCCTATGCTTAAATGGGGATTAAACCCTTTCTTATATTTATTCACATCATTACAATCAGGTACTATTTCAAGAATTTTGGCTTGTAATTTTATTATTAATTCTACTGATTCTGGTCTAAGCCATAATGTATACCTTTGTCGACCATGATTAAAATAATGAAATTCACCTAAAGTGATCTCAAATGGTTCAATGGACTTACAAATCCCTGAAAAACTTTTGCTAAGCATATTATAATCAGTTTCAGGTCTAAAGGGATAGAGTAATGTTATATGAGGCATCCATCTATTAATTTGACGATCATATTTTTTCCGAATTTCTTGAATTGGAGCCCCTATTTCTTCGGGAGGAATGATAACAACAGCGGAAGTATAAACTCTACTCATCGATCTCAACTACTAACTAAAATAAATCTTATCACTTAAAATACTAAATTTTAATTTTCTTAAAGTTTATTTTTTAACTAATGAAGATAAAACAAAGACATTTCATACGAAAGTCCGAATTAAGACCATTAAAAGACGAAATCTTAAAGCAATATGATCAAAAGTTTGTTGATCAGATATTTCCTCAAAAGAGTAATGTTGAACTCATACAAACAGAAGCTGGAGATATTTTATATGCAGTAAACAATGTGTTAAAATTCTTTAAATCTAAGGAGGGATATATTCCTGTTTTAACTCTTCTGTTGAATAATCAAGTTGATTTGAAAACTATAGTCGTAGATTTTGGAGCGATTAGATATGTTACAAATGGAGCAGATGTTATGCGTCCTGGAATAACTAAGATAGATCCAGCGATCGAAAAAGGAGATATCGTAGCTATTATAGAGGAAACAAAGAATCGAGCTTTAGCTGTAGGAAAAGCAATGTTTGATGCTCCTGAAATGGAAACAAAAACCGCTGGAAAAGTTATTAAGAATCTTCATACAATCCAAGATTCTATTTGGGAGTTTGAGAAGCAGTTTAAGTGAATTCTGCCTTCAAAATTGATCCAAGTAGAATTTTTTCTGTTTCTGGTAATTCGTTAAGTGATTGGCTCTCTAATTCATAAGAATCCAATAATTCTCCACATTCTTTAAATCTGCATAAATTGATTATGATCTTTAAACCTTCTTCTACAATTTTCTGATCTTCGAATTCATCTGAAGCTCGCATTAATTTGATTATTGAATGAGACTTCCATAACTCATTCCCATAAAAATAATTTTCCATACCCAGAAACTCTTCAAATATTTCCGTAAAAAACTCTACCTCAGCGATCATCTTTAGATTATAACACCTCAACCCTTATGTGCTGAAAATTACATATTTCTCCCTTGCACTTGCATGCATATATTATTCCATTAACATATTTTAATCATAACACTTTCAGACGTTTTCCGTTATGATAATACTAACATATTAGAAACTCCTTTAAATGATCATAATTGATCATTATATCACTTTTTTTTTTTGAAATCTATAATCTACTTAGATTCTTTTTCAACTTTTGTATGAATTCTATTCCGTTTTGATAGTTAGCATTAACAATTATCTGAAATTACAAAAATATTTGAGAACCATTTAATTAAAACTCTAATAATATCTACATATTTATATTTCAAAAATTTCAGAGAGCATTCAAGAAAAATATTAGAAAGATTAATCTCACGAAATAAGTCGGAAATGTATTTGAATTATCATCCTATGATGAAGAAGATTAATGTTCGTGAATCTACTTCATAGAAACCAGATTTTCTATAAAGATTTAATGCCCTTTCATTTTTAGCTTCAACACCTAATTCGATTGTTTTGCAACCCTTCTCAATTAATGATTGAATTCCTAATCCCAAAAGTGTACTACCAATTCCATTATGATGATGACTATGCAGAACACCCAAAGTATTAATTATCCCTACCTCTTCTAAATTGGGATTAATTATTGGAACACAAATTCCAACTGGATTATTTTTTTCAAATGCAAACCAATATTCAACGTTATAACCTTTCCAACCTGTGTTATGCATCGTTTTAAAGTCATTTTCCTCATAAGGTATAAAATCAAAATGGTTCTTAAATGCGTCATTAAGAACTTTTACAAAATTAGTGAAATCAGATAATTTTTGCTTTTTTTGGAATGTTATGCCTTGTGGAGTATCTAATTTTTGAAGGGCGTGAAAATTTTCCATACGCATCCAAAAATCATAGTGATCTGGTTTTAACCCCATATTTTCAAATTTGAATCTTAAAGGTGAATTATTATAGATATATTTTGTTATGTTAAATAGGATTTTTGGACCACATTGTTTATTTGCGAGATCTAAAATTGCTTCAAATAGTTCTATTAAAAGATTCGACTTAAAATGTTTTGGTAATACCTTAAGTTCTAGCCACCAAGGATCACGCTTAGATGATTTAAAAAGAATTGCAAAACCATTCATTTTTCCGTTATTATCTTCAGCAATCAAGCAATCTCGAGAAAGATCAGTTTGATCTCCCTCTACTTCGAGTGCAACTTCAAGCTCTTCTTCTTTAATTGTCCAAGTAGGATTTATATCATTAAGCACTTTATTCCATACTTCTATGATTCTAGTTTTATCTGTATTAATATTAAATGGCCTGATTATAATGTAATTTCCCCCATTATCTATAATAAAGAACATTCATTTCAACAGCCTTTTTGACGAAATTCTATTACTTAAGCTTATTGCTCAAAGTCTGGTTTAATACAGTTAAATTACTTTTTTTTAAAAACATAACTGAATTCAATATATTTTAAATTTAATTTTATGTTAAGGATCTTATGAGTGATCAAGAATTTATACTATTTGATGTGAAAGGGCGTATAGCAACGATAACAATAAACAGGCCAGACAAGGCAAATGCTTGTAATATTCCAATGTTGAAATCAATACATCAAAAATTAATTGAAGCTGATGAAAACGAGAAAATTAAATGTATTTTGATTAAGAGTATGGGGCAAAGATTTTTCTCCGCAGGGTATGATCTTAAAGAAATTCAAGGTTCTCCTGAAAAAGTATCACAAATAACTGAATGGGGTAGAAAGGTCAATGAGACCATAATCCTTATGAAAAAACCTGTAATTACACAAATTCAAGGCATCGCTATAGGATTTGGAGTAATGGCGATTATGGCTTCTGATTTAAGGGTTTTTGCTGATAGACCCATCGAAGAATTATATTTGAGATTGCCAGAACTCGCAATTTCCGCTTTTCCTCAAACTGGAGCGACTCTTTTACCTCTTTTGGGACTTGGGTTGACTTATGCAAAGAATCTCCTTTTTACTACAGATAAATTTGGTGTGGAACAATTAAGGAATATCAATTTTCCTGCAAAAATTTTTCCACTCGATCAACTTGATACTGAAACTCTTAATTTTGCGAAAGAAATTGCAAAATATCAGACAGAATTCATCTTTTTTACAAAAACCATGTTAACAATTATGAATAAAGCCTATCTTAAATCGTGCTTTGATTTGGAAGATGAATGTGGAAAAGCAGCTTATGATACAAAGAAAAAAACCATGAAGCAACTAGATGATTTCATAAAGAGTTTGTATCAGAAATACCCCTAAAATGAATTTTTAAAAGCTAGATTTATTAATCATTAAAGGATTTATACACTTATGTCAGAGAAAACAAAAATTAATTGGAATATTAAAGGTGTTTGGTATGAAGCGTGTGCTGCAGAAGGTCATTGTTCAATGTATTTTGGGAGAGATTTAGAAGAACCATGCAAATCTTTTCAATTATTTCAAATAAACGAAGGAATTATTGATGATGTAGACATTAGTGGAATTCTGGTTGTCCAAGTTATTGATTTATTT